>DASZNB010000144.1:0-10347 GCA_035551395.1 Solirubrobacteraceae bacterium | reverse complement strand
GCGCGTCCTCGCCGAAGCTCGCCTTGCCGATCACGAGGTGCACGATCGCGGTGCGGTCGGTGCGGTATTCGACCTTGCCGGACTTGGACTCTTCGACGGCTTTGGCGACATCCATCGTCACGGTCCCGACTTTCGGGTTCGGCATCTTGCCCGAGGGACCGAGGATCCGGCCGAGGCGCCCGACGACGGACATCATGTCGGGCGTCGCAATCGTCAGGTCGAAGTCGTCAAAGCCCTCCTCGATACGTTTCGCGAGGTCGTCGCCGCCGACGTGATCGGCACCGGCGTCTTCTGCCTCGCGCACCTTCTCGCCCTGCGCGAAGACGGCGATCTTGACGTCTTTGCCGAGGCCGTTGGGGAGCGCGATCGTGCCGCGCAGCTGCTCGTCGGCGTGGCGCACGTTCAGTCCCGTGCGGACGTGGACCTCGATCGACTCGTCGAACTTCGCGCCTGTCAGGCTGCGCACGAGCGCGATCGCCTCGGCGGGCTCGTATTCGCGGTCGCGGTCGACCTTCGCGAGCACCTCCGCGTAGCGCTTGCCGTGTTTGCTCATGACGCCACGTCCACGCCCATCGAGCGCGCCGTACCGGCGATGATCTTCGACGCCTGGTCGACGTCGTTGGCGTTCAGGTCCTCGAGCTTGCGCTCTGCGATCTCGCGCAGCTGAGATTGCGTGATCGTGCCGACCTTCACGCGGTTGGGCTCGCCTGAGCCCTTGTTGATCTTGATCGCCTGGCGGATCAGGACGGCGGCAGGCGGCGTCTTCGTGACGAATGTGAACGAGCGATCCTCATAGACCGTGATCACGACCGGGATGACCGTCCCGGTTTCGCTCTGCGTCTGCGCGTTGAACGCCTTGCAGAACTCCATGATGTTGATCCCGTGCTGGCCCAGCGCAGGGCCGACCGGCGGGGCGGGACTCGCCTGCCCGGCATTCGCCTGCAGCTTGATCGTCGTGAGTACCTTCTTGGCCATTCGGGATCGTCTCTTCTTCTGGGTGGTCTAGAGGGTAGTGGGGGCGGCGAGTTGAGCGAGTCGAGGGTCACGCGAGGCAAAGACGCAGGAAGCGAAGTGTGCTGGCCGAAACGGGGATGGGAGCGTAGCGAGTGTCTCCCGGTTTCGGTACACGAGCGCCCGAGGACGCCGCCTCGCGCAGGCCATCGGCTCGGTCAGAGCTTCTTTACTTGATCGAATTGCACTTCGACTGGTGTCTCTCTGCCGAAGATTGATACCAGCACCTTGAGCCTGGCGGCGTCCTCGTTGATCTCGGAGATCTCGCCGGAAAAGTCGGACAGCGGGCCAGAGACCACCTTGACGGACTCGCCGATCGAGAACTGGGCGCGCGTACGGGTCGCCGTCGCGACCTCCTTGTGCAGCAGACGATCGACCTCGCTCTGGGTCAGCGGCACCGGCTCCTGGGAGGCGCCGACGAACCCGGTGACGCCGGGGGTGCCCTTGACCACTCCCCAGGAGTCCTCGTTGAGCTCCATGTTGACGAGCACGTAGCCGGGCATCGTGCGCTTCTCGACGGTGACCTTCTGGTTGTCCTTCATCTCCGACACGGCTTCGGTGGGGACGACGACGCTGCGCACGGCCCGCTGCTGCCCGAGCGAGATCAGCCGGTGCTCGAGGTTGTGCTTGACCTTGTTCTCGTGACCGGAGTATGTGTTGACGACGTACCAGCGAAACATTCAGGGTTCCTCGAGAGATTCAGGGGCGGTTGGGGACGGCCCGATGGCTGGAGCGCTCTGCGCCACGCTCACGACGCCCGCGGGGACTACAGGACGAATTCGACGAGTTCCTTCGCGACGTAGTCGGCCAGGCCGAGGTAGGCGCCTGCGATCGCCACGAAGCCCAGCACGACAGCGGTCGCCTGCGTGACCTGACGACGATCTGGCCACTGCACACGCTGGAGCTCCGCCCAGCTCGCGCTGAGGAAGCCGACGACGCGGTTGCCGCCACGAAGCGGGGCGCCTGAGGGACGCCCGGGGCCGCCGGCCCCGTCGCCGCCACCACCAGTGCCGCCGCCGCGCGCGGGCGGGCGGCCCGGGCCTTGGATCTCCTGCAGCTCGTCCTCGCTGCCGTCGAGCTCGTCCTCGCCGAGCTCGAGCTCGCTGCCCTCTGGCGCCGCCGGCATGCCGCCGGCGCCGCGCACGAGGGCGGCGTCAAACTCGTCGACCTCGCCGGAGGCGTGGTCGAGCGCGCCCGGGAGATCCTCCCGCGCGGGCTGGCTCGGCGTGGTCGCCTGGGCGGAGCGAGCGGACGCGCCCGGCGATCGGCCGGCGCGCTCGCGGCGTTGCTTTGCACGTTTACGGTCACGGGCCACAGCAGCGCTCCCGCGCTAACGGGTCTCCCGATGACTGGTGTGCTTGCGGCACCAGCGGCAGTACTTGCGAAGCGTCACCCGGTCAGGGTTGTTGCGCTTGCTCTTGTTGGTCTGGTAGTTGCGATGCTTGCACTCCTCGCAGGCGAGGGTGATAGCGATTCGGACATCTCCGCGGGCCATGATCAGAAATCCCTGCGTCGTCGTTGTAGCGGCCTTGGGCGAAGAAAAACCCCGCCCAAGCGCGAGGTGCAACGCAGTCTAGCGCGCTGAGCCCGGCGGGGCGAGCGCCCGAAGCCGGGGTTGACGGCGAGCCCGGCAGGCGAGAAGCTCGTGCCGCCGGTCCGTCCATCGAGAGAAGGAGACAGCGCCGCCATGCACCTCCCCGAGCCGATCCCCACGGCCGTACACGACGAGACCTTCGCCGGCGTCACCTACCACATCCGTGGCGAGCTCGTGCCCGAGCTGCAGATCGAGATCGGGGCACAGGCTGTGATGTTCGAGCACCACGTGCTGCTGTGGAAGGAGACGCAGCTGAACATCGAGCTAAAGAAACTGCCTGGCGCGATCAAGCGCAAGATCGCCGGCCTGGAGTTCTTCGTCACGCGCACCTCCGGATCCGGTCGCGTGGCCTTCTCGCGCGACTCTCCCGGGCAGTGCGTCGCCCTGCACCTGCGCCAGGGCGAGGGACTCGACGTGCGCGAGCACCAGTTCATCGCGGCCACGGACAACCTCGACTACAGCTTCGAACGGATCAAGGGCGTGCAGAACATGCTGCTCGGCGGCTCGGGGTTCTTCATGGACAAGTTCCGCGCCACCGACGGCGACGCGCTCGTGTGGCTGCACGGGCACGGCAACGTGTTCCTCGTCAACCTGATAGAGGGCGAGCAGCTCGACGTCGAGGCGGGAGGCTGGCTCTACAAGGACCCCACCGTCAAGCTGGAAGCCGTCACGATGGGTCTGAAGACCGGGATCTTCGGCGGCGGCGGCAAGCTCACCTGGAACCGCTTCACGGGGCCGGGCCGCCTGGCCATCCAGACGCTGTTCATCGCGCCGCTCGAGGGCGTCGGCAGCAGCGCCGAGGCGGCCGGCGCGGGAGGCATCGCCGGGGCGCTGATCGGCGGGCTCGCGCGCGGCTGAACGGCGGCCGGCGCGGGGGGCGATTTGCGCGCGCGCAGAGCGAGCTACTCGTAAAGCGTCAGCGTGCCGAGGATCACGTAGGCGGCGACGAGCGCCCAGCCCTCGAACTCGGCCGCCTCGCCGTCGCCCGTGACCTGCCAGAGGACCAGCGAGGTGAGCGCCAGCGCGCCGATGTAGACAGGTGCGAGCGAGAAGGTCAGCGTCGTCTTCAGCGCGAAGGAGATCAGCACGAGCAGCGGGAACAGGAAGGCGGCGATCTGCGCCACGGAGTTTTTGACGACGGAGATCGCCAGGTCGGATCGCCCCTTCCAGGCGAGCACGAGTCCGGCCGTGTTCTCCACCGCGTTGCCCGCGATCGCCACGATCACGAGCCCCGCGAACGCCGCGGAGATGTGCAGCTGGTCGATCGCCGGGCGCAGTCCGTTGATGAACCAGTCCGAGACGAACGCGGAGCCGGCGCCGGCAACGAGCAGCAGCGCGAGCGTGAGCGGCAGGGACAGGCGCGGGCCGCGCTTCGAGCCCGCCGCTGGGACCGCCTGCGAGGACGGCTCCTCGGCGTCCGTCGGGCGCGCCTCGCCGGGGGCCTGATCAGCGCGCAGATAGGGAACGGCCCAGGCGAGGTAGACGACGAGCAGGCAGGCGGCGCCGACGATGGAGATCGTCTTGACGTGATGACTGGCGGGATCGTGTGCCGCGAACGACAGGCCCAGCAGGACGATGATGAAGACCGTCACCTGCAGCAGCGTCGCGGTGTCCCGGGGCAGTCGCGGGGAGAAGCGCATCATGCCGTCGGGCGAGCGCCGGGCGCCGACGACGATCACGAGGCCGAGCACGAGCAGCGCGTTGGCGAGAACCGAGCCGACGATCGCCGTCTGCGCGACGACGAGCTCGCCCTTCTGCAGCGCGAAGATCACGACGAACAGCTCCGGCAGGTTGCCGAGCGTCGATTGCATCATGCCGGTCACGCCCGGGCCGAAGCGCTCGCCGAGCTGCTCGGTGGCGAAGGACACGACCCAGGCGAGACCGGCGAGCGCCACGGTCGCGATCAAAAAGCGCGGCACCGCCGGCCAGGCGGCGTAGTCGGCAACTCCGGCGAGCGCCGCCACCAGCGCCACGCCGGCGAGCAGCAGCCTCTCGGTCGGCGTCAGGGCGGACATCCCTACCGTCGAGCTCCCCGCGGTCGGGTCAGTGGCTCTGCAGCACTTTGTCGACGATGCCGTACTCGAGCGCCTGCTCGGCGGTGAAGAAGCGGTCGCGCTCCATGTCCTGGCGAACCTCCTCCGTCGGCCTGCCGGTATGGGCCGCGTAGATCTCGTCGATCCGCGCGCGCATGTTGAGAATCTCGCGGGCGTGGATCTCGATGTCCGTGGACTGCCCTTCGAAGCCCGCGGAGGGCTGGTGGATGAGGATGCGCGAGTTGGGCAGGCACGCGCGCTTGCCCTTCGCACCGGCGGCGAGCAGCAGCGACCCCATCGACATCGCCACCCCCACGCACATCGTGGAGACGTCCGGTTTGATGAATTTCATCGTGTCGTAGATCGCCAGTCCCGAGTAGATCGAGCCGCCCGGCGAGTTGATGTAGATCGAGATGTCCTTCTCCGGGTCGTCGCTCTCCAGGTGCAGGAGTTGGGCGACGACGAGGTTGGCCACCTGGTCGTCGATCGGCGTGCCGAGAAAGATGATGCGCTCGTTGAGCAGGCGCGAGTAGATGTCGAACTCGCGCTCGCCGCGCGAGGTGCGCTCGATGACCATCGGGATCAGGGGCATGCGCCCAACCCTAGCGCCCGGCGCGCGGGGGACGCCGCCGCAAGACGCGCACAACGGCGCGCCCCCGCCCGTGCCCGGCCGAGCGGCGCCGGCGACCCGTGGGAGGCGCGAGTGGCCGGATGTCCGAGTTGCCGGCGAAACTCGGGCGGGTAACCGCGTGTTCGACGATGCAATGGCGATGAGACGATCCGCGAGCAGCCGCCCCCTCCCCCGCGTCGGGAGCGCCCGGCCGAGCCTGCGCCGGGCGCTGCCCGCACTTGCGCTGCTCGCCTCGCTGACCCTCGCCGTCCCCGCGCTGGCGATGACCAGTCACGCCGGCTGGCCGCCCGACGAGCACCTCGTGATGGACAAGGGTGCCGCTGGCCGGACCAATGTCCTGCAGGGCCGCTCGGGCTCGCACAACTACCTGCTCGGCGGATACGGCAACGACACGATCTACGGTGGCTCCGCCGGCGACGTCATCTGGGGCGACTACCACGCCTCCGGCTGGCCGGCTCGCCAGACGGTCGTGATCCACGCGGGCAACGGCAAGAACTTCATCTACTCCAATGACACCGTCAACTACGTTTGGACGGGGACTAACCCCGCCACGGTCGTGCATGCCCACGAGGGATCAGGCGTGATCCACTGCGAAAACCCTCATATCGTCGTCTTCACGAGCCACCACGCCCTGCCGCACTACAGCCTGCGTGGCTGCCGCCACATCAGCTTCTACTCGGTCGGCTACTGACCGTCCACTCGGGCGGCTACTGACCCTCTACTCGGTCGGCTACTGACCCCTGACCGGCCCGGGGCGCGCCCTCCGCGCCCAGGCCGGTCCGGCGCCGGTCCGCCAGCGCGCCGGTCCGCCGACCGGCGATCGGCGCGGCTCGACGCTCAGACGTTGACCGTCTGCATGCCCGCTGCGTCATAGCGGTCGCCACTGGCCGTGGGAACGGCCTCGGCGATCCGCCGCACCTCCTCCTCGCTGAGCGAGACGTCGGCCGCGGCGAGGTTCTCCTCCAGGTAGGCGATGTGCCTCGTCCCGGGAATCGGCACGATGTGCTCGCCACGATGGAGCACCCACGCGAGCGCCAGCTGGCCGGGGGTGATGCCCTTCTCGGCTGCGAGCTGTTTGACGCGCTCGGCGAGCTTCAGGTTGTGTTGCAGGTTCTCGCCCGTGAAGCGGGGGCCGTGGCGGCGGAAGTCACCCTCGTCGAGCTCGTCGGGAGAGCTGAAGCGACCCGACAGGAAGCCGCGCCCGAGCGGCGAGTAGGCCACCAGCGCGATGCCGAGCTCAGTCGTGGTCGGCAGGACGTCCTCCTCGACGTCACGTGTCCACAGCGAGAACTCGCTCTGCACGGCAGTGATCGGGTGCACCGCGTGGGCTCGCCGGATCGTCTCCGCGCTCGCCTCGGAGAGGCCGAGATGACGGACCTTGCCCTCAGCCACGAGCTCGGCCATTGCTCCGACCGTCTCCTCGATCGGCGTCTTCGGGTCGACGCGGTGCTGGTAGTAGAGGTCGATGTGGTCCACCGCGAGGCGCTGGAGCGAGCCCTCACAGGCGCTGCGCACATAGTCCGGGCTGCCCTCGATCGAGCGTTTGGGCGCCTCCCCCGCAGCGCCGGGCTCCAGCCTGATGCCGAACTTGGTCGCCAGGAAGACCTCGTCGCGCCGTCCGGCGATGGCGGCGCCGACGAGTCGCTCGTTGGTGTGCGGCCCGTACATGTCCGAGGTGTCCAGGAAGTTGCAGCCGAGGTCCAGCGCGCGCTGGATCGTGCGCGTCGACTCCTGCTCGTCGCTCGCGCCGTAGAAGGCCGACATCCCCATACAGCCAAGGCCGATCGCCGATACCTGCGGACCGCTCGGGCCCAGCTTGCGCGTTTTCATGGCGCTGTCCTTTCTCGAAGTGGGGCTCGTTCGCGGCGGGTGCGGCCCCGCGCGCGTCCTGCGCTCCGGTATACCAGCCGCGCGCCGCCGCTCTCCTCGCCCGCCGCTCGGCCAAGCCGTGCGATGCGGCCATAATGCCCGCAGCCCGTGTTTCCCGTGAACCTCCCCAACCTGCTGACAGTGCTGCGGATCATGCTCGTGCCCGTGCTCGTCGTCGCGCTGCTCGGCAACACGCCCGTCGGCGACGTGCTCGCGGCCGTTGTCTTCTCGCTGGCCTCTCTGACCGACTTCGTCGACGGCTACCTCGCGCGCGCGCGAGCCGAGATCACGACGTTCGGCAAGCTGATGGACCCGCTCGCCGACAAGCTGCTGATCATCGCCGCGCTGATCTCGCTCGTGTCCCTGCACCGGCTCGCGGCCTGGGTCGCGATGGTGATCATCACGCGCGAGCTGGCGGTCACGGTGCTGCGCCTCGGTGCGACGCAGGCCGGTGTAGTGATGTCGGCGAGCATGTTCGGCAAGGTCAAGACCTGTCTGCAGATCGCGGCGATCCTTGCCGTGATCGCCGTCCACGGTAAGCCGGCATGGGTGTCGGCGCTGCTGTACGTCACCGTGCTCGTGACCGTGCTCTCCGGCCTGGACTATTTCTTCGGCCTGCGTCGGCGCATCCAGCAGAGCGAGCGCCGCGCGCAGGCCGGCGGCTAGGAAGCCGACCAGCGCGCGCCGGCGTCGAGCCACTCCTCGAGGCTCGTCTGGTGCGCCGCCGGGATGCCGGTTGCGATCTCCGCGCCCAGCTCAGCGAGCAAACCGTGGCGCTCGGCCACGACGTTGTGCTGATGGATCGTCTCGAGGTTCTCCTGGCGCGCGGAGACGAAGCTGGCACCGTCGAGCTCCCCGAACTCGCGCACGACGCCTGCGACCATCTCGCGCACGCAGTCCTCGACGAATCGTGGCCGGCGATGGGCCTTCTCGACAACCTCGACCTCGTCGCTTCGCTTCATCAGCTCGTAGATCTCCGAGGACATGCTCGCCTCGGCGATCGCCAGCAGAGCGGTCGCGTCTATCACCTCGTTGCACTCCTCGGGGCAGCCGATCTGGAGCGTCGCGATGCCACGCTGGTTGTGCGTCGCCACGGGCACGCTGTCGAGGATGCCATCGATCTGCTCGGGCGGGAAACCCTTCGCCGCGAGGCGCTCGCGCGCCCGCGCGGCCACCAGCTCCTGCGCGCACGGACACGCCGTGATCCCGGTGGCCGATACGCCGACCATGCGGCGCGTGCCGTGCGCGAATGCCACCGCGCGACCGTGCAGCGTGTAGATCTCCTGTGTCTGGATGCCGGACACGGGCGCCGGCTTGTGCTCGGGGTAGCGCGCCGCGATCGTCACCTCGGCGCGCTCGGCCCCCTGACGGGCGCGCACCAGCTCGGCGATGTGCTGGGCGAGCGTCTCAGCGCGGAAGGGCGCCTCGCCGAGCACGACCTCGCCGATCGCCTCGTTGACGACCTCGTCGAAGCGCGACATGTGCGCGCCCTTCTGGTCGCCGCCGAGATCGACGAAGCAGTCGAAGCGCGCGAGGAACAGCTCCTCGCGAATCCGCACCACCTTCTCGACCCCCACAACACCGACGCGCGAAAGGCCAACGGCGATCGCGGGCGCGCGCGCCTGCACATCGTCGCCGGCGCCCCGCGTCGGAGACAGCGTGGGGATTGCCCTGCTCGCCTGCACCGCGGCAAGCCTAGCGCGCCGCTGGCGCGGTCAGGGCGGCCCGCGACGGCCCGCGCGGACGCGAATCCCCCGACCGCAGATTCTGGTATCACTCCGCAGTCAGCTCATCCACGCCGTGTTGGTGGACGGTGGGCAATCGGGGTACGGGGATTCGCGCGCGGGTCGCAACGGGAAACTGCCATGCAAACGCAACCATGCAAACGCAACGCACAGGAGGCTTAGCGTAGGTGAGGGGAGGTCGGGGCGGCGGCGCCGTTCCGAGGGGAGCCGCATCATTCCTTGGGGGTCCAATGAGCGAGAAGCTTGATGGTCTGGTGGCCACCACGCCGACGGCAGTGGTGGAGATCGAGGAGTTGCAGGGAATCATCGCCGAGGGACAGGAGAAGGGGTTCTTGGCCGCCGAGGCGCTCGAGTCGGCACTCGAGGAGGCGGACCTCACACGCCAGCAGGCACAGGACCTGCTGAGCTATCTCGAGGAGCATGGCATCGATGTGGTGGCCGCCGAGGTCGCGCCGGAAGCGCGCGACGGAGCGAGCTCGCCCGCCCCGCGCGAGGACCCGCTCACCGCGGACGTGCGCGAGCACGAACTCGCAGACGAGGCCGCCGACCGCGACGGTCAACTCGAGGGCCTGCAGACACGGCTGGAGGAGCTCAAGCGCCCGGAGGTCGATCTGACAGTCGAGCCGAGCCTCGACTCGCTGCGCCTGTACCTGCGATCGATCGGCCGCGTACCGCTACTCAGCGGCGAGGAGGAGGTCGCGCTGGCAAAGCGCATCGAGCGCGGCGACATCGGCGCCAAGCAGCACATGGTCGAGGCCAACCTGCGCCTCGTCGTCTCGATCGCGAAGGGCTACGTGGGACGGGGCCTGACGCTGCTGGACCTGATCCAGGAGGGCTCGCTCGGGCTGATCCGCGCGGTCGAGAAGTTCGACTACCGCCGCGGCTACAAGTTCTCGACGTACGCCACCTGGTGGATACGCCAGGCCGTCACGCGCTCACTGGCCGACAAGGGCCGGACGATCCGGATCCCCGTGCACATGGTCGAGCGCCTGAACAAGCTCGTGCACGCCGAACGCCGGCTGATCCAGCAGCTCGGCCGCGAGCCGAGCTCGGCGGAGCTCGCCGCGGACCTCGAGTGCACGGTGCGCGAGGTGCGCGACATCATGCGCATCACCCAGCAACCGATCTCGTTGGAGAAACCGGTCGGCGAGGAGGACGACTCGGCCCTCGCCGACTTCGTCGAGGACGTGTCCTCGGCGTCGCCCTTCGAGATCGCCTCCGAGGCGCTGCGCCGGGAGAACATCCTGCGCGTGCTCGCGTGCCTGCCGCGTCGCGAGCGCGAGGTGATCGAGATGCGCTACGGAATCGTCGGCGGGCGCTCGCGCACGCTCGAGGAGGTCGGCCGCGCCTTCAACATCACGCGCGAGCGCGTGCGCCAGATCGAGAACCGCACGCTCAAAAAGCTGCAGACGCTGCCCGGAGCCCAGCAGTTGCGCGAGGCTTCCTAGCCGCCTGCAGGGAACC
>DASZNB010000143.1:0-5513 GCA_035551395.1 Solirubrobacteraceae bacterium | reverse complement strand
AGCGCCACGAGCGTTCGCCGCGAGCCCGACCGCAGCGGACGCGCCCCTGGCGCCACCACCCCGACTCCCGCCGCTCCGGCCCCCGGCACCCCGGCGGTCGCGGCCGTCTCGACCAGCCCTCAGGGGGGCGCCGAGGCACCGGGCCAAGCACCCGCCACGAGCTCTGACACCGGCGGCGCCGTCGCCGGGTGAGCCCGGCGCATACGCTGCACGCGTGCCCGCGCCGCTGCTCGTCGCCGACGTTCCCTGGCTGCTCTACCGCTCCTACTTCGCGCTGCCGAAATCGATCACCGACGAGCGCGGCGAGCCGGTCAACGCCCTGCTGGGCACCGTCAACGTGATGCTCGCGCTGCTCGAGACCCCGCCGCCGTCGGGGCGTCCCCGCGCGATCGTCGCCTGCACGGGCGCCGAGCAGGCGACCTACCGCGTCGAGCTCTACCCGCCCTACCACGGCCACCGCGAGCCGATGCCGGCCGAGCTCGCCGCGCAGTGGTGCAAGGCGCCGGGGCTGCTCGAGTCCTTCGGCTGGAGCGTGCCGGGCAGCGCCGACCTGGAGGCCGACGACGTGATGTTCTCGGTCGCGCGCGACGAGCAGGAGCGTGGCGGGCGCGCACTGCTCGTGACCGGCGACCGCGACCTCTACGCCGCCGCCAGCGCCGAGGTCGCCGTGCTCGAGCTGGGCAAGGGAGGCGCGCCGCCCGTCGAGCTCGGGCCCGAGCAGGTGCGCGAGCGCTACGGCGTCGAGCCGCAGCAGGTGCCCGACTTCATCGCGCTGCGCGGCGATCCCTCGGACGGCCTGCCAGGTGCGCCCGGGATCGGAGCCAAGACGGCCGCCGAGCTGCTGCGCGAGCACGGGACGCTCGAGCGGCTGCTCGCCGCGGCCCACGCCCCCCTGCCGCCGCTGCGCCCGCGAATCGTCGGCGCCCTGCTCGACAACGAGGAGCTGCTGCTGCGCTTCAAGCGCGTCGCGACGCTGCAGCGGATCGATGTCGCTCCCCTCGCCGAGCGCGAGACGGACTTCGCCGCCGGCGCCGCGCATGTCCGCGAGCTCGGCATGCGCCGGCTGGCCGAGCGCCTGGAGAAGCTCGCTAGGGCGTGAACTTGACGGTGATCACGTCGCCGTCCGCCATCACGTAGTCGCGGCCCTCCAGGCGCAGCGTGCCGCGATCGCGTGCTCCGGCATAGCCGCCCGCGTCGAGGAGCTCGCGCCAGCCGATCACCTCGGCGCGCACGAAGCCCTTCTGGATGTCCGAGTGGATCTGTCCGGCAGCGTGCCAGGCGGTGAGCCCGCGGCGCAGGTGCCAGGACTGCGCGATCGTACCCTCGCCGGCCGTGAAGAAGGCGTTCAGCTGGAGCAGCTCGAACGCCTCGCGCACCACCCGCTCGATCGGGGGGAGGGGATCCGATCCGCGGACGTCGAGCTCGGCGCGCATCTCGGCGGCTTCCTCGTCGTCGAGCTCTGAGAGCTCCGCCTCGATCCGCGAGCTGACCGCGACGGCGCGCGCCCCGTGGGACGCGGCGTGCGCGGCGACGGCGGCCGGCACAACCTCCGATCCCTCATCGACGTTGGCCACGAACAGGACCGGCTTGCTCGTCAGCGACCCGAGGTCGCGGGCCGCGCCCGGCGCCTCTGCGGGCGGCGGCACGCCGCGGGCCGGGCGCCCGGCCTGCAGCTCGGCGATCACCTTCATCAGCCATGCCTCTTCGGCGACCGCCACGCGGTCCCCGCCGCGGGCCTGTTTGCCCACCCGCTCGACCCGCCGTTCGGCCTGCTCGAGGTCCGCGAGCACGAGCTCGGTCTCGATCGTCTCGATGTCCGCGAGCGGATCGACGCGCCCCTCCGGGTGGATCACGTTCTCGTCGGAGTGCGCGCGCACGACGTGGACGATCGCGTCGGTCTCGCGGATGTTGCTGAGGAACTTGTTGCCCAGCCCCTCGCCCTCGTGCGCGCCGGCCACCAGTCCGGCAATGTCGTGGAAGTCGATCGTGTCCCACACGATCGACGACGCCCCCAGCGTGCGCGCCACCTGCTCGAGGCGCTCGTCGCGCACCGGCACGACCGCGACGTTGGGCTCGATCGTCGTGAACGGGTAGTTGGCCGCCTCCGCGCCCGCTTTGGTGAGTGCGTTGAAGAGCGAGGACTTGCCCGCGTTGGGCATCCCCACGATGCCGATCCGCGTGCTCACCTCGCCACATCCCGGGCCGGCTCGGCGTGCGTCAGCGCGGCGGCCAGCACGGTGCCGCCGAGCGCTCCCGCGAGCACGTCGGAGGGGTAGTGCACGCCGAGGTACAGACGCGACAGCGCCAGGCTCGCGGCGAGCGCGTACAGGGGCGCCGCCGGCAGCCCCAGGCGCGTGAATGCGAGCGCGCCCGCGAACGAGGTCGAGGCGTGCGCACTCGGGAAGCTGAGGGCAGTCGGCGTCCCCGTCAGCGCCGGCAGCTCCGGCAGGCTCGGGCGCCTGCGGCCGACCGCGACCTTGATCGCGAAGTTGGCCACATACGCACCCGCGACCGCCCCCGTGGCGCGCCTCCACTCGTGCCGGCGCCCGCGATCGAGCGCCTGTCCGGCAGCGCCGATCGCCAGCCACACCCCGCCGTGCTCGCCCAGCCGCGAGAACCGCGCCACCGCACGCTCGGCCCCCGCCCCATGACAACGAGTGCGAGCGATCCGCAGTATCCGCTCGTCAAGGTTCATATTCGGCAGGACATGAAGTTGGGCGGTCATGAGCAAGCGGTTCAACGACACGGAGTTAGGGCGGTCGATGGTCAAGCGATACAAGGACGCAAGGAGCGTGGGGTGCCGGCCGAAACGGGGATGCGAGCAGAGCGAGTGTCTCCCGGCTTCGGTACGCGAGCGACCGAGGACGCCGTAGCGCGCAGCGCCAGCGATCGTCCTAACCCGGCCTAACCGAAGCCGACGCGGAGCTCGTCCTTCTCGGCGCTGACGTAGACGATCTGTGCGAGATCGAAGCGGACAGGCCCGTCCTCGCCCTCGATCTCGTGCCAGCCGCCGGTGCCGAGCGCCTTGACAAGGGCCTTCAGCTGCTCGTCGGTGAGGCGCAGCGCAAGTACCTGTCCGCCCTGGAAACCAACGGTGACGCGTCGGGTCATGGCCATCACCGCCCCTCTCCGGCCCCTGGTTGGACGATCTCGGTGAGCACGCCGGCGCTCGCGCGCGGGTGCATGAAGGCGACCAGCGAGCCGCGGATGCCGACGCGGGGCTGCTCGTCGATCAGCGCAAGGCCGGCCTGCTTGAGCGCGGCGAGCGTGGCCTCGATGTCGCTCACCTGGTAGGCCACGTGGTGCAGGCCGGGACCCTGGCGGGCGAGGAACTTGCCGACCGGCGTGTCGGCTCCCAGCGGCGCGAGCAGCTCGACGTGGTTCTCGCCGAGGTCCAGCAGCACGGCCTCGACGCCCTGCTCCTCGACGATCTCGCGGTGGGAGAGCTCGAGCTGGAAGCTGTCGCGATAGAGCTCGAGCGCCGGCTCGATCTCCTCGACGGCGACGCCGATGTGGTCGATGCGGCTGAACACCGGCCGAAGTCTATAGCCGGCCTACCGCTGGCCGGGTCCGCCCTCGGGCGGGGGGTCGGGCAGGCCGATCGGCGCCGGCCCGCCGGGGGGCTCGTGCGGCGCGGCGGCGGCGACCACGCGCAGGCCGACGCCCGGGGCGCGCTCCATGCGCGGCACGCCCGCCATGATCCGGTCGATCGCGTCACGGTCGAGCACCTCGTTCTCGAGCAGCTCGGCGGCGAGCGCGTCGAGCTGGGGGCGGTGGGCGACGATCAGCTTCTGCGCCGCTCGGCGGGCCTCGTCGATCAGGTCCTGGCGCTCCTCGTCGCGGATCCGCAAGGTCGTCTCCGACAGGCGCACGTCGCCGTCGGGCGAGCGCCCCACCCCCGAGGTGACCATCGCGAAGTCGTGGACCATCGAGTGCGAGATGTCAGCCACGCGCTTGAGGTCGTCGGAGGCGCCGGTGGTGATCGCACCGAAGACGATCTGCTCGGACACCCTGCCGCCGAGCAGCACGGTCATGTAGTCGAGCAGCTCCTCGCGCGTCTTCAGGTAGCGATCCTCGGCGGGCAGGTTGAGCGTGTAGCCGAGCGCGCGTCCGCGTGGCACGATCGAGATGCGGTGGACGCGGTCGACCGACGGCAGCAGCTCGCCGCAGAGGGCGTGCCCCGCCTCGTGGTAGGCGACGACACGGCGCTCGTGCTGGTTGAGCACGCGCTTGGACTGCACGCCCGCGATCACCCGCTCGATCGCCCCGTCGAAGTCGCCCGCCGCGATCGCCTTCGCTCCCCGGCGCGTAGCGAAGATCGCGGCCTCGTTGCAGATGTTCGCGAGGTCCGCCCCGGTCAGGCCGCTCGTCTGCTGGGCGACGAGACCGAGGTCGACGTCATCGAGGGGCTTGTCGCGCGTGTGCACCTGCAGCACGCCGAGGCGGCCCTTGACGTCGGGCGGCACCACGAAGACCTGCCGGTCGAAGCGACCCGGGCGCAGCAGCGCCGGGTCGAGCTTCTCGAGCAGGTTCGAGGCCGCGATCACGACGACGCGTCCGCTGGAGGAGAAGCCGTCCATCTCGACGAGCAACTGGTTGAGCGTCTGGTCCTTCTCGCCGGAGATGTCCATTCCGCGCCGGCCGCCGACCGCGTCGAGCTCGTCGATGAAGATGATCGCCGGTTCGTGCTTGCGCGCGATCGCGAACAGGCGGCGGATGCGCGCCGCGCCGAGCCCGGCGAACATCTCCACGAAGGAGGCCGCTGACTGCGCGAAGAACTGCGCGCCGGACTCGCTGGCGACAGCCTTCGCGAGCAGCGTCTTGCCGGTGCCCGGCGGCCCGTGCAGGAGGATGCCCTTCGGCACCTTCGCGCCGAGAGCCTGGAAGGACCTGGGGTCGCGCAGGAACTCGACGATCTCCGCCAGCTCGGCCTTGGCCTCGTCGACGCCCGCGATGTCCGCGAAGGTGACCGACTGGTCGGAGCTCGGCTTGATCTGCTGCGGCTTGGTGCGCGGCATCACCTTCAGCGTGCGCCACAGCACGAACAGGATCGCGGCGAAGAACACGATCATCAGGACCGGCTGCCAGTTGAGCGCCCAGTTCTGCACTTCCTGCGCGAACGAGGGACCGGCGGCGACCGGAGGGCTGCCGACGGCGACGTGCTGGGCCACGGCGTGCCCCGCGAGAGCGTGTGCGGGCGCGCTCAACCGGCATCCCTCCGCAAGTGCACCATCCCTGGCATCACAACCGATTATGCGCGATTGCGTCCCGGAAGTCGAGCGCGATCCGCGTCAGCCCAGCACGCGCACGGCGAGATCCCGATACAGCTCGGTGGCGAAGGCGAGATCGCGCACGTCGATTCGCTCGTCGGCGCCGTGCACGAGCGGCGCGCTCTCGAGCAGGGACTGGTGGCGGTGCGGGAAGAACCCGTAGGCCACGCACTCGGGGAAGGCGAGACGGAAGTGGCGCGAGTCGGTGAAGCCGGGCAGGATCACGGGCACGATCTGCGCGCC
>DASZNB010000142.1:0-5445 GCA_035551395.1 Solirubrobacteraceae bacterium | reverse complement strand
GCAGCAGTCGCGCCAGGCGCTCGCGCTCCTTGCTCGACAGCGAGCGCCAGCGCTTCCCGCTCGCGACACCCGCCTGCGCCAGCGCCGCCCATGGCAGCGCCTTCAGACGCCCGCGCTTGTCTTTCGGGGAGGAACCGAACGGTGACACAGACGCGATGGTAGCGGGGCCGGCGGGGTGATGTCCCCGGGCCGGCGGGGATGTCCGCGGGGCCGGCGGGGATGTCCGCGCGGCCGGCAGGGTTAGGCGGACTCCTCGCGCAAGGAGGCGTCCTCGGCCTCATCCGGCGCGGCTTCGGTCACGAGCGTCGGCGTGAGCCCCTTCTCGACCGTCTCCTTCGTCACCACGCACTTCTTCACGTCACGTCGGCTGGGAAGCTCGAACTGCACATCGAGCAGGATCTCCTCGATGATCGAGCGCAGGCCGCGAGCGCCGGTTTCGCGCTCGAGCCCCTTCTCGGCGACGGCCACGAGCGCGTCCTCGGAGAAGACCAGCTCGATGCCGTCGAAGGCGAAGAAGCGCTGGAACTGCTTCGCCAGCGCATTGCGAGGCTCGACGAGGATCGAGACGAGGTCCTCGCGCGTGAGCTGATGGACCGCCGACATCACGGGGAGGCGGCCGATGAACTCGGGGATCAGCCCGTACTCGATCAGGTCCTCCGGGAGGCAGTGCTCGAAGACTTCGCCCGTGTCGCGCTCGGCCTTGACCTCGATCGCCGACGCAAAGCCGACGCCTTTGTGGCCGATGCGTCGCTCGATCACCTTGTCGAGGTTGGCGAAGGCCCCCCCGCAGATGAACAGCACGTTGGTCGTGTCGATCGTGAGGAACTCCTGGTGGGGATGCTTGCGCCCACCCTGCGGCGGGACGGACGCCTGCGTGCCCTCGAGGATCTTCAGCAACGCCTGCTGAACTCCCTCGCCGGATACGTCGCGCGTGATCGACGGGTTGTCCGCCTTGCGCGCGATCTTGTCGACCTCGTCGATGTAGATGATCCCCGTTTCGGCCTTCTTGACGTCGTAGTCGGCCGCCTGGATCAGCTTCAGCAGGATGTTCTCGACGTCCTCGCCGACGTAGCCGGCCTCCGTCAGCGCGGTGGCGTCGGCGATCGCGAAGGGCACGTTGAGGGTGCGCGCGAGCGTCTGGGCGAGCAGCGTCTTGCCGCAACCGGTCGGCCCGAGCAGCAGGATGTTGGACTTCTGCAGCTCGATCTCCGAATCGCCGGACATCATCATCTGCACGCGCTTGTAGTGGTTGTAGACGGCGACGGAGAGCGTGCGCTTGGACGGATCCTGGCCGACGACGTACTCGTCGAGGACCTCGTAGATCTCGCGCGGCTTGGGCAGGTTCTCGAGGTCGAACGCCGGCGGCGCCGAGAGCTCCTCGTCGATGATCTCGTTGCAGAGATCGATGCACTCGTCGCAGATGTACACGCCGGGCCCGGCGATCAGCTTCTTGACCTGCCGCTGGGACTTGCCGCAGAAGCTGCACAGGAGCTGCTCGTTGGAGTCTGTCGGTCTGGCCATGTCTGTTATCGCTTTCCCATTGCTTGCCGGCTGGGACGGTCGCTGGGCAAGAGCCACGGACGCGGTGCGCGTGCCGTTTGCCCCGAGAGCCCCGCCGTGCGCCGCCGGCAGCGCCGGCGAAGCCACTGGTGGGCTGCCCTAGTGCTCGGAGATCACACGGTCAATGATGCCGTACTCCTTGGCCTCCTCCGAGCTCATGAAGTAATCGCGCTCGGTGTCTTTGCGCACGTCCTCGAGGGCTTTGTGTGTGTGCTTGGCGATGATCTCGTCGAGCCGGCGGCGCACGTCGATGATCTCTTTGGCGTGGATCTCGATGTCGGTCGCCTGACCCTGGAAGCTCGAGGAGACCTGATGGATCAGGATCTTCGCGTTCGGCAACGCCATCCGCTTCCCCTCAGCTCCACCCGCGAGCAGCAGCGCACCCATCGACATCGCGATGCCGACGCAGATCGTCTGCACGTCGGGCTTGATGAACTGCATGGTGTCGTAGATCGCGAGGCCCGCATAGACGGATCCGCCCGGCGAGTTGACGTACAGCGAGACGTCCTTCTCGGGATCCTCGGACTCGAGGTGCAGCAGCTGAGCCACGATCAGGTTCGCGATCTGGTCGTCCACGGGCGTGCCCAGGAAGATGATGCGCTCGTTGAGCAGTCGACTGTAGATGTCGAACGCGCGCTCTCCACGCGATGTCTGCTCGACGACCATTGGGACAAGTGGGCTCATAGTCCGCCTTTGTTTCGCAACGCGTGCCGGATTCCTCTAAGGCTAGCTAGCCGACCCCTGATCGCCAGGGGTCCACAGTCTTGCGGGCGCGGCCGCGCCCTGCCCCGCGGCGGGAGCCGCGGCGGGCTTCTCCGGGGTCCACAGCTGCTCGCGCGCCTGCGCCTGGGCGAGCGGGATCGGCTTGGCCGCGGCGGCGAGCAGATCGATCGCCTGGCGCGCGGCGAGATCCTCGCGAACCTCCTCGATGCGTCCGCCCGAACGCAGATCGCCGAGCAGTGTCTCGACCTCCACTCCCTCGCGCTCGGCCGTCGGCCGCAGCGCCTCCAGCAGGTCGAACTCCGACGGCTCGATCCCCTCCGCGGCGACGATCGCCGTGATCACGGCCTCGCGGCGCAGCGCGAGCTCCGCTTCCGGCTGCATCTCCTCGAGGATGTCCGCCTCCTCGCGCGCGACGATCTGGAGATATGCCTCGCGCGTGATGCCGCGATGCGAGAGCGAATGCAGCATCCGCTCCCACATCTCTCGCGCACGCGCGCTGACGAGCTCCGGCGTGACCTCGACCTGGGCGCCGGCGACGGCTGCGTCGAGCGCGGCCTGACGGAAGTCCGCCTCCACCGCGCCTTGATCGGCCTCGAGCAGTCGCGCGCGGATGTCGCCGCGCAGCTCCTCCACGTCGTCGAACCCGGCGTCGACGGCGAAGTCCTCATCGAGGTCGGGCAGCTCCTTGAACTTGACCTCCTTGACCGTCACCTCGAACGTTGCGTCGCGTCCGGCGAGCTCGGCGTTTCCATAGTCGGCCGGGAACGTGAGCGACACGGTTCGCGTCTCGCCCGCGCTCGCGCCCAGCAGACCGTCCTCGAAGCCCGGGATCAGGTTGCCGCCGCCGAGCTCGATGAGCTGGTCGCGTCCCTCGCCGCCGGCGAAGGCCTCGCCCATGTCCTCCGAGCCCGCATCGGCGGCGATCCGCCCGAGGTAGTCGACGACGACGAAGTCGCCGCTGGCGGCGGGGCGCTCAGCTGTCTGCAGGCGCGCGAGGCGCTCGCGCAGCTCCTGCACCTCCCGCTCGAGCAGCGCGTCCTCCACGTGCGCCTCGCGCCGTCCCACCTCGAGCCCGCGGTACTCGCCCAGCTGCGCCTTCGGCAGCACGCCGATCTCGATCGAGAACTCGAGCGCCTCGCCGCGCGGCGGGAGCTCGCCGAGGTCGAGCTGGGGGTCCCCCACGGGGACGATGCCGGACGTCGCGATCGCGTCGGAGTACCAGCTCGAGAGGGTGTCGCGGACGGCTTCCTCGAGCACCACCTCGCGACCGATGCGCTGGATCACGAGCGGCGCCGGGACCTTGCCGCGCCGGAACCCGGGGAGCTTCAGCTCGCGCCCGAGCCGCTGCGCCTTGCGCTCGAGCTGGCCCTCGAGCTCGTCAGCCGGAACCTGGACCTCCAATCGCACTCGCGAGTCGCCGAGCTCGGTGACTGTCGTCTTCAGGGCGGCGGGCACGTTGCCACGATACCGTGCCCCACGTGACCGTCCCGCCCAGCCCCTCCGCCGCGCGGCGCGCCGAGACGTGGCTGTGGACAGGGCCACTTGGCCACCTTCTCGGAGGGGCGCTCGACTTCGCCCACGCGCTCGCTCTTTACGCGCGCACCAGGGCGCGCGGACGGCCTGTGCGCTGAGCGGCATTGCGGTGCACGCCCGCGTCGCCTGCGAGCGCCTTGGCGCGGCCGGCCCGTGCAAGGATGCACGTCCGCCGCGCGCCTGGGCTACCGTGAGATCAGGCCGCTGTCGCGGTGTGCGTGCGTCCGAACTCGAGCCGCGCGCCGCGCGGGAGGACGAGCACCGGCGAGGTGGCGACCTCGATCAGGTGCGACGCCGAGCTCGACAGACCGACCCGACCAGGCTCGACCTCGGGGCGTGAGTCGATCACGAGCAGGTCGGAGTCCTCGCGCGCGACCGGCTCGACGGTTGCGCCGAACGCCGCTGCGAGCGCCTGGGCCGACACGCGCGCTCCGCCGTCGCCGTCGCCGACGGCGACGATCTTGGAGATCGACAGGTTCGCGCGCTCGGCCAGGTCGACGGGTGCGATCGCGACGGCCGTGCGGCCGCCTTCGAGCAGGCGCTCGGCGGAGTTGCCCACGGCGACGTGGCCTTTGGCGGTGTGCGAGTCCGAGCAGAACACGATCACGTCGGCGCCCTGCGCCTCGGCGAGTGCGGCTAGTCCCTCAGGGGTCGAGCGGTCGGTGACGACGTGGCGGGGGGCGTGCGGGTCGCCGAGCAGCTCGGCGCCGCGGTCGAGCACGCGCTCGGCCTCCTCCTGCGCGATCGTCTCGCGGGCGCTGTCGGCCTCGGGGCTGTGGCGGACGTAGGCGAGCGAGACCTCCGCGCCGGCGCGGCCGAGCAGGCGGCCGAGGGCGATCGCGTCGTCCTCGTTGGCGGTCCCGTCATAGGAAACGATGATCTTGGCGGACATGAGCTCTCTCCTTCGCTGTCGGCCGCCCGTGTGGCAGCCGCTCATTTGCGGGGGTTTTGATCTTCTTTCCCCTTGATAGTGGCACGGTCCTGCCATCAGACCCAGTGATTCTTTTGATTGCTAACATTAGTCCTGCTAATGCTTAACGTGGCCCGACTCCGTGTACTCAAGGAGGTCGCCTATCGCGGCTCGCTGTCCGCAGCAGCCGAGGCGCTCTCCTACACGCAGTCGGCCATCTCACAGCAGATCGCTGCGCTCGAGAGCGAGACCGGGATGCAGCTGCTCGAGCGCCACGCGCGCGGTGTGACGCTGACGGCGGCCGGCCAGACTCTGGTCGGCCACGCCGA
Organism: Solirubrobacteraceae bacterium; assembly: GCA_035551395.1. Lineage (GTDB taxonomy): Bacteria > Actinomycetota > Thermoleophilia > Solirubrobacterales > Solirubrobacteraceae > Palsa-744. Next base: position 390 of record DASZNB010000142.1, on the reverse strand, counting down.
GGGCATCCTCGCTCGCCTCGACGCCGCCGAGGCGTCGCTGGCGGCGATTGCCGGGCTGCGCGGCGGGCGCCTGCGCATGGCCTCGTTCCCCACCGCCGGGGCCACGTTGATGCCGCTCGCGATCGCCACCTTCACGGCGAGCTATCCCGACGTCGAGCTGACGCTCGCCGAGGGCGAGCCAGAGCAGATCGCTCCGCGTCTGCGGGCGGGCGAGCTCGACCTCGCGCTGCTGTTCGAGTTCGCCGGCGAGGATGCGCTCGGCGAGGACATGACGCGCGTCGAGCTGCTCGCCGATCCGCTCTACCTCGCCCTGCCGCGCGAGGATCCGCTCGCGGGCGAGCAGGAGATCCATCTCGCGGACCTCGCCGGGGCGGCCTGGATCCAGACCTC
>DASZNB010000141.1:0-3423 GCA_035551395.1 Solirubrobacteraceae bacterium | reverse complement strand
ACCGAGCGCCGCGGCATACCCGAGCTGCCCCTTCAACGAGCGGCCGCCTAGGTCCATGCGAGCGGCCAGCCCGGCAGCGCGTGCCTCGCTGAGCAGCGCGAATGCGAGCGTGCGGATCTCGGGGTGCGGATCCTCGAGCGCGAGGAACAGCTCGACGGGAGCCGGCGCCGGGGCGCGCAGCTCGCCGGCGAGCATGATCCGCTCGATCCCGGCGGCCCAGCCGATCCCGGGGGTCGCCGGTCCGCCGAGTCGCTCGACCAGCCCGTCGTAGCGCCCGCCGCCGCCGACACCGCTCTGGGCGGCGAGCGCGTCGGAGGTGAACTCGAACACGGTGCGGGTGTAGTAGTCGAGCCCGCGCACGAGCGTCGGGTCGACCTCGTAGGGGACGCTGGCGGCGTCGAGCAGCTCGCGGACCTGCTGGAAGTGCTCGCGATCGTCGCTGCCGAGGAAGTCGAGCAGCCGCGGCGCGTCGGCCATCACCGCGACGGTGCCGGGGTGTTCGGAGTCGAAGGCGCGCAGTGGATTCAGCGCGATTCGCTCGCGCACATCCTCGGACAGGCGATCCTCGTTGGCGCGCAGATGGCTCTGCAGGCGCTCGCGGTACTCGTTGCGGCTGGCGGGGCTGCCGAGGCTCGACAGGCGCAGCCTGACGTCCCGCACGTACAGATCACCGAGCAGGGTCGTGAGCAGCAGGATCGACTCGGCGTCGACGGCGGGGTCATCGGACCCGAGCGCCTCGGCCCCGACCTGCCAGAACTGCCGATAGCGCCCGGCCTGGGCGCGCTCGTGGCGGAAGAAGCTCGACAGGTACCAGAGCTTCACGGGCTGGCGCCGCTTGTGCATGCCGTGCTCCACATACGCCCGGCAGACGGGGGCCGTGCCCTCCGGGCGCAGCGTCAGCGAGCGTTCGGCGACGTCCGTGAAGGTGAACATCTCCTTGCGCACGATGTCGGTCGACTCGCCGACGCCGCGGGCGAACAGCTCGGTCGCCTCGAACGTCGGCGTCTCGATGCGCTCGTAGCCGGCGCGCTCGAGGATCGCGCGCGCTCGCGCCTCGATGACGCTGCGCTCGGAGGCCTGCTCGCCGAGCACGTCGAAGGTGCCGCGCGGAGCTTTGAGCTTGGAGTCGCTCAACGTCCGGGCGCCGGCGTGGCCGCGCTGGCGCCCACACCCGGGATGCGGGCGCGCAGCTCTGAGAGGAAGGGGTTGGTGTCGCGCTCGCGCCCAAGCGTCGTCACGCCCATGTGGCCGGGATACACCACGGTCTCCTGCGGGTAGGCGGCGAGCAGCTCGCCGATCGATCGCTCGAGCGTCGCCCAGTCGCCGCCCGGGAGGTCCACGCGCCCGACGGAGCCCTGGAAGAGGACGTCGCCGGCGAGCAGCGCGCCGGCGATCGCGTAGGTGACGTGACCGGGGCTGTGCCCGGGCGTGAAGTGCACGTCGATGTCGAGCCCGGCGAGGCTGAGATGCTCGCCACCGGCAACGGTGTGATCGGCCTCATAGCTCTCGAACGGCCCGAATCCCGGTGGCACCCAGCTCATCACGTCGGCGAGCACGGGGCGCTCGACGACGGGGCAGTAGACGGGCGCGCCGGTGGCGGCTGCGACCGGGGCGACGGCGCCGATGTGGTCGAAATGGCAGTGCGTGAGGAGGATCGCCTCGATCTCGACCCCGAGCGCGGCTGCGCCCGCCAGCAGGCGCTCGGCCTCCTCTCCGGGATCCACGATCACGGCGCGAGCGCTGTCGCCGTCGGCGCGGACGATGTAGCAGTTCTCCTGCACCGGACCGACGGTGAAGGCGCGCACGTCGGGAGCGCTCATCGCGAGGGCGTCCTGCGCTCGCCCGCGAGCGCCTTCTTGCGCTGGCGGCGGTCGTAGATCCACTTGTCGGTGTAGTAGCTGATCGGCACGTACATCAGCAGCACGACGGGGAACAGCGCGATCGCCTGGTTGGCCTGGTTGAAGACGACGATCACGATCAGGAGCATCAGCACCGCTGCGAACATCGCGCGGATGAAGGCGCCGCGCCACGTCGGCGGGCGGTCGCGGCGATCCAGCTTCTGCTCACGCTCACGCGCGAGCTCGCGCGCGTTGCCGCTCTTCTCGGCGGCGGTCGGCTTCCGGCCGGTACGTCCGCGCGACTCGACGACGCCCGCGGCGTTGCCGCGGTGCTTGGTCCGGCGCTTGCGTCTCGTCTGTGCCACTACGTGGAGCCTAATGCGTTCTCGAGCACGTGGCGGACGGGATCGAACCCGGGCATCGGCAGGTCCTCGGGAAAGCCCTCGAGCGCGGCGGCTGGGGCGAGCCCGACGAGCTCGGCGCTCATGACGGGCGAGTGGCGGCGCACTGCCTCCACCACGGCGGCGAGCGGGAGCTCGAGTGGCCGCTCGACGTTCATCGAAACCTGCGCCGCGCCGCCGCCGAGTGCGACACCGATGGCGCGCACGCCCGGCAGGCCGCGCTCGCCACCCTCGCGGATCGAGGCCGCGATCGCCCGCGCCTGCTCGACGGTGGCGGGCGGAGCGAGCTGGAGGTTGAAGGCGACGAGCGGCTCGCGCGCGCCCACGAGCGTTGCTCCGGCACTCGCGTGCAGCCGCGCTGGTCCGAAGTCCGGCCGCAGGGCTGGCTGCGCGCCCGCGCCCGCCATGCGCGCCGCGAGCGCGCTGACACCCCCGCGGCGCAGCTCTGCGCGGCTGCGCCCGGGGGCGTGCCCGTCGGCCGTCAGCTCGCCGTAGAGGAACGCCGGCACGTTGAGCTCGGAGCCGATCCGGTCGGCGATGACCAGCGCTTCGGCGCAGGCTGCGCCACGGGCCGCGCGGTCCAGGTAGACGACGGGTGCGACGTCGAGGGCGCCGACATGCGGGTGCTGGCCCGGCGGCTCGTGCGCGTCGTTTCCCCTCATGACGTCGACCAGCGCAACGGCGGCGGCGGCGCCCCGCAACAGCGAGTCGGCGAGCTCTCGCGGTCGGGCCGCGAGCGTGAAGACGGAGCGGTGGTGGTCGGGATCGGAGTGGACGTCGAGCAGGCGCGCAGCCGCCGACGGGCTTTCGCCTGCGCCTGCACCTGGCCCGGACTCATGCATCGCCGGCGTGGGTGCGCTCGCGAAGGCCTCGCCGATCGCGGCGATCGCCTCGGCCGAGCGCCCCTCGGACACGTTCGGGATCGCGAGCAGGATCGGCGGAGGCATCGCACGAGGCTAACCTCCCCACGCTCCTCGCGCCCGCCGCGGCGCTGATCCGATGGCTACACTCCTGCCCCACCGGGCCGGAGTAGCTCAGTCGGTTAGAGCAGCGGAATCATAATCCGCGTGTCGGGGGTTCGAGTCCCTCCTCCGGCATTTGCACATCTGGCTCTGAATGCGGGATCGCGGCATGGTGCTCTCGGTCGCCGTGGTGGGTCTGGCGGTGGCGCTCTGGCGATGCGG
>DASZNB010000140.1:0-7241 GCA_035551395.1 Solirubrobacteraceae bacterium | reverse complement strand
AGCGCCAACGCCTGGGCAAACGTACGGGTGCGCATGCCGTGACGATAGCGCCGGGCACCCCGGCCGGCGACGCTCGCGCGCACGGCGACGAGCGCCGGATCGGCGGCGGGACGCACGCACGTTGTGGTATTCCGTTGCGGATGGGGGCGACGCGCGCAGCCGAGGTCGTGGATCTGCTTGGCAGGGTCCCGGCCTTCGCGACGCTCGAGCAGGCCGATCTCGAGCGGATCGCCGAGGTCGCAGTCCCCCGGGCCTTCGAGCCGGGCCAAGCCGTGTTTCGCGAGGGCGACGCGAGCGACACCTGCTACGTGGTGCGCGAGGGACAGGCCCGCGCGATCCGCACCCATCCCGACGGGCGCACCATCACGCTGGCGACGTTCGGCCCCGGGGACATCTTCGGCGAGCTGGCGATGTTCGAGGACGAGCGCCGCTCGGCGACTGTTGAGGCGATCGAGCGCACGAGCGTCGTGGGGGTGCTCGGACCGGACATGCGCCGGCTGATGGGCGAACACCCGGCGATCGCCACGCGACTCGTGATCGCGCTCGGCCGCCGGCTGCGCGACACCAATGAGCGCCTCTCGCGCCAGTCCTTCCAGACGGTCCAGAGTCGCGTCGCGGTCGTGCTCAGCCAGCTCGTCGAGCAGGAGATCGCCGCGGGCCGGGAGCAGGGAGACGTGCTCGTGAAGGCGACGCAGGCCGATTTGGCGCAGCTGGCGGGATCCTCGCGCGAGTCGGCGAGCCGCTTCCTGGCGGTGCTCGAGCGCGCCGGGGTGATCTCACAGGGCCGCGGCCGTCTGGTCGTGCACGATGCGGATGCGCTCAAGCAGTATGTCTTCTGAGCCCTCCCGATCGAAGCGCTCGCGCGGCTCGGGCGGCGGCGGATCGCGCCAGTCACGGGCGCGCGAGTTCTCCGCCGGTGGCGTCGTCGTGCGCGAGCGGCAGGTGGTCGTGATCGTGCCGACGCGCCGCGCGGCCGACGGATCGCGCGTGCTCGCGCTCCCCAAGGGCCACGTCGATCCCGGCGAGACCCCGGTCGAGGCCGCCGAGCGCGAGGTGCGCGAGGAGACCGGCATCGTCGCCAGGCCGGTGACGGAGCTGGGCGAGTCTCGCTACTGGTACCGCCGCGACGGGCGCACGATCGGCAAGCGCGTGTCGTTCTTTCTGTTCGAGTTCCTCAGCGGCGACATCGCCGATCACGACGACGAGGTCGAGGAGGTCCGCTGGATCGATCTGAGGGCCGCGGAGACGGCGCTCAGCCACACCGCCGAGCGCGAGATGGTCACGCTCGCGCTCGCCTACCTCGACAAAGACCGATAGCCTGCCCGCTCGATGCAGGTCCTCAACTTCTACTCCACGATCTTCGCCGACGAGCTCAAGCGTGGGCGCAAGACGGCGACGATCAGACTCGGCGACAAGTCGGGCAAGTACCGCAAGAACCAGTCTGTGCTCGTCACGATCGGCTACCAGTACTCGCCGCGCGAACGGATCTTCGAAGCGGTGATCGACAACGTCGAGGTGATGCGCCTCGGCGAGCTCTCGCCGCGGGACATCAAGCACGACAACCCCGAGTTTCGCCGCCAGGAGGAGCTGATCAAGTTCCTCGAACAGATCTACGGTCGCGCCGTCTCGACCGGCGACGTCGTGACGGTCGTGCGCTTCTCCCAGATCCTCGAGACGCCGAGCGGCATGACCGAGGCGATGAAGGGCTTCGGCGGCGCGCAGAACTAGCCGCCGGGCGGCCCCGCGGGCGCTGGCTCCACCGGATCCGTGGCGATGCAAGTTGGAAACGCGCATTGACCGCGTGTTGGAGTGCATCTAGCCTCGGCCTACGCGGCGTGATCGTCGTGGATCTGTGGTCGGACTCGTCGCTGTGTGAGTGATTCAGGAGAGGGCGATGCTTGGTTTGGGAGAGGGCGATGGTTGGTGTCGGTGGGGGGTGGTGGCCCGCGGGTCGCCGAGCTCACGTCGGAGTCCGCGCATCCGTCCCCTGTCTCAGTTCGCATCGCCGTAGCGCTGAGTGCCACCATCCCTGGCCTCCATGAGGAAGGAATCATCGATGATCTCAGCAGTACGAAAGCGCATGACATACGCCAATGTGGCCGTCACGGTCGCGGTGGTGTTCGCGATGTCCGGCGGAGCTTATGCCGCGAGCCGAGTTCTGATCACGAACATCAACCAGATCAAGCCCAGCGTGCGCGCCAAACTGAAAGGCAAGGCCGGACCGGCGGGACCGCAGGGGCCAGCGGGAGCGCAGGGCGCCGCAGGTCCGCAGGGTCCGGCGGGGGCAGGCGGCGCCAAAGGCGAAAACGGGGCGGCGGGAGCCAACGGCGCCAACGGGGTGAGCGTGACCAGCAAAGAACTGAAAAAAGGCGAAGGCGGCTGCGCCGAAGGCGGTTCTGAATTCACCTCCGCCAGCGGCAAAGCGTCAGCCTGCAACGGCAAAGAAGGGTCGCCGTGGACGGCCGGCGGCGTGCTGCCGTTCGGCAAGTCCGAGACCGGCAATTGGGTCGGAGGGCCAGTGCACACCACGAACGGAGAAGTCATCACGAGCTCCATCTCCTTCCCCATTCCTTTGAAGGAACACCTGATAGAAAAACACGTGCATTTCATTCTTCCGAACGAAAGCGCGCCGGCGGGCTGTTCGGGCACCGTGAGCGAAAAACCTGCGGCCGAACCCGGGAACCTCTGCGTCTTCGTCTTCTTTGAAGAAGGTCTTGGACTGGAACCCGGAGAACCTAACTACACGTCACTGTCGGTCGAAGAACGGTCAGCAGAACACGCCGCGAGCAGATCGGGCACCGTGATCGCCGCAGCGGTGGGATTCGGTGTGAAATCTGCGCAGGCATACGGCGTGTGGGTGGTATCGGGCAACTGATGAACTGATGCTTGCACGTCGCGTCGGTGCGGGCAGTTCATCGCAACGCGAGTGATGCGGGTGCCGCCGGGATCTCCGGCGGCACCCCGTCCACGCATTGCCGGTCGTATCGGATACTTGCTCTCGCCGGGGCGTTCGCGGAATACGCCTGCGGACTGGGGCCTGCGACCGCCCTCTCGCCGCGGCGCGGCGGGTAGTCCGTGCACGCGCGGGATGCCCCCGAGCCGGCCCAACGTCCCGGCGAGATAGTTGCGCCCGCAACTACCTTGATATGCTTGCCGCATGGAACTCGGCCTCGCCACCTTCGCCGATCTCTCCGGCGGCGTGACGCCGCGCCAGCGGATGCTCGATCTGCTCGAGGAGGTCGAGCTCGCCGACCAGCTCGGACTCGACGTGTTCGCGATCGGCGAGCATCACCGTCCCGACTTCCTCGTCTCCTCGCCAGCGGTCGTCCTGGGGGCCGCCGCAGTCAGGACGGAGCGGATCCGGCTGTCGAGCGCCGTCACGGTCCTCAGCTCGGATGACCCCGTGCGCGTCTTCCAGGACTTCGCCGAGGTCGACCTGTTGTCCGGAGGCCGGGCGGAGATCATGGCCGGGCGCGGCTCCTTCATCGAGTCCTTCCCGCTGTTCGGCTACGACCTCGACGACTACGACGCGCTGTTCGCCGAGAAGCTCGAATTGCTGCTCGCCGTTCGCGAGCAGGAGCACGTCACCTGGTCCGGCCGCCTGCGTCCGGCGCTGGCGGACGCAGGCGTGTGGCCGCGCCCGCTGCAGCAGCCGCTGCCCGTGTGGGTCGCCGTCGGTGGTTCGCCGGAGTCCGTGCAGAGGGCGGGCAGGCTCGGCCTGCCGCTGACCATCGCGATCATCGGCGGCCAGCCCGCACGCTTCGCTCCGCTCGTGGAGCTCTACCGTCAGTCGGCCCGCGAGGCCGGACACGACGCGGCCCAGACGCCGCTGGCGATCAACACCCACGCCTTCCTCGCCGACACCGCCGCGCATGCCGACGCGGCGTTCGCTGCTCCGTACCTGGCGATGATGAACCGCATCGGGCGTGAGCGTGGCTGGCCGCCGGCGGGGCGCCCGCAGTATGAAGCGCTGCGCGCGCCCGACGGCGCGCTCGCGGTCGGCGCGCCCGAGCAGGTCGCCGAGAAGATCCTCTACGAGCACGAGCTGCTCGCGCACCAGCGCTACATCGCGCAGATGAGCGTGGGGGCGGTCGCCCACCGCGACGTGCTGCGGTCGATCGAGCTGTTCGGCAACGAGGTCGCGCCGCTCGTGCGTGCGGAGATCGCCCGGCGTGAGGGGTCCTCCTCGCCCGCACCGGATGAAGCTGCGCTCGTGAGCAGCCCCTCGCCCGCCGCCGGCGCGGCGCCCACACTGGAGCAGCGCTAGCTAGCGCGCCGCGCCGGCGCCTGCGCTCGCGGGCTCCGGGAGCACCCGGTCGAGCAAGGCCCCGCACGGGCGCGCCTGCATCTCGGCGGCGAGATCGGCTCGGTAGCCGAGCAGCGCGAGGCTGGGCGTGATCATGAAGTCCGCCACGTTCAGCTCGGCTCCGTCGAGGACGCCCACGGCTATCCACTCGTCGACGCGGTCGAGGAGGCCCGCGAGCGCCGGCAGCAGCTCCTCCTCGGTTCCACCACGCGCGCCGAAGAACACGCCGGCCATGCGCGAGGCGAGCAGCCGCTCGCGCTCGCCCGCCGCGAGCAGCGGGCCGAGCCTGCCGTCCCTGCCGCGATTGCGGATCGCGTCGAGACCCTGGGCGGCGGTCGCGAGCAGGATCCGACGAGCCGTCATCTGGAGAAGCTCGTCGCCCCACTGCTCGGCCTCTTCGACATCCCGTCGGTGCGACGGATCGAGCGGGAGCAGCGGACGCTCGGGAACCTCGCGGTCGAGGAAGCGCGCGATCCGGCGGTTGGTCTGGATGCGCTCGGAGCCGTATCGCAGCGCGGGCACCGTCCCACCGCGATCGAGCATCGCCAACGGCACGGGCGTGCGTCCTTCGACCTTGCGGATCGGCTCGCGGTGACCGGCGAACCCGCGCATACGGACGCTGAGCGGGTGCGGGCCGGTGCGCAGCACGACGCGGCGGTAGACGACGCCCTTGTGCTCGAGCATGAGCATGCCGGTGCGGCAGGCGTGTGAGCCGCAGATCACGTACAGGACGGGCAGCTCGCTCACAGCGCGCGCGCTTTCACCTGCGATGCGGCGGGCGCGATCGTGGGGCGCGGGCAGGGTTTCGATCTCGGGCGCCCCGCTGCCACAACATCCCCTCGCCGACATTCGCGGTCCCCATCGCAGGGCGAAGCTATCAGCGAACGTCCGCCGCCGCGCGGCCGCTGCGAGCGGATCAGGCGGCCCGCCGCGCAATCCTCGATCAGGATCTCGAGGCCACGGGCGCGAGGTGCGCTACCGCCTGCGCGAGGGAGCGCTCGCCCCGGCGAGTGCGTGGCTGCGCGAGGCGGAGGGGACGTGGGACGATCGACTCGGTCGCCTCAAGCACAGCGTCGAGGCGCAGCGAGCTAGCGTCCGTGGTTCCCGCGAGCGCAATGGAGGATCCGATGGCACATCTGGGCGGAAGTGCGAGCAGCGAGATCGAGGCGCCCCTCGAGGAGGTGTGGACGGTAGTCGAGGACGTGCTGAGCGCGCCCGAGTGGCAGGGCGGGCTCGACGCGATGAGCGCGCTCGATCGCGACGATCAGGGTCGCGCGACGCTCGTCGAGACCGAGAACGACATCAAGGTCAGGCGCATCAAGGCGCGCGTGCGCTTCACATATGCCGCGCCCGAGCGTCTCAGCTGGACACAGGAGCAGGGCGACATGAAGTCGGTCGACGGTGCCTGGCTGCTCGAGGACCTCGGCGGCGGGCGCACGCGCGCGACCTTCGAGCTGGACGCCGATCCCGGGCGCCTGCTGGGGATGGTCATCCGGGGACCGGTCGAGGCGGCGACCCGAGCCATCTTCGTCAACGGCCGCCCCGGCGAGCTCAAGCGTCGCGTCGAGGAAGCGAGAGAGCTAGCGACGTGAGAGCACGACGACCGGGATCTCCCGGTCGGTCTTGGCCTGGTAGTCGTCGTAGGCCGGCCACGCCTCGCTCAACAGCGCCCACAGCCTCGCGCGCTCGTCGCCCTCGGCGATCGCCGCCCGCGCCGGTATCTCCTCGGCGCCGACCTCGATCGTGACATCGGGGTCGGCCTGCAGGTTCTCGAACCAGGAGGGGTTCGCCGGCGCGCCTCCCTTCGAGGCGACGACGACCCAACGCTCGCCGTCGGTGCGGTGGATCAGCGGCGTCGTTCGCGGCCGAAATCGTGTCCGGGTCCGGAATTGCGGATACGGTGGGCCGATCGCCGATCGCCGTGACATCGACTTCACTTATTCGCTCACGGATCGGGTCTTCCGTCTCAGCCTCGGGGAGCTCGCGGACTTCAGCGGAGCCAAGTACGACGGCGACTTCTCGCTGAGCCTCGAGGAGGCGCAGCGGCGCAAGCACGAGTACGTTGCGGAGCAGATCGGGATCGCCCCGGGGCGGCGCGTGCTCGATCTCGGCTGCGGCTGGGGCCCGTTGCTCAACTTCATCCGCCGCCGCGGCGCGAACGGCGTCGGCGTAACGCTCTCGCACGCACAGCTTGCCGCCTGCAGGCGGCACGGCCTCGACGTGCACCTGTTCGACGCCCGCCGGCTCGAGCGCGACAGCTTCGGCGACTTCGACGCAGTTGCGAGCCTCGGCGCGTTCGAGCACTTCTGCTCCGTCGAGGAGTACCGCGCCGGCCTTCAGGAGGAGATCTACCGATCGCTGTTCGAGCGCGTCGCCGCGGTGCTGGCGCCGCGCGGACGCTTCTACCTGCAGACGATGATCTTCGGAGAGAACATGATCCCCGTCGACGAGGTCGACGTTCACGCGCCGCGGGACTCCGATGCGTGGTACCTGGCGCTGCTGCAACGCCAGTTCCCCGGCTCCTGGTTGCCGCTCGACGAGGCCCAGGTCGTGCGTTCGGCGGAACCGAGCTTCTCCCTCGTGTCGAGCTCCGACGGCCGTCTCGACTACATCCAGACGATCAGCGAGTGGAGCAAGCGCACGGGGGCTCGCAGCCTGCGCAAGACCCTGTTCAAGCTCCAGCTCGTGCCCCGCTGGCTGCGCAGCGCCGACTTCCGCCTCGCGTTCACCTCCGGAGTCGGCGCGAACAAGGTCTGCTTCGAACGCGAGCTGCTCAGTCACCGCCGGCTCGTGTTCGAGCGCAGTCCGGCGTCGGGCGCGAGCCGCCCCTGAAGCTGCCGGGTCAGCAGGAGCCGACCGATTGGACGCTGCACGCGCTCTGCCTGCCGCGCGGGCAGCTCACCGTGGCGCTCGCGCTGCCGGTGCCGGAGGCGCG
>DASZNB010000139.1:0-37801 GCA_035551395.1 Solirubrobacteraceae bacterium | reverse complement strand
ACGACGACGACGCTGAACCTCGCGGCCGCATTCGCCGAGGAGGGCCACCGCGTGCTGTGCGTCGACATGGACCCGCAAGGCAACCTGACGATGTCGCAGGGGATCGACCCCGACACGCTCGAGAAATCGATGTACGACGTGCTCGTGCACAAGGTCTCCGTCCGCGAGGTGATCCGCAAGCGCGAGATCGATGTCGCGTGCGCTTCGATCGACCTCGCCGGCGCCGAGATCGCGATGTCGACGATGATCGGGCGCGAGCGCTCGCTGCAGAAGGCCTTCGAACCGATCCTCGACGACTACGACTTCATCTGCATCGACACGCCGCCGAGCCTCGGGCTGCTGACGATCAACGCGCTCACGGCAGCCGACAAGGTGATCGTCCCCGTGCAATGCGAGTATCTATCCATGCGTGGCCTGATCCAACTGCAGAACACGCTCGCGATGATTCGTGAGAATCTCAACCCCGGCGTCGACATCGAGGGTATCCTCCCGACGTTGGTGGATTCGCGCACGATCCACGCCAAGGAGGCCATCGAGATCCTCGAGGAAAACTTCGGCGACCGCGTCTTTGCCTCCCGCATCCGTAAGACCGTCCGCTTCGCCGAGGCTCCCGTGAAGGGCATGTCGGTCCTCAAGTACGAGCCCGACGGTGTCGCGGCCCAGTCCTACCGACAACTCGCGCAGGAGGTTCTCACCCATGGCAAACGCTAAGCGCGCGAGCATGCGCGAAGGACCCCTGGCGGCACTCTTCCGCAAGACCGAAGGTGGCGAGGGCGAGCCCACACAGGAGCCCGCCGAGGCCGAGGCCGCGGCGACCCAGCCGGTCGAGCCGTCCGCGCCACCGCCGACCCACCCGCGCGAGAGCGGGCTGCCGCACCCGGCGCTCGCCGCCTCCCAGCGCACGCCGGAGCAGGAGGTCCGCGTGCCCTCGCCGCAGGAGCGTCTGCGCCACGCCTTCTCCTCGGAGATCCCCGAGGACGTGCTCGAGCGCCCCGTCCGGCATTCGGCGCTCGCGGACTACCCGCGCGATCACGCCGCCTCCGCGCCGGGGACCGTCGGCCGGCCGATCATTCGCGTCGTCGGCGTCGGCGGCGCGGGCGTCAACGCGGTCAACCGCATGGTCGAGGCTGAGGTCGAGGGGATCGAGTTCCTCGCCGTCAACACGGACCTGCAATCGCTCCAGCAGTCGACCGCCGACCTCACGCTGCACATCGGCGCCGAGCTCACCCGCGGTCTCGGCTCGGGCTCGGACGCCAATATCGGCCGCCAGGCGGCGATGGAGGACTACGACCGCATGAAGGCGCTGCTGAAGGGCTCGGACATGATCTTCATCGCGGCCGGCGCCGGCGGCGGCACCGGCACCGGCGCTGCCCCGGTGGTCGCTCGGATCGCCCGCGAAGTCGGCGCTCTGACGGTCGCGATCGTGACGAAGCCGTTCGGCTTCGAGGGGTCTCGCCGTGGCGAGCAGGCCGACCACGGCGTCGGCGCGCTGGCAGAGGAGGTCGACACCCTAATTGTCGTGCCGAACGACAGGCTGCTCGGCGTGCTCGACAAGCAGACCGCGATGGTGGAGGCCTTTCGTGTCGCCGACGACGTGCTGCGCCAGGGCGTGCAGGGCATCTCCGATCTCGTGACCCTGCCCGGTCTCATCAACCTCGACTTCGCCGACGTGCGCACGATCATGAGCGATGCCGGCAACGCCCTGCTCGGGATCGGCATGGGCATCGGCGAGAACCGGGCCACCGAGGCGGCCATCCAGGCCGTCTCCTCGCCGCTGTTGGAAACCTCGATGGACGGCGCACGCTCGATCCTGCTGTCGATCACGGGCGGCCCCAACCTCTCGCTGTGGGAGGTCAACGAGGCCGCGAAGTCCGTCTCGGAGGCCGCGCACCCGGACGCGAACATCATCTTCGGCGCGATGGTCGACGACAAGCTCGACGACCAGGTGTGGGTGACGGTCGTCGCGACCGGCTATGGCGACGAGGGCAGGCGCAAGAGCCTCGGCCGCCTGAAAGAGCCAGCCACGACCGGCGAGGTCCGCGTCCAGCGCGCCACGCCGTCGCGGCCGAGCCGCGAGCCTCGTCGTGGCGGGCTGGCCGTCGACGAACTAGACGTGCCCGAGTTTTTGCCTAATTTCTGAACTGACGCGCGCCGGCACGCCGCTCAGCGGCGCTCCTGTGGTATCGCTCTGTGATGGGTGAAGGCAAGGGCGTGGTCGCAGCGGGCCATCCGCTGACCGCGCAGGCGGGGGCGCGGGTTCTGCGCGAAGGCGGCAATGCGGTGGACGCGGCCGTCGCGGCGATGCTCACGTCGTTCGTCGCCGAGCCGCTGCTGACCGGGCTCGGCGCGGGCGGCCACATGCTCGTGGCGGGAGGCGGGGTGTCGCCCGCGCTGCTCGACTTCTTCGTGCAGGCGCCCACGCGTGTGGGCGACGGCTCGGAGGCGGAGCTGCTCGGCGTCGATGTCTCATTCGGGGACGCCGCCCAGCGCTTCCACATCGGTCCCGCGTCCTGCGGCGTCTACGGCGCCCCCGCCGGCGTGTGCGAGGCCGCGCGCCGCTGGGGCACCATGTCTCTCGAGGAGCTCGCCGAGCCGGCCGCAGGGCTCGCCCGCGACGGGGTCGTGCTCAACGCCGGCCAGGCATATGTGGCGGAGATCCTCGCGACGCTCTTGACCTCGACGGCGGAGTGTGCCGCCCTGTGGGCGCCGCGGGGACGGATCCTGCGCGAGGGTGAGATGCTCGTGAACCCCGAGCTCGGCGATGCGCTGATGCGACTTGCCCGCGAGGGCCCCGAGCCGTTCTACTGGGGCGACGTTGCGGCGGCGGTGTGTGAATGGCTGGGCGAGCGCGGGGGATCGCTCACGCCGGCGGACCTCGCCGGCTACCGCGCGGTGGAACGCGAGCCCGTCCTCGTCGTCTACCGCGACCGCGAGATCCTCACCAACCCGCCGCCGTCGGCCGGGGGAACGCTGCTCGCGTACGCGCTCGCGCTGCTGAATCGCGAACCCGCGCCGCCGAGCCTGCGGGGCATCCTGGCGGCGATGGCCGCGGCGCAGTCCGAGCGCACGCCGGAGTTCGTCGAAGGCCTCGAGGAGGAGCGCTTCCTCGAGCGCTTCCTCGCCAGTCGCCTGGGCTCGACGACGCACATCTCGGTGATCGACGGCGAGGGGCGCGCCTGCAGCACCACGTGTACCAACGGCGAGGGCTCGGGCGTGGTCGTGCCGGGGACGGGGATTCACCTCAACAACGTGATGGGGGAGGAGGACCTCAACCCGCTTGGCTTTCATCGGCATCCTGCGGGGCGCAGGATGCCGAGCATGATGGCTCCCTCGATCGTCTTGCGTGACGGCGAGGTCGAGCTGGTCCTGGGCAGCGCCGGCTCGAACCGCATTCGCTCGGCTCTGCTGCAGACGATCGTCGCAGCGGTCGATCACGGCATGGAGGCCCAGGCCGCCGTCGACGCGGCGCGGATCCACTACGAGGATGGCGTCGTCTTCGCTGAGCCCGGCATCGAGCTGGGCGAGCTCGGCGGCGCCGAGCGCGTCGTGGCGTTCGCTGCGCGCAACCTGTTCTTCGGCGGCGTCCAGGCTGCGCTGAGACGCGACGGCAAGCTCAGCGGGGCCGGCGATCCACGCCGCGGCGGCGTGGCGGTGAGCACGTGAGCACCGACCACGGGGGCCTTGTCCCGAGGGCGCTTGCCGTGGCCGGCCTCGCACTGGCTGCGCTCGCCGGATGTGGGGGCGTGCGCGCGGCCGACCTGTTCGTGGTGAGCCGCTCGGGCTCGACGCCGCACGCCCAGCTCACGCTGCTCGTCAACGAAGAAGGCGCAGTTCGCTGCAACGGCGGCCCGACTCTGAAGCTGAGCGACCCACAGCTCGTGCAGGCGCGCGCGATCCAGGAAGAAATCCACGACGCCGCCGACCAGCGGCTCTCGCTGCCGGCAAAGGCCGGCTCGATTTTCACCTACACCCTGCGCGACGAAAGCGGCAGTGTCCGCTTCAGCGACAACTCGGCCGCCCAGCCGGCCGTGCTGCGTCACCTGCAGCTGTTCGTGCTGCAGGTCGCACAGGAGGTCTGTCACCTGCCGGCGTCCTAGGCAAGGGCGGCGGGGAGACGGGCACGAGCGAGTCGGGCTCGGGCGGCGTCGTGCGGGGCGAGGCTCACTCAGGCCAGGCGGACCTTGCCGTTGGAGAGCGCTCGCACCTGGGCGCGCTCGAGCAGCTCCAGGCGCTCGAGAGCCGCCTTCAAGAGACGCGCCAGCAGCCGCATGCGGGCGTTCTCGACGCGAAGCTCGAGCAGCTGCTGCTTGTCGGCGACGTCGAACTCGACCGTGCCGGCCATCGCGTAGGAGCCCAGGCGCGCGAGCTCGTCGTCCCCGAGCTCGCGATCGGTGGCCTGCAGGACGAGCTCGCGGTACAGCGAACGCGCTGCGGCGGCCGCTTCGCCGTCGGGGTCCTCCGGCTCGTCGTCGAGGAACTCGATGACGCCGGCTGGGTAAGGCAGATCGTCCTGGCGCTCGAGCAGGCGGAACGGTCGCGTGCCTTGCACCACGACGTTCAGCCGGCCGTCGTCGAGGCGCTCGAGGAGCTGCTCGATCGCACACGCGCAGCCGACCGGCTTGAGTTCATCCTCGGCCAGCCAGACGATCCCGAACTCACGCTCGAGCGAGCCCTCCGCGGCCGCTAGGCAGCGCTCGATCATGCGCTTGTAGCGCTCCTCGAAGATGTGCAGCGGCACGCTCTCGCTCGGGACCGCGACGATGTCGAGGGGGAACAGCGGGAAGCTGCGGAGCGGCGGCTGGCTCATCGCCGTGAGTCTAGGACGCTCCCGCGAGGCGGCTCAAGCCGCGGCTGGCTTGCGCGCGGCGAGCATCAGGTTGTAGAAGATCGCCGGCGGCAGGCGCGACTCGAGCAGCCTGCGATCGAGCTCCTGCAGCATCAGATAGCCGCGGTAGGCATAGACCCGCCATGCCCACGGCACCTGCTCGGGAACGGCGGTGGACTCGAGCGTCCGATTGGTCCAGCCGAACCAGTTGGCGAGCAGCTCCTCGCCGCTCACACGCACCTCCTCGAAGCCCGCCCCGCGGGCGATGCGGACGAGCTCCGTGGGTGCGAAGGCGTGCACGTCCACGACGCCTTCGAGTGCTCCCTCGGCCTGGCGGCAGGCGCCGCCCAGCGGGGCGCGCGCCGCCCCGATCGCTCGGCGCCAAAGCGGAGCGGCGGCGGTGGCGAGACGCTTGGGGACGGCGGCCAGGCGGTCGCCGTAGCGTGAGGGCTCGCCCGCGAAGGCAAGCGTCCCGCCGGGCGCAAGGACGCGCTGGAACTCCGCGAAGGCGCGCGGCAGGTCGGGGATGTGATGCAGCACGGCGTGGCCGAGCACGAGGTCGAAGCTCTCGTCGGCGAACGGCAGGCGCTCGGCGTCGGCGGGCTCGGTGCGCACGCGCAGATCGAGGGCGCGCGCGTTCGCTGCCAGCGTCTCCAGCATGCCCGGGGAGATATCGGTGCAGGTCGCTTCGCCGATCAGGCCGGCGCGCAGCAGGTTGAGGCTGAAGTAGCCGGTGCCCGCGCCGATCTCGAGCGAGCGCGCGTAGTGGCCGGGCTCGCCGCCGAGTGCCTTGCCCAGCTTGGCCGTCACCTGGCTGAGGCCGAGCTCGCCGAAGTCGATGCCCCACTTGGAGTCGTAGTGGTCGGCCGCGACGTCGTGGTAGCGCTCGTTGGCGTCACGGATCTGCTCGGCGCTGAAGGCGGGCGGCACGGGGCGGCACCATATACTCGCGCGCCGTGCTCGCGTCCTCCAGCGCACTCGCTGCGACCGTCTGACGATGCGAGACGGCTGATCTCTTGACCTCGACCAACTTCGTGCAGCGCGACCAGCCCGAGGGCGTCCCTCCGCTCGCGCTGACGGGCGAGCGCACACTGCCAGACGTGCCCGCGGAGAACTACTGGTACCGGCGCCATCTCGTCGTCTATCAGTGGATCGCCGAGCGCGTCGGCGGCCTGCGTGTGATCGACATGGCGTGCGGTGAGGGCTACGGCACCGCGGTTCTCGCACGCGCGGGGGCAGACACGGTGGGCGTCGACGCAAACCCGGAGGCGTATGAGCACGCTCGCCTGCGCTACGCGCGGCCCGGCCTGCGCTTCGTGCGCGGCCTCGTCGACGGCTTCGCCGAGCCCGCCGACGCCGTCGTCTTTCTGCAGACGATCGAGCACCTGCAGGAGCCCGGCGCCGTGCTGGAGCACTTCAGCTCGATCGTCGGCCGGGACGGATCCGTCTATCTCTCCACTCCGAACGTGCTGACGCTCGCGCCCCCCGGCGAGGCACGCTCGGGCAATCCCTGGCATGTCCACGAGTACCGGCGCGGCGAGTTCGAGCAGCTCTGTCGTGCGCACTTCTCCTCGGTCGAGCTGTACGGGCTGTTCCACGCGCGCAAGCTGCGCGCGCACGAGCTCGCATTGCGGCTCGGTTGGGACCGGGTCCACCAACGGCTTGGCCTCACGGCGCGCTTCTACGACTGGTTCACACCGGCGATCGCCGCGACGGACTTCCGCCTGCGGGCGGCCGGCGAAGCCGATCTGGAGCGCGCGCTCGACTTCCTCGCCGTTTGCCGACCGTGAGCGCCGGGGAACGGCGGTCGGAGGATCGCGGTGCGCTTGCGATCGTGCTGCACACCCACATGCCCTACGTCGAGGGGTTCGGCACGTGGCCGTTCGGCGAGGAGTGGCTGTGGGAGGCGATCGCCAGCTCCTACCTGCCGCTGCTCGAGGTGCTCGATGCCGGCGCGCCGCTGACCCTCTCGCTCACGCCTGTGCTGTGCGACCAGCTCGAGGCTCCCGGCGTCGCCGAGCGCTTCGAGGCGTTCGTCACCGATGTGCGCCACGGGACACACGAGCGCGATGCCGCCGGCCTGCGCGCCGGCGGTGAGGAGGCGCTCGCGCGCGAGCTCGAGCGGGCGTGGAGCGATTACTCGAGCGCGCTGGAGGGACTGCGACGCCGCGACGGCGACATGCTCGCTGCGCTCGCGCCGCACGCGCAATGGACGTCCTCCGCTACGCACGCGATCCTGCCACTGCTGGCGAGCGACGCCGGCGTGCGCATGCAGCTCCGCAGCGGCGTCGCGGCCTTCCGCCGCCGCTTCGAGGGGCGCTGGCGGGGCGGCTTCTGGCTGCCCGAGTGCGCCTACGCGCCCTGGCTCGAGCGAGCGCTCGAGGACGCCGACGTCGGCGCCGTGTGTGTCGAGCTGACGAACCGGCTGGGGCTCGGCTCGGCTGCACACCTGCGGCCGCTGGTGAGCGAGGCCGGCGTGGTGCTCGTGCCGATCGACCGCGCGACGATGTCGCTGGTGTGGAGCGAGCGCGGCTACCCGGCCGCCGGGGCCTACCGCGACTATCACCACCACACGATCCATCACCACAACCCCTGGAACAACGCCGGCGCGCCCTATGACCATGCGCGCGCACTGGCACTCGCGCGCGAGCACGCCGCCGACTTCGTCGCCCGCACGCGTGGCCGCCTGCGCGAGGCCGGCGGGACTGATCGGCTCGTGGTGTGCGCTCTGGACACCGAGTTGCTCGGGCACTGGTGGTACGAGGGGATCGCCTGGCTGGAGGCGGTCGTCGAGGAGTGCGCGCGCCAGCAGCTCGAGCTCGTCCGCCTCGACGACGGGCTCGAGCGCCTCGCGCCGGTGGCGCTCGCCGACGTCCTCGAAACCGACCCTCGCGCGGATCGAGGCGGGGCGGCGCCGCCGAGCAGCTGGGGCCTGCACGGCGACCTCTCCACCTGGTCCGCACCGGCCGTCGCCGAGATCGCCTTCGCGACCCGCGCCGCCGAGCTCGCGCTCCTGCGCGCCGGCGAGCGCGCAGGCCGTGGCGCGATCCGCGAGCTGCTCGCGATGCAGGCAAGCGACTGGGCCTTTATGATCTCGCGGCGGATCGCCGTGCCGTATGCGAGTGAGCGCTTTGCAGGACACCGTCGCGCGCTCGCGCGCGCCCTCGAGACGGACGAGGATGGGGAGGACGGCGCGCTGCGCAATCTCGCCGTCGACGCCGAGCGGGCCTGGCTGCTGGCGCCCTAGCCGCTACTCCCAGCGCAGTGTGCGCGGCGTCTCGCGCATGCGGATGATTCGTGCCGGTGCCCCTGCCACGACAGCGTTGGCCGGGACCGCCGTCGTGACGACGGCGCTGGTCCCGACGATCGCGTTGTCGCCGATGTTGACGCCGCGCAGCACGCAGGCTCCATAGCCCATCCACACGTTGTGTCCCACGTGCACGTCGCGCTTGTAGATCCCCTGAAGGCGGATCGGGCGCTCGACCTCGGTGACGCCGTGGTCGAAGTCGATCAGCATGACGCGGTCCGCGATGATGCACTCGCGCCCGATCGAGACGTGTTGGAAGGCCGAGATCGTCGCCTCCTGTCCGATCACGGTCTTCGCGCCGATGCTGACTTCGCCCTCGTGCACGCGGATCTTGCTGGCGTGTCCGATCCATGCCCAGCGCCCGATGCGCAGCGTTGCGTGGCGGCCGATCTCGAGCTTCACGCGCGGGCAGATGAAGCAGATCCCTTCCGTCTGAAGGCGTCTGCCGTGGCGGAGCTTCAGCCACGCGAAGCGGGCGAGCAGGCGGACGTAGCTGCGGCTGAGCATGCGGTTTGCCCGCAGGAACCGTGCGAGCGCGAGCGGGCCGCCGCGCGGCGGGTCGGGCGCGCGGCGCGGGGAGCCGGCGCCATGCTCTGACGGCGCGCTGGCCGGCGCTGCGAAGGAGGCCTCCATCGGCCTGGCATCGTAAGCGACGCCGGCGTTGGACGGGCGGCGCGCGGCCCCTGCGATGATTGCCGACGCCATGGCTGACGAGCCGAACCTCGCACAGCGCCTGCTCGCAGGCGACCGCCGCGCGCTCGCGCGTGCGATCACGCTCGTCGAGGACGACAGCCCCGAGGGCTGGGAGCTCGTCAAGGAGGTCTACCCGCACACCGGACGGGCGGAGGTGGTCGGCTTCACCGGCCCCCCGGGGGTCGGCAAGTCGACCCTGATCGGTGCGCTCACGAAGGCCCGCAGGGCGGCCGGGCGAACCGTGGGCGTCCTCTCGATCGACCCCTCCTCGCCGTTCACGCACGGTGCGCTGCTGGGCGACCGCATCCGTTTGTCGGAGCACTTCCTCGACCACGGCGTGTTCATCCGCTCGATGGCCAATCGCGGTGCGCTGGGAGGCCTGTCCGAGGCGGCCCTCCAGGCCGCTCTCCTGCTCGACGCGGCCGGCCGTGAGGACGTGTTCGTGGAGACGGTCGGCGTGGGCCAGGCGGAGATCGACATCATCGATCACGCCGACACGATCGTGCTCGTGCTGATGCCCGGCTCGGGCGATTCGATCCAGGCACTGAAGGCCGGCGTGATGGAGATCCCCGACGTGATCGTCATCAACAAGGCCGATCACCCGCTGACCGACACGATGGTTCGCGAGATCAGGGGCGTGCTCTCGCTCGCCAACCTCGACCGCACGGCTGAGGAGGCGCGCGGCAGCTGGCGGGTGCCGATCATCAAGGCCGAGGCCACGCTCGGACGCGGCGTCGAGGAGCTCGTCGAGGCCCTGCGCGAGCACCGCGCCCACATTCTCGCCGCCGGTCAGCTGGAGGAGCGCCGCGGGCGCAACCTGCGCAACGAGGTGCTCGCGATCGCGACCGCCCGTATGCGCCGGCGCCTGGAGCAGGACCTCCATGAGGACGCCGAGTTCCAGCGCCTGATCGGCGAGGTGGTGCGCCGCGAGCTCGATCCCGCGAGCGCGGCGTCGGCGCTGCTCGAGCGCGCCGCACGGCTGGCGCAGGCTGTCGAGTAGCCGGCTCGGGGCTGCACCGCTGCGCCGCCTGGCCGGGCCCCCGCCGGTCCCGCTCCGCGGCCCGCCTCGACGCGTCCGGAGCCCGCTAGGCGCCGAGCGCGCGGGCGATCACCATCTGCTGGATCTCGTCGGTGCCCTCGCCGATCGTGAGGATCTTCGCGTCGCGGTAGAAGCGGCAGACGGGGTACTCCTCGATGAAGCCGTAGCCGCCGTGAATCTGCACGGCCTCCTCCGCGCAGCGCACCGCCAGGCGACCGGTCTTGAGCTTCGCCTGCGCGGCCGTGAGCGTGAAGTTCTTGTTCGCGTCCTTCTCCAGCGCGGCCTTGTACACGAGCAGGCGCGCTGCGGCGATCTCGGTCGCCATGTCGGCGAGCTTGCACTGGATCGCCTGGAACTTCGAGATCGCCTTGCCGAACGCGCGGCGCTCCTTGGCGTACGCGAGTGCCTCGTCGAGCGCGCCCTGGGCCAGCCCGACGCCCATCGCAGCGACGCCGATGCGGCCGATGTCGAGGATGTGCAGGAACTGCTTGAAGCCGGCCCCGCGCGGGCCGAGCAGGTTCTCCTCCGGCACGCGGCAGTCGCTGAACGTCAAGGGGCGCGTGTCGGAGGCGTTCCAGCCCATCTTCCGGTAGGGCTCGCCCTGGTCGTAGCCCGGAGTGCCGTTCGGCACGATCACGTTCGAGATCTCCTTGCCGCCGCCCTGGAGCTCGCCGGTGACAGCCGTGATGCAGACCACTCCGGAGATGCCGGTGCCGGCGTTGGTGATGAACTGCTTGGCGCCGTCGACTGTCCACTCGCCGTCCGCCAGTCGCGCGCGGGTGCGCGTGTTCCCCGCGTCGGAGCCGGCCTCCGGCTCGGTCAGTCCGAACGCGCCGAGGCGCTCGCCCGAGCACAGCCGCGGCAGCCACTCGCGCTTCTGCTCCTCGCTGCCGTACAGGTACAGCGGCTGCGTTCCCAGCGAGGTGTGCGCGCAGAGCGTGATCGCGACCGAGGAGTCTGCCCGCGTCAGTTCCTCGACGGCGAGCGCGTAGGCGAGCGTGTCGCCGCCCCCGCCCCCGTACTCCTCCGGGAACGGGATGCCCATCAGGTTGAGCGCGCCGAGCTTGGCGACGATCTCGTAGGGGAAGGACTTCGTGCGGTCGAGCTCCGCGGCCGCCG
Organism: Solirubrobacteraceae bacterium; assembly: GCA_035551395.1. Lineage (GTDB taxonomy): Bacteria > Actinomycetota > Thermoleophilia > Solirubrobacterales > Solirubrobacteraceae > Palsa-744. Next base: position 26,818 of record DASZNB010000139.1, on the reverse strand, counting down.
GTGCGACCTCTCCTTCGGCGAACTCCCGCACGGTGCGCCTGATCAGCTCGTGGTCGGGGGAGAGCTCGAAGTCCATCGCGATGGCCATTCTCACATGTCGCGTCTGGAAGGATGCCCTCCCCATGGCGCGCACGAGATTGGTCCTCGACTTCCTCACCCGCGGGCGCACCCACCGCTACGGCGCGCATCGCTCACAGCGGGCCGACCTGTACCTGCCGCACGGCGCCGGTCCGCACCCGGTGATGGTGGCGATCCACGGCGGCTCCTGGCAGCGCCGCTACGGCAGGGTGGTCATGCGCGGGCTCGTCGGCGACCTCGTGCGCCGCGGCTGGGCGGTGTGGAACATCGAGTACCGCCGTGTCGGCGAGGGCGGCGGCTGGCCGGCGACGTTCGCCGACGTGGCGGCCGCGGTCGATCACCTCACCACGCTCGAGGAGCCCTTGGACCTCGACAGCGTGAGCGTGCTCGGGCACTCGGCCGGAGGCCATCTCGCCCTGTGGGCGGCCGCGCGCGAGCGCCTGCCGGAGGGGGCACCTGGGGGCTCCCCGGCGATCGCCTTCAGGCGCGTGATCAGCCAGGCGGGCGTGTGCGACCTCGCGGGCGCCTACCGGCGCTGGCACGGCGGCGCGGCAGCGGCGTTGATGGGCGGCTCCCCGCAGGAGCTGGCGCAGCGTTATGCGCTCGGCGATCCGCTCGCGCAGGTGCCTCTGGCGATGCCCGTGCTGCTCGTCCACGGGGTGATCGACGCGACCGTCTCGATCGAGCTGAGCCGCCGCTACGCCGGCCAGTCCCGCGCGGCCGGCGGAGACGTCGAGCTCGTCGAGCTCGACGGGCCGGCCGGGGGGCATCGCGCGCACATCGATCCCCGTGGCGAGGCGTGGGCCGTCGTCGCCCGCTGGCTGCGCCAGCCCGTCGGGGTGTGAGCCTGCGCTCAGGCGCCGTAGGAGCGCGCTGGCTGCGCCAGCTCGCCGGGGTGTGAGCCTGCGCTCAGGCGCCGTAGGAGCGCGCGAGCTCGACGAGCAAGCGAACGCCGTAGCCGGAAGCGCCCTTGCCGACATAGGCGCGACCGAGATCCCAGGCGGAGCCGGCTATGTCGAGGTGCGCCCAGGGAACCTCGCCGACGAACTTCGCCAGGAACGCGCCCCCAACGATCGTGCCGGCCTTGCGCGCTTCGGGGGCGTTGTCGAGGTCCGCATAGGTGCCCTTGATGAGCTCGTCGTACTCCTCGTGTAGGGGCAGCCGCCAGAGGATCTCGCCGCTGCGCTCCCCGGCCGCGCGCAGTCGCTCGGAGAGCTCGTCGTCGTTGCTCATCAAGCCGGCGTAGGTCGAGCCCAGGGCCACGATCACGGCGCCTGTGAGCGTCGCGAGGTCGACGATCAGCTCGGCGCCCTGCGCGACGGCGTGGCACAGGCAGTCGGCCAGCACCAGCCGGCCCTCGGCGTCGGTGTTGTTGATCTCGATCGTCTTGCCGTTCGCGGCCGTCACGATGTCGCCCGGCTTGATCGCGCTGCCGCTGGGCAGGTTCTCGGTCGCGCCGACGACGGCGAGGAGCGTGATCGGCAGCTGCAGGCGGGCAATTGCGGCGACGGCCTCGATCACGGCAGCGCCGCCGGACATGTCGAACTTCATCTCCGCCATCTTCGCGCCCGGCTTCAACGAGATGCCGCCGCTGTCGAAGGTCACGGCCTTGCCGACGAAGCCGAGCGTCGGGCCGCTCGCTCCTGGGCCGTCGTAGCGCATCGTGATCAGCGCGGGCTCCTGCTCGGACCCCTGTGCGACGGCGGCGAAGGCACCCATCCCGTGCGCCTGCAGCCCCGCGCGCCCCTCGACCTCGACGGTGAGGGCCGGATCGCCCTCAGCCAACGCCAGGGCGTAGTCGCCGAGCGCGCTGGGTGTGAGGTCGTTGCCGGGGCGATTCTGCAGGTCACGCGCCCGGTTGGCGGCCTCCGCGACGATCGCTGCCTCGGCGACGATCGCCTCGAGTCCAGGCTCGCCGGCGACGAGCAGCCGCTCCAGCTGCGCAGGCGCGTCGGCGCCCTCCCGCTCGGAGGCGCTCTTGAACAGCTCGAAGCGGTAGTCGCCGAGCAGCGTGCCCTCGACGAGGGCGGCCGCCGCGGCGAGGGGGCTGTCGCCGGGAAGCGCCCAGCACAGCGTGCGCGTCGAGAGCTCGCGGGCGCGGGCGGCCGTCGTCGCCGCGGCGACGCGCGCGCGCTCGGCGGTGAACTCGGCGCGCGCGCCGAGACCGACGAGCAGCCAGCGCTTACCGTCGGCGTGGGCCAGTGCGAGTGACTTGAAGGCGCGGCGAGCCTCGCCGGAGGCGAGCAGCTCGGCGAGCTCCGCGGGCGACTCCGGCGGCGGCTGCTCGCCGTCGAACAGGCCGATCGCGATCGTGTCGGCGTCGCTCGTGGGGGGCGCTTCGGAGATTGCTGAGATGTGCATCGCCGCCACGATATCCCGCGCGCGTTCGGCGCGCCTTGCGCGCTCGCGGGGACGGGCGCCCGCGCGCGTGCCGGCCCCGCTGCCGAGGGTGTCGGCCCGCCGGGCCGGCAAGCTCGTCCACTACCATTCCCGGTCTCTGACCGCTTCGCTCTACCTACAGGAGATGCCTGCTTCATGCCCAAGACCGTGATCCTCGGCACCGCGCGCACGCCCATCGGCAAGATGGGCGGGGGCCTCGCCTCGCTCGATGCCACGGAGCTCGGCGCGGCCGCGATCGGCGCGGCCCTCGAGCGCGCGGGCGTCGAGCCCGACCAGGTCGAGCACGTGGTCGTCGGCCAGGTGCTGCAGGCGGGCCAGGGACAGATCCCCTCGCGCCAGGCGCAGATCAAGGCGGGGATCCCTAAGGAGGTCTCCTCCGAGACGATCAACAAGGTGTGCGCCTCCGGCCTGCGCGCGAGCGTGATCCTCGACCAGGCGATTCGCGCGGGCGACCTCCAGGTCGGCGTGGGCGGGGGCATGGAGTCGATGTCGAAGGCTCCCTATCTGCTCCCGCAGGCACGCTTCGGATATCGCATGGGCGACGCGAAGATGCTCGATGCGATGGTCCACGACGGACTCACCAACCCGTTCTCCGGCAAGCAGATGTTCGTGGAGGCGACCGAGGTGGGAGACGAGCTGGAGGTGACCCGTGCGGACCTCGACCGCTGGGCGCTGCGCTCGCACGAGCTTGCGCTCAAGGCGATCGACGAGGGCCGCATGTCGGATGAGATCGTGGCGGTGACCGTGAAGGGCCGCAAGGGCGACACGGTCGTCGAGATCGACGAGGGCCCGCGCCGGGATACCTCGCTGGAGGCGCTCGCGAAGCTCCCGGGGCTCGTCGGCAAGGAGGGCTCGCACACGGCCGGCAACTCGCCCGGCGTCAACGACGGTGGCGGCGCGCTCGTCGTGTCCTCCGAGGAGTGGGCCCAGGCCAACGGCAAGGAGGCGCTCGCCGAGATCGTCGCCCACGCACAGAGCGCCAACGACTTCGCATATCTCGCCACCACGCCTGCGAGCGCGGCCAAGAAGGCGCTCGAGAAGGCCGGCCTGCAGCCCGGCGACATCGACCTGTGGGAGATCAACGAGGCGTTCGCGTCGGTCACGCTCAACTCGATCCGCATGCTCGGGATCGACGAGGATCGGGTCAACGTCAACGGCGGCGCCGTCGCCCTCGGCCACCCGATCGGCGCCTCGGGCGCGCGCATCCTCGGCAGCATCGTGCACGAGCTGCGCCGTCGTGGCGGCGGCCTCGGTTGCGCCGCGATCTGCTCTGGCGGCGGGCAAGGCGACGCGGTAATCCTCAAGGTTTAACCGCCAGTGCTCGACGACGGTCGCGCCGCTGCGCAGCAGAACGGGTCGCGGGCCGCCGCGTTCTTCGACCTCGACAAGACGCTGATGGCGGGCTCGTCGGGCATCTTCTTCGCGCGTGCGGCCTACGAGACGGGGATGATCTCGCGCCGGCGCCTGGTCCGCGACATCTATGAGAACGTCCGCTTCCGCCTGCTCGGCTCGACCGACGACCGCGCCGACGACGTTCGCCGGCGCGTCGGGGAGATGATCGCGGGCGTTCGTGTTCGCGACCTCGAGCGACTCTCGCCGCGGGTGCTCGCGGGCGTGCTGCCGCGCCTGTATCCGCAGATGCTCGAGCGCGCCTACGCCCACCAGGACGCCGGACTGCCCGTATACATCCTCACGGCCGCCTCGCAGGAGATGGCTGACCTGCTGGCTCGTGTGCTCGCGTTCGACGGCGGCCTCGGGTCCCGCTCGGAGATCGTCGACGGCCGCTACACAGGCCGCCCGGCCGGACCGTTCAACTACCGCGAGGGCAAGGTCCTCTCGATGCGCGGGCTGTCCGAGCGCGAGGGAATCGAGCTCGCGTCCTCCTACGCCTACTCGGACTCCGAGTCCGACCTGCCGATGTTGCGTGCGGTGCGCCACGCGGTGGTCGTGAACCCCGATGCCGCGCTGCGCCGGATCGCCGCGGAGGAAGGGTGGGAGGTGATCGAGCTCGACCGCCTCGGCCGGCGGCTGAAGCTGCTCGCCGCGGTTGGCGCCGGAACCGCCGCGGCGTCGCTCGGCCGGCTCGCGCGCGACCGTTCGCCCTCGCCTCGCGGCTCGCGCGTCCGCGCCGCCGGTCCCCGCGCGAGCCAGCCTCGAGCTCCCACGCGCCGCGGCGCCGCGGCGGGCGCGCGCGGGCGCCGCCGGCGCTGAGTGGAGGGCCGGCAGGCGCGCTGTCCGCGGGAGCTGGCCGCTAGCGCGTAATCTCCCCGGCTATGGCATCCACCGCCCCGAGCACGAGGAGCAAGATTCGCGTGGTCGTCGCCAAGCCCGGCCTCGACGGCCACGATCGCGGCGCCAAGATCATCGCGCGTGCGCTGCGTGACGCCGGCATGGAGGTCATCTACACCGGCCTGCACCAGACGCCCGAGCAGATCGTCGAGACCGTCATCCAGGAGGACGCCGACGCCGTCGGGCTGTCGATCCTCTCGGGCGCCCACATGACGCTGGTGCCCCGCGTCGTCGCGCTCCTGCACGAGCAGGGCATCGACGACGTCGTCATCACGGTCGGGGGCACGATCCCAGCCGAGGACATCCCCGAGCTCAAGAGCCTCGGCGTCGCCGAGGTGTTCACCCCGGGGGCCCCCACACAGGCGATCGTCGATTTCATCCGCGGCGCTGCCGGGGGACGCTCCTCGAACAACTGATTGACTCGTCAGTCAACCACCCGAAGCGCTAGGATCGCTTTCAACAGACCCCAAGGAGAGCCGTAGAGAATGAAGATATGCGTCCTGGTGAAGGAGGTTCCGGACGCCGCCGTCGAGAAGAGGATCGATCCTTCGACGGGGCGCATGGACCGCAGCGGGGAGAAGAACCTCAACCCGTATGACACGCACGCCATCGAGGCGGCGATGCAGATCAAGGAGGGCGGCGCGGTGCCGGTCGAGGAGATCGTCGCCGTGACGATGGGCCCCGACAGCGCGGTCCGCGCGCTGCACAAGGCCGTCTCGCTGGGCGCGGACCGCTCGGTCCACCTGAGCGACCCCGCAGTCGCCGGCTCCGACGTCGCCGCGACCGGCTACGCGCTGGCGAAGACGCTGCAGCGCGAGAGTCCCGATCTCGTGCTGCTCGGACAGCAGTCCGACGACGGCGAGTGCTACACGATCGGCGCCGTCGTGGCCGAGCACCTGGGCATGCCCTCGCTCACGCAGGTGATCAAGATGGACGTCGAGTCCGACGCTCTGCGCTGCGAGCGCCAGGCCGAGTACGGCTATGACACGGTGCAGGTGAAGCTGCCCGCCGTGATCTCGGTCGGCGATGCGATCAACGAGCCCCGCTACCCGTCGCTGAAGGCGATCATGGGCGCGAAGAAGAAGCCGCTCGACAGCATCACCGCCGCAGACGCCGAGATCGACGCCGGCAAGGTCGGCGGCGATAACTCAGCCGCCCAATGGGTCGCCGCCAAGGCGCCGCCCGCGAAGGCCGCCGGCGAGATCATCGAGGACGAGGACACCGGCGAGACGGTCGAAAAGATCATCGCCTGGCTCGACGAGCGCAAGCTCATCTAAGGAGACGCTGACAAGTTATGGCCAACATCCTGGTTTACGCGCTGCATTACGACGGTGCGATCAACAAGAACTCCCTCGGCGCCGTCTCCGAGGGCGCCAAGCTGGCGGCGGAGCTCGGTGGCGAGGCACACGCGATCCTGCTGGGCGAGAACGTCCCGCACGAGCTCGCCGCGTCGCTCGGCAACTACGGCGCCAAGAAGGTGCTCGTCGCCGAGGGCCCGGAGGGGCTCGCGCAGCCGCTCGTCGACGCGATGGCGAGGGCGATCACCGACGGCGGCTACTCCTACGCGCTGTTCGGCGGTGGTCTGCTCGGGTTCGAGATCGGCGCCGGTCTCGCCGCGCGCCTCGGCGCAGGCGTAGCGATGGAGGTGACGGCGGTGCGCGCTGAGGGGGGCGAGCTGATCGCGGAGCGCCCGATCCTCGGCGACTCGGCGATCTCCGAGATCAAATATCGCTCGCAGGTCGGCATCATCATCGGGCGTCTGAACGCGTTCGAGATCCTCCAGAGCGGGGCCGGCGACGCACCGGTCGAGCAGCTCAGCTTCGAGCTCAGCCCGCACGCCTCGCAGGCCACGATGGTCACGCGCGGCGAACAGCGCGGCGCGGACGTCGACATCGAGGGCGCCGACATCCTCGTCGCCGGTGGCCGCGGACTCGGCAAAGCCGAGGGCTTCCAGCTCGCCGAGGAGCTCGCCAAGGCCTTCGGTGGCAACAGCGCGGTGGCGGCCACGCGGGCGGTCGTGGACGCCGGCTGGTACCCCTACGCGGCGCAGATCGGCCAGACGGGCAAGACGGTGTCGCCGAAGCTGTATCTGGCGGCCGGCATCTCGGGCGCGATCCAGCACAAGGTCGGGATGCAGAGCTCGGAGAACATCGTCGCGATCAACAAGGATGCGAACGCCCCGATCTTCGAATTCTCCGACCTCGGAATCGTCGGCGACCTCAACAAGATCCTTCCCAAGCTGACAGAGGCTGTGAAGGCAAAGAAGGGAAGCTGAGATGTCGGGCCACGACGGCTCCGCGAACGGGAAGGTCGCTCCGGCCGCCTTTCCACCCCCCGTCGACTCGCGCAAGGAGTTCATCAAGCGGGGGCTCGACCCCGAGGACGAGCTGATCGAGGTCGGCGTCGCGATCGTCGGTGGCGGCACCGCCGGTCTGTCGTGCGCGAATCGCCTGCTGCAGCTGCTGGCCGACGATCCCGAGACGATGGAGCGTCTCGGCGAGGTCCCCGTCGCGGTGGTCGAGAAGGCCAAGACCTGCGGTGGGCACAACCTCTCGGGCGCCGTCATGCGTCCCGGTCCGCTGCAGGAGCTGTTCCCCGCGCTCACGCGCGAGGATTGGCGCAAGGAGGGCTTCGCCTATGGCGAAGTCACGAAGGAGGCGGTCTACATGACGCCGACGGCGAAGACGAAGTTGCGGATACCGACTCCACCCAACTTCAAGAACCACGGTAACGAGGTCATCTCCGTGTCGGCGATGGCGCGCTTTCAACAGCGCGAGGCCGAGGAGGGCGGGGCCTACATCCTCACCGAGACATCCGCGTCGCAGCTCGTCGTCGAGGACGGGCGCGTCGTCGGCGTGCGATCGGGCGACAAGGGCCGCGGCAAGGATGGCGAGCCGCTCGGCAACTTCGAGCCCGGCACCGACATCAAGGCCCAGGCGACGGTTCTCGCGGAGGGATGCTGGGGGCATCTGACGGGCGCCGCGATCAAGGAGTTCGACCTCGCCGACGGCCGCGAGCCGCAGGTCTGGGAGCTCGGTGTCAAGGAGGTCTGGAAGGTCCCCAAGCCGCTCGATCGCGTGATCCACACGATCGGCCCGTGGCCGCTGAAGCTGTCCGCGCGCTACGGGCAGATCGGCGGCACCTGGCTCTACCCGATGAAGGATGAGAAGACCGGCGAGGACCTCGTCAGCATCGGCTTCGTGATCGACCTGGAGTACGCCGACGCGACGACCTCAGCCCACGACCTGCTTCAGCTGTTCAAGCTCCACCCGCTCGTCAAGGGCATTCTCGCCGGCGGCGAGCGCGTCGCCTGGGGGGCCAAGGCCCTGCCGGGCGGCGGCTACTGGTCGATGCCCAAGCTGTCGATGCCCGGCGCCCTGCTCGTCGGCGACGCCGGCGGCATGGTCGACACGGTCGCGCTGAAGGGCGTACACCACAGCGTGATGTCCGGCAAGCTCGCCGCCGAGTCGATCTACGCGGCGCTCGTACGCGGTGAGACGTCGTTCGACGGGTATGAGCAGGCGATCGAAGACTCGACCGTCGGCACGGAGCTCTACCAGGAGCGCAACACCCGCCAGCCGTTCCAGAAAGGCTTCGTGCTCGGCGCACCGCTCGTCAACCTCGCGATCGCCACCAAAGGCAAGCTTCCCCCGGGACGGCTGTCCTGGCACCGCAACGACGCGAGGCCGATGTTCATCGGCCACACGAAGGACCGCTATCCCAAGCCGGACGGGAAATACACGTTCGACAAGCTCTCATCGGTGTTCATCACGGGCAACGCCACGCGCGACGACGCCCCCAACCACATCCGCCTGCGCAAGCGCGTCCCGCGCGAGCTCGCCGAGACGTGGCGGTGGATGTGCCCGGCCGGGGTCTACGAGATCCCCGACGACGCCCCCGAGCACGGCGAAGTGGACGTGATCGTCAACTACACCAACTGCATCCAGTGCGGCGCGATCACCGCCAAGGGCGGTCGCCTGACGACGCCCGAGGGCGGCGACGGGCCGCTCTATCAGGTCACCTGAGCGCTGCTCGCCGCCGGCGCACGTCGGCTCGGCGCGCTCCGTCGCGGCGCACGCGGGCACACGTCCAGGTGCGCGGCGGGCGGCGGTGATGGAGACGGCGGCGCGAAACTCTGGGCGACGCTGGGGTGTTATGGGAATGTCATGAGCCTGCCTGCCTGCACGAGCCGCGCGCGCTCCCTCGCCGTGCACGCGCTGCTCGGGCTGGCGGCGCTGGGGCCGAGCGCGGCCGACGCGACGATCTGGACCGCGCCGGGCCTCGCGCGACCGACCCTCTCGGCGACCCTCGAGCAGTGTCTGACCGCCGGTCCGCAGGCCGAACGCTCGGCTACGTTCGCCGGCGAAATGTCGGGCGTGGTGGGCAGCGCGCGGCTGGAGATGCGCATCGAAGTGGCTGAGCGGCTGCCCGAAGAAATCAGTTACCACACGGTCACCGCGCCGGGACTCGGCGTCTGGCGCTCGGCGGCGCCCGGCGTGAAGGTGTACCGCTATCTCAAGCAGGTCACGAACCTTGCCGGTCCGGCCTTCTACCGCGGCGTCGTTCACTTTCGCTGGCTGAGCTCGCGGGGACGCCTGTTGGCTGACGCGATCCTTCACACCAAGCGCTGCGAACAGCCGACGACGAGCATCTGGATGCCGGCGCCGGGCCCGGCGGGGGCGTCCGCGCCGGGCAGTTGAGCGAGGCCGCCGCGCGCGTAACGCGGAGGGCATCGCGCGCCGGGCGGCGAGCCGGGCAGGCCGTGCGGGGCGCGCGCCGATCCCGCTAGAATGGTCCGACGATGAAGGCCAAGATTCACCCCGACTACGTTTCCGCCCACGTGCGCTGCACGTGCGGCAACGAGTTCATCACGCGCGCGACGCGCGACGAGCTCCACGTCGAGGTGTGCTCGAACTGCCATCCGTTCTACACCGGCCGGCAGAAGCTGATGGACACCGGGGGTCGCGTCGAGCGCTTCCAGCGCAGGGTCGCCAAGGGCCGCCTGCACACGGCGCAAGCTCGGTCCACCCAGTAGTTCGATGTCCGCGCGTGGGGCCGCGGGTTCACCCTCGACGCCGACCGCGCTGAGCATGGCTTCGCCCGCCGCTGCCGTCACAGCGCCGGCGGGCAGCGCTCCCGGCGACGAGCCGGCGCTGGCCGTCCTCGAGACGGGCCCCGACGGCGAGCTGAGCGCTCAGCGCGATGCGCCCGTCGGTGGCCAGGCGGTGCTCGAGGGCGTGATGATGCGCGGCGTCTCCAACTGGGCCGTTGCGGTGCGCAAGCCGACCGACGAGCAGCTGGGCGAGGGCGAGCGCTCGCCCTCGCAGGCGGCGCTCGGCGAGATCGAGGTGAGCACCTTTCCGCTGGACTCGGCGATGCGGCGCCACCGGCTGCTGCGGCTGCCGATCGTGCGCGGTGTCGTCGCACTCGGCGGCTCGATGGCGATCGGATTTCGCGCGCTGGAGGTGTCCGCCAACGCACAGCTCCCGCCGGAGGAGCGAGTGGGCCTCGCGCAGGATGGCGACGCCGACGAGCACGCGGCCGCCGAGGAGGACGACACGCAGGAGATCCCCCGCGCGGTGTGGGTGGGAACCGTCGTACTCGCGCTGGCGCTGGCTGTCGTGCTGTTCTTCCTGATCCCCGTCGGCCTGACGAGTCTGATCAAGCACCAGCTCGGCTCGTCGTTCCTGTTCTGGCTCGTCGAGGGCGTCGTGCGCACCAGCATCTTCCTCGGCTACATGCTGGTGCTCTCGCGCGTGCGCGACCTGCGCCGCGTGTTCGAGTACCACGGCGCCGAGCACAAGACGATCTCCTGCTTCGAGGCGGGCCTGCCGCTCACGCCGGCCAACGCGCAGCGCTTTTCGCGCCTGCATCCGCGCTGTGGCACGAGCTTCCTGCTCGTTGTCATGATCGTCGCCATCTTCGTCTTCGCGCCGATCGGGCTGCCCGCCTGGTACTGGCTGATGGCCACCCGGATCCTCGGTGTGCCGCTGATCGCCGGAATCTCCTTCGAGCTGATCAAGTTCGCCGGGCGCAACCGCCGCCGCCCGTGGGTGCGGGCGGTGATGTGGCCCGGCCTGAAGCTGCAGCTGCTGACGACCCGCGAGCCCGACGAGTCGCAGCTGGCAGTCGCGATCGCGGCCCTGCAGGCCGTGCTCGAGCGGGAGTCTCCCGGCGAGCTCTCCGCCGCGGACCTCGTCGGCGTGGAGGTCGTGGCCTAGCGCGCAAGCACCGGCGCCGGCACGGCGCCTGTGAGACCGCCTACCAGCTCGCCCCAGCCGGTCTTGATGTCCGCGAGCATCATCCCGCGGGCGCCGCGGAGGTGCAGAAAGAGGTCGACGCCGAGACTCGCGAGCAGCGTCTCGACGAGGTAGGTCGGGTCATGCGCCGGAGACGCCTCGCGCAGCAGCAGCGTGAGGTGCAGGCGGTAGACGGCGTAAGGAGGGGAATCGAAGCGCGCCGGGCCGATCTCGGCCGCCGCGAGCACTTCGGCATGGTCGGCCATCAGGTCCAGACGCGCCTCGCCGAAGGCGATCAGACGCTCGAGCGGCGGCGCGCCGGGCCCGAGCGGCGGCGCGCCGCGGATGAATCCTTCCTGAAAGCAGATCTCGCGCTCGCTGAGCAGGGCCAGCGCGAGCGCCGCGCGCGAGCCGAAACGGCGAAACAGCGTGCCCTTGCCGACGCCGGCCGCCGCGGCGATCTCATCCATCGACACGCACGCCACGCCGCGATCGGCGAACAGCCGCCGCGCCGCGTCGAGGATGCGAGCGCGGTTGCGCGTCGCGTCTGCGCGCTCGGGCGCAGCCTGCTCGAGCAGCGGCAGGTCCACCATCGGCAGCTCCAAGCGTGTCTCCATACGCACAAGCATACTAAGTGGACCCCGGTCCGGTTCTGTGGTACCGTTGTGGCGAGCCTAAACGGACCAAAGTCCGCCAACCTGATCAAAGGAGCAGAGCGACATGAGCACCGCGATCGCACAGCCAATCACGGCAGGCACATGGAAGATCGACACGGTCCACTCGCACGTCGGGTTCTCCGTCAAGCACATGGTCGTCTCGACCTTCCGCGGCCGCTTCGAGGGCTACGACGGCGCGCTGATCGCGGATGACAGCGGCGTCCCGCGCCTCGCGGGAACCGTCGACGTGGACTCGATCGTCGTCAAGGACGAGAACCTCGCCGGCCACCTCTCCTCGCCCGACTTCTTCGACAGTGAGCGCTACCCCCAGATCCGCTTCGTCTCCGACGAGCTGAAGGTCTCCGAGGCCGGCGAGCTCGAGGTCGAGGGTGAGCTGACGATCAAGGGCAACTCTCACCGCGTGACCGGGCGCGGGAGCGTCACCGGGCCGCACGCCGACATCGCGGGCAACGACAAGATCGGCGTCGAGCTCGAGGCCGTGATCGACCGTCGCGAGTTCGGCCTGGAGTGGAACGCGCCGCTGCCGAAGGGTGGCTTCGCGCTCGACAACGACGTTAAGCTCGAGGTATCGCTCGAGCTCGTCAAGGAGGCCTGAGGACGATGCGAATCCTCGGACTGTCAGGGAGCCTGCGCCGCGATTCGCACAATACGCGGCTGCTCGCCGGGGCGCGCACGCTGCTGCCCTCGGGGGTGGAGCTCGTGGTGTTCGACCAGCTGGGCGCGATCCCGCCCTACAACGAGGACGACGAACACCCGACGCCGCCCGCGGTCGCTGCCCTGAAGGCGGCGATCGCCGGCGCGGACGCCGTGCTCGTGGCGACGCCAGAGTACAACGGCTCGATTTCCGGCGTGCTCAAGAACGCGCTCGACTGGGTCTCGCGACCGGTTGCCGAAACGCCGCTGCGCGGCAAGCCGGCAGCGGTCGTGGGCGCCAGCACGGGTCTGTTCGGTGCCGTCTGGGCGCAGGCCGAGGCGCGCAAGGTGCTGGCGACCATCGGGGCGCGCGTCGTCGACCGCGAGCTGCCGCTGGCGCAGGCCGACGAGGCGCTCGGCGCCGACGGCCTGCCCGTCGAGCGCGACACCGTCGAGGCGCTCTCGGCGACGCTCGACGAGCTGATCGAGCTGGCCGAGCCGCAGGCGATCGTCGCCTGAGCTCATCCGCGCCCGGCCGAGAGCGCGCCCCTGCGGCTGCGCCGCGCTCGTGCGGCTGCGCCGGCTGCTTAGACTGGGCCGGGATGATCGAAGATCTCGTCAAGCAGGTCGAATCGCGCTTCGCCGAGCTCGGCGAGCAGATGACCGACGCCGAGGTGATCTCCGACCGCGAGCGCTACGCCGAGGTCGGACGCGCCTACAGGCAGCTCGAGCCAGTCGCCAAGCTTGCGGCGCTGTGGCGCCACGCGCACGACGACGCGGACGGGGCCGAGGAACTGCTCGATGAGATGGGGGAGGACCCCGAGCTGCGCGACGAGCTGACCCGCGCGCGCGGGCGCATCGAGCAGGTCGAGGAGGAGATTCGCCTGGCGATGGTCGAGCGCGACCCCAACGACGACAAGAGCGTGATCGTCGAAATCCAGGGCGGCGCGGGGGGCGATGAGGCCGGGCTTTGGGCCGGGGACCTGTATCGCATGCTGGTGCGCTACGCCGAACGCCGCGGCTGGCAGACCGAGCCGCTGGAGATCGGCGAGGGCAAGTACACGTTCGCGGTCAAGGGCGACGGCGCGTACTCGGTCTTCAAGTTCGAGGGCGGAACGCACCGCGTGCAGCGCGTTCCGCAGACGGAGTCCCAAGGCCGCATCCACACCTCGACGGCGACCGTGGCGGTGCTGCCGGAGGCCGAGGACGTTGACATCCACGTCGACCCCAACGATCTTCAGATCGACGTCTACCGCTCATCTGGGCCGGGCGGCCAGTCGGTCAACACGACCGACTCGGCGGTGCGTGTGACGCACAGGCCGAGCGGGATCGTCGTCTCGATGCAGGACGAGAAGTCCCAGCTGCAGAACCGGGAGAAGGCGCTGCGCGTGCTCCGCGCGCGCCTGTACGAGCGCGCGCTCGCCGAACAGCAGGCCGAGCTCGCGGCCGACCGCCGCTCGCAGGTCGGCACCGGCGACCGGGCCGAGAAGATCCGCACCTACAACTACGGCGAGCGGCGCGTCACCGACCACCGCATCAAGTTCACCGTCCACAACCTCGACCAGGTGCTCGAAGGCGAGCTCGACGAGTTGACCGAGGCGCTGCAGGCCGACGAGAAGCGCCGTCGCCTGGAGGCACAGGCGGCGGCATGAGCGTGCGAAGCCCGGCCGGCACCCCCGCACGCGAGGCGCTCGACGGCGCGATCACCGCAATCGCGGCTGCCGGCTGCGCGAGTCCCCGCCTCGACGCTGAAGTGCTGCTCGCGCACGTCCTTGGGGTGGGGCGCGAGCGGCTCATCGGCGACCGCGAGCTGGCCGTCGCCGGTTCGGGAGTGCGCGCCTACCAGGACGCGGTCCGCCGCCGCGCCGTCGAGCGTGAGCCCGTCGCCTACATCACCGGGCGGCGCGGCTTCCGGCGCCTGGATCTCGCCGTCGACCGCCGCGTGCTGATCCCGCGGCCAGAGACAGAGCTGCTCGTCGAGGTCGGGCTCACGCTGCCCGTCGACGCGCGCGTGCTCGACCTGGGCACCGGCAGCGGGGCGGTCGCGCTCGCGCTCAAGGACGAGCGCCCGGACCTGCGGGTGAGCGCGAGCGACCTCAGCGAGGGCGCGCTCACGCTCGCGCGCGCCAACGGCGAGCGCCTCGGCCTCGAGGTCGACTGGCTGCGCGCCGATCTGCTCGCGGGCGTCGCCGACGAGTTCGACGCCGTCCTGTCGAACCCGCCCTACGTCGCCGATGGCGAGCGTGCGCTGCTCGCGCCGGAGATCCTGTGCCACGAGCCCGCCGGCGCGCTGTTCGCCGGCTCCGACGGCCTCGCCGCGATCCGCCGGCTGCTCGCCCAGCTGAGCGAGCGGGCGCGGGTCACGCTGGCGGCGATCGAGGTCGGCGCCGGCCAGGCCGGCGAGGTGATCGCGCTCGCCGGCGCGGCCGGCTTTGGAAATGTGCGCTCAAAGCGCGACCTCGCGGGTATAGAGCGGGTAGTGATCGGGGAGCGCAAATGATCCCTGCGCTTGACAGCCGGGAGGTCGAGCGTCTGCAGGGCTGCATCGACGCCGGCGGCGTGGCGGTGTTCCCGAGCGACACCGTCTACGGACTCTGCTGCGATCCCGAGGACGAGCGTGCCGCGCGACGCCTGTACGCGCTCAAGGGCCGCCCGCCGGCGCGCGCCAGCGCGGTCATGTTCTTCGCGCTCGAGCCGGCCTTGGGAGCGCTGGGCGAGTTGGAGGAGCGCGAGCGCGGTGCGCTGCAGGCTCTGCTCCCGGGCCCCGTGACCGTGCTGCTCGCCAACCGCGGCGGGCGCTTCGCCGCGGCCTGTCGCAGCGACCCAACGACGCTGGGACTGCGCGTGCCGGCGCTGCCCGAGCACCTGCAGGCGCTCTGCGCGCTGACGGCGCCGGTGATGCAGTCGAGCGCCAACCTCTCGGGCGAGGGGGACGCCCGCACGCTCGCCGAGGTGCCGCCCAGCATTCGCGACGGCGCCGACCTCGTGCTCGACGGCGGCGAGCTCCCCGGTGTGGCCTCCACCGTGATCGACCTGCGCGATCTCGCCGAGGAGGGCCGCTGGCACGTCCTGCGCGAGGGTGCGCTCCCTCGCGGACAGCTGCAGGAGCTGCTCGCGACTACCAGCTGACCCCTCGGAAGCCTGTGCTCCGAGCGCGCCGGGTCCCCGCGCCGAGTGCTAGCCTCGTCGGTGCTACCGCGACTGGCGCAGAGAGGTGGAATCGACCACCGGGAAGCGGTCAGCGAACCCGCCGCGCGCCTGGGCATCGAAGTCGACACCGCCTGCCAAGGAGAGCGCCGTGACCGACCTGAGCCCCGACTACTTCAACCGTCCCCTCGCCGAGGTGGACCCCGAGATCGCGGAGGTCCTGCGCGGCGAGCTCGAACGCGAGCAGACCACGCTCGAGATGATCGCCTCGGAGAACTTCGTGCCCCGTGCCGTGCTCGAATGCCAGGGTTCGGTGCTGACGAACAAGTACGCCGAGGGCTACCCGGGCCGCCGCTACTACGGAGGCTGCGAGTGGGTCGACATCTCCGAGCAGCTCGCGATCGACCGCGCCAAGGCTCTTTTCGGCGCCGAGCACGCGAACGTTCAGCCGCACTCGGGCGCCCAGGCCAACGCCGCCGTCTATCACGCGCTGCTTGCGCCCGGAGACACGATCATGGGCATGTCGCTGGCTCACGGCGGCCACCTCACACACGGCATGAAGCTGAACGTGTCGGGTCGCCTGTACGACATCGCCGCGTATGAGGTCGACCGCGAGACCTCGCTGATCGACATGGACGAGCTCGCCCGCTTGGCCCGCGAGCGCCGCCCCAAGCTCCTGCTCGCGGGCTGGTCGGCATACCCGCGCCAGCTCGACTTCGAGCGCTTCAGGGAGATCGCCGACGAGGTCGGGGCGCTGCTGATGGTGGACATGGCCCACTTCGCCGGGCTGGTCGCCGCGGGCCTGCACCCGAATCCTGTCGCGTTGGGCGCGGACGTGGTCACGACGACCACCCACAAGACGCTCGGCGGCCCCCGCGCGGGTGTGATCCTGTGCAAGCAGGAGCTCGCCAAGAAGATCGACTCGGCTGTCTTCCCCGGCCAGCAGGGGGGCCCGCTCGAGCACGTCATCGCGGCCAAGGCCGTGGCCTTCCGGCTCGCCGCCGGAGAGCTGTTCGCGGAGCGTCAGCGGCGCACGATCGAGGGGGCACGAGCGCTCGCCGATGAGCTGCTGCAAGCCGGACACGGAGTCAACGTCCTCACCGGAGGGACCGATGTGCACCTGCTGCTCGTGGATTTGCGCGACAGCGCGCTGAGCGGGAAGCAGGCCGAGGACCGCCTCGCCGAGATCCAGATCACGGTCAACCGCAACGCGGTGCCGTTCGACCCGCGTCCGCCGATGGAGGCGTCGGGCCTGCGGATCGGCACGCCGGCTCTCGCCACGCGTGGGCTGGCGCGCGAGGACTTCGTCGAGGTCGGCAAGATCCTGGCGCTGGCGCTGACGCCGGCGTTCGACGCGCGCTCGAGCGAGCTCGCCGAGCGCGTGGGCGCGATCGTCGAGCGCCATCCGCTGTACGAGGGCCTGAGCGCAGCCGCCGTCGTCTGATCGGAGCACAGCTGCCGCGGCGCGCGCGCCCGCGCGCCGGCGGAGTTGGGGTCGGTGACCGCGCGGGACCCTGCGACCACCGCTCCTGCGATGCTGTCGCTAGTCGATGGCGCATCCAACCGAGCTCGAAGCGCTTTACGCCTTCCTCCTCGCCGCGGGCGTGACCGCGGTGCTGACTCCGCTGAGCATGCGCTTCGCGCACCGGATCGGCGCGATCGACGAGCCGCGCGAGCGCGGGCTGTCGGACAGCCCGACCCCGTTGCTGGGCGGACTGGCGATCTTCGCGGGGACGCTCGTCGCGGCGCTCGTGGCGCTGCCCGCTGGATACCTCGGCGACCACCAGCTGTGGCACGGCGTGCTGCTCGGGGCGGCCGTGATCACCGTCGTCGGCGCGCTCGACGACCGCTTCGACCTGCACCCTGCCGTCAAGTTCGCCGGGCAGCTGCTGGCCGCCGTGATCGTCGTTCACTTCGGCGTCGCCGTGAAGGCGATCACGCTGCCGTTCGTCGGTCAGCTCGCCTTCCCCAACGCGGGCGTCACCAACGCCGGCCCCGTGCTCACGGTCCTCGGTCTCGTGGTGATGATGAACGTCGTCAATTTCTCCGACGGCGTCGACGGGTTGGCGGCGGGCGTCTGCGTGATCATCGCCGCGGCGATGGCCGTGATCGCCTTCGACCTCGGTCGCCAGCAGCCGGGTGTGCTCGCCGCCTTGACCGCCGGCGCTGCGCTCGGCTTCCTGCTCTACAACTTCCCGCCGGCGTCGAGCTTCATGGGCGACTGCGGCGCGAACCTGCTCGGCCTGCTGATGGGCGTGATCACCGTCGAGGCGGCTGTCAAGACCGCCGCCGTGGTGTCGTTCGTGCTGCCCCTGATCCTGCTCGCGGTGCCCTTCCTCGACACGACCTTCGTGGTGCTCAAGCGCCTGAAGTACAAGCAGCCGATCTACCGTCCCGACAGCGAGCACTTCCACCACCGCATGGCCCGCATCGGCTTCTCCAGCCGCCGTACGATCGCCTACTTCTACGCCTGGACGCTGATGCTCGCCGGTCTCGCGCTGGCGTTGCGGTTCGTTCCCTACAGCGACCACAAAGGTCACCTCCGCACCGGCTGGACGCTCGTGATGGTCGGCCTCGGCGTGCTCGCTGTCGCCGCCAGCGTGTATCTCGTCTACGTCCTCGAGATCCTCAAGTTCCGCCGCCTCGATGCCGTCCGCCTGCGCCGCCTGCGCCCCGACGCCTCACCAGCGGAGATCGAGGTGCACGTTGCGAAGGACCTCGAAACCGGCGAGTTCCAGGCGGTGGCGCAGACCGGGCACGGCGACGTGAAGGTGCGTGACGAGACGATCGCGCCCGGGGCTCAGCAATCCGTCGGCGAGCGCCAGGTGGATCAGGATCGCGTAGGCGCAGAACAGGAGCGTGGCGGCGCGCAGGCGCCGGTCGCCGCTGACGGCCGCTAGCGGAAGCAGCCAGATCGCATACCAGGGCAGAAGCCAGGCGGTCGACAGCAGCAGCGCGAGCGTCGCCCAGCCGGCGCTGACGCGCCAGTCGGCGCCGCGCGCGGTTCGCCACAGCGCGGCCGCGAGCGCGGCGAGGAAGCCCGCGAGCCAGAGCTGGCGCCACCACGCGGGCGTGCCGCTGAGCCCGACCAGGCGCGCGGTCTCGGCGGGAATGCTGTGCGTCGCCACGAGCTGCTGCTGCTCGCCGATCGCGCCGAGGAAGCCGAGCGCGTGGACGCCAAACCCGAGCACGCCGATGAGGCCCAGCGCGAGCAGGCTGGCGGCGGCGGCGATGATCACGCCGGCCCGCTCGCCGACTCTCCGCTTGCTCAGCGACCGCTCGCTCGCGCCCTGTTCGTCCGCTCCGTCGAGGGCGCGCTCGCCAGGGGAGCCGAGCACGAGGAACGGCAGGACGATCCCGGCGCTCAGCTTCACGCCGATGCCCGCGACGAGCGCGCCCGCGGCCGCGCGCGGACGCGCGCTGGGACCCGCGGTCAGGGCAAGGGCGCCGGCCAGCGCGAGCAGCAAAAGGGTGTCGTTGTGCGCGCCGCCGACGGCGAGCACGAGCAGCACGGGGTTCAGTCCGACGAACGCGGCCGCCGAGGCGGCCGAGCGGCCGAGGCGGGCGGCGGCGCGAGCGCTCAGCGCGATGGCGCCGAGGCTGGCGGCGGCGGCGAGGCCCTTGAGCAACCACAGCCCGCCGGCGAGCCCCAACGGCGCCGTGAGATAGCTGGCGAGCGTGAACAGCGGCCCGTAGGGAGAGTGCTCGAAGGGCCAGCCGACGAACGCGAAGACCGCATCGGTGGGAGCTTCGGCGGCGACGTGCGTGTAGGGGTCGAGACCGTGCAGCGCGCCCATCCGCGCGAAGGCGAGGTAGCCGAAGACGTCCTGGGAGAGCAGCGGCGGCCCCAGCACGAGGACGACGTGCGCGAGCACGATCGTGGCCCCCAGCGCGAGCGGCGGGAGCGAGCGCGCGGTAACGAGGACGAGCAGGTAGCAGCCGCACATGATCAGCATCAGCAGCTGAAAGGAGCTGCTGCCGAGCCCGTCGCCGAGACCCGCCAGAGGACCCGCGAGCCAGGCGGGCCAGCCGCCGACGCGGCTGGGCACGTACTGCGAGGGGCCGGCGGCGGCGCCGGCGTCGAGCAGAAAGACCGTCACGAGCACGCCGGCCAGGCCAACGCCCCCGAGGGCGCGCATCGTCGTCGCCGGGACCCCCGCCGGCTTTCCCCGGGGCCGCCCGGCCGCTGTGCCTTCTACGCGCGCGCGGGGTATGGGAGTCGTGGCCTCGATGATGCTCATTGTTACGTCTGCCCCAGCTGCAAGTGTCCCGCGTGAGCGCTAACCTGATCGCGCACCCACGCCCACCGGCGCCGCGTCGCCACGCGCGTGAGGCTGCATCGGGACGACCCCGCGGGGCCCCTCCCTCCTTTATGCGACGTCGCCACCGCAAACGCATCTCGCCGCGGGCTTCCGGGCCCAGCCGCGTCCTGATCCTGTCGGCCGACGTCGGCGAGGGTCACGCGGCGGCCGCGCGCGCGCTCGCCCAGCAGATCGAGGACGCTCCCGAGCCGGCTCAGGTCACGATCATCGACGGGCTGGCCGCGATGGGGCCGCTGGTGCGCCCGGTGGTCGAGGACGGCTACCGCGTCCAGCTGCGCTTCTTCCCGTGGACCTACACCGTCGTCTACTGGCTGCTCGAGCACGTGCTTCCGATCCGCATGCTCGTCCGTCGCATGCTGTGCACGCTCGGCTCGCGCTCGCTGGCGCGGGCGATCACCGAACACGACCCCGACGTGATCGTCTCGACCTACCCGGCGGTGACTGTGGTGCTCGCGCACCTGCGGCGCAGGAGCGTCGTCCGCTGCCCCACTGTCGCGACGATCACCGACCTCACGGGGCTGTTCTTCTGGGCCCAGCCGGGGATCGACACGCACCTGGTCATGTATGGCGAGTCGATGCGCTCGGTCGAGCGGATCGCTGGGCGCGGGAGCGTGCAGCTCGTGCGTCCGCTGATCTCGGCCGAGTTCCTGGAGCCGCGCTGCCCGATCGAGGCGCGGCGCGCGCTCGGCCTGGCGGAGCTCGGGCGGATGGTCGTGGTCTCCGGCGGCGGTTGGGGTGTGGGAGACATCGCCGGCGCCGTGCGCGAGTTCACCCAGGTGCCCGAGGTGTCGAGCATCGTCTGCCTGGCGGGTCGCAACGATCAGCTCGCCGAGAAGCTGCGCGCGACCTTCGCCGGCGAACCGCGCGTGCACGTGTACGGCTTCACCGACAAGATGCCCGACCTGCTCGCCGCCGCCGACGTGCTCGTGCACTCGACCGGCGGCGTCACCTGCCTGGAGGCCAAGGCTGCGGGCACGCCGGTCGTCTCCTACGGGCTGCCGGTCGGCCACGCGCGCCTGAACACCCGCGCGATGGCCGCGCTCGACCTGCTGCGCCTTGCCAAGGACACCGACGAGCTGCGCGAGCATGTCCGTGCGAGCTTCCTCTCGGAGGGCCCGGCTCGCGAGGAACCGGTGTGGGCGGGGCCGCGCCCGAATGGGCCGGCGGCGGCCGACGCGGTGCTCGGCGCCCCCGCGCGCGTGCGCCCGATCCCGCTGTGGCAGCTGCGCGTGGCCGCGTTGGCGACGTGGGTGGCGCTGCTGTTCGGGGCCGGCTCTTGGATGATGTCCACCGACGAGGTCACCGCCGTGGCCGCGAAGCTCCTGCACGTCCATCCGCTCGTGCACGTGAACACCAGCCGGCGTGCCGTCGCGGTGATCGTGCGGGCGCCCTCCGCGGACATCGGCCTGATCGCCTCGCAGCTCGGCGCGCGGGGGATCCACGTCTCCTTCGCCGACGACGCGGGCGTCCCATCGCGCGAACGCATCCTCGCCGTGCGCGCGCTCGGCGACCAGCTCCTGCCGGAAGTGCCCGGATCGGCGCTGCTGCGCTGGGAGCGAACCCGCAGCGTGCTGCGCTCGCAGGCGCGCGCGCTCGGGCTGCGCCGCCACTTCTATTACATGCAGCCGCCCGGCGGCCTGTCCGTCGGGCAGCTCGTGCTCGCGCGAACGGCCGGCGCCACGCCGGTCAGCGGCAGGCTGCGCGTGAGCGCGACCGGGCCGCTGCCTCAGCGCACGATGCGCGCCGGCGACGTCCTCGTCGTCGAGCTCGACGGCTCCTCCGCGTCGCTGCTCGGGCTCGAGCGCATCGTCTCCTGGCTGGGCTCGGACCGGCTCGGCACGGCGCCGCTCGACTGGCTCATACGCTCGCCTTCCATCAGCGCCAGCAGCAGCGGCGAGCGGGCGAGCAGGGCGGCGCCCGTCACGAGCATCAAGAGCGATGCCGCGAGCGGCACCCCGGCGAGGGGGGTCGCGCCGAAGCGCTCGCCGAGCAGCAGCGGGGCGAGCACCACGGGCACCACCGTCTGAGTGACGAACACGACGGGCGCGACCTGGATCGCCGGACGCGCTTGCAGGGCGCTCATCTCGCTGAGCACGCCGACCCCCGAGGCGGCCGCGGTCGACAGCGCCCACAGAGCCGCCGGGAGCAGGTGGTGGCTGGCGAGATCATCGGAGGCGAGCTTCGTCGCCACGCCGCTCCACCCGAACGCGAGGCCGGCCCCGATCATCGTCACCTCGGCGCGTGAGTGGCCGAGCAGGCGCAGCAGGTAGGGCACGAGGCTGGCCAGGCCGAGGCCAACGAGCACGAGCGTGATCGTCAGCTCCTCGGAGGTGTGCGTGGTCGAGCGTGGCGGAGCGAACACGCCCGCACCGATGACGCCGAGGACGATCGCGCCCATTGCGTAGTACTCGTAGCGCCCCGCGTGCTCCCCGAGCATCCGCTCGGCGAGGAACATCAGGACGAGCAGGCCGGCCGCCAGGGCGGGCTGCACGACGACCAGCGGAGCGAGCAGCAGCGCCACGACCTGCAGCGGCCAGCCGAGGATCGAGAGCCCCGTGCCGAGCAGCCAGCGCGCGCGCTGCACGAGCCCCCAGGCGAGCGCGAGGCGCAGATGCTCCTCGTGGGGCGCCTGCTTGGCGTCCATCGCCTGCAGGGCGATCCCTAGGCTGTAGAGCGTCGAAGCTCCCACCGCCGCGGCAATTCCCAGCACAAGATCGACCATGTCCGCCCACGATCATCGCATTCCGGCTGGTCCCATCGCGGGGGTGCTCGCGGGCGCCGGCGTGCTCGGCTACATGCTCCCCGCGCTGGCTGGGGCGTGGCCCGCGCTGCGTGGGCCGCTGGGGGTGGAGGATCGCACGGCGAGCGGGCGTGGCTTCGCGCTGACGTTCGACGACGGACCCCACGCCGAGGGCACCCCGGCGGTCCTCGACGTCCTCGCGCAGCGTGGCGTGAGCGCGACCTTCTTCCTCGTCGGCGAGCAGGTGCTGCGCGACCCCGGCCTGGCGCGGGCGCTGGCGGACGGCGGCCACGGTATCGGCCTGCACTGCCACCGTCATCGCAACCTGCTGCGCCTCGCCCCGGGGCAGGTGCGCGAGGACATCTGCCGCGCGCACGACGCGATCGAGACCGCCACCGGTGTCTCTCCGGTGCTCTACCGCCCGCCTTACGGCATCCTCAACGCCGCCGCCCTCGGCCTCGTGCGCCGGCGTGGCTGGCGCACGCTGCTGTGGAGTCACTGGGGCCGCGACTGGGAGGCACGCGCGAGCGCGGACTCGATCGCCGCCCGCGTCACCGACGGCGTCGGGGAGGGATCGGTGCTGCTGCTGCACGACGCCGACGACTACTCCGCGCCGGGCTCCTGGCGGGCCACCGCCGCGGCGCTTCCGCGCGTGCTGGACACGCTGGCCCAGCGCGGGCTCGCGGCCACGATGCCCTGAGCGCGCCCGCGCGGGAGCCTGCAGCGCTCTGAGCGCCGCGGCGTCGGAGCCCCCAGCGGTCTGGGGCTGCGGCTAAGATCAACCGCTTGAGCACGGCGATTTCGATCGAGCGGCGCGGCTCGAGCGGGCTGCCGGCGGCGGGCGTCGCAGCGCCCGTCCAGAGGCGCTCGCGCTGGTGGGTCGAGGTGCTCACGATCGGCTGGCTGCTGTGGGTCTACGACGCGATCACGAACCTGGCGCCGCTGCGCCTGCACGCTGCGCTCGCCCACGCGGGCGACGTGCTCGGGCTCGAGCGCACGTTGCACATCGATCCCGAGCGCGCGCTCGATCGCTGGTTGGCCGGGCATCACACCCTGGGGCTGGCGATCTCCGACTACTACGACAACGCGCACTTCGTCGTGACGCTCTCGCTGCTCGGCTGGCTGTGGTGGCGCCGCGCGGACCTGTACCGGCCGCTGCGCAACTCGCTCGTGCTCGTCAACGTGCTGGCGTTCCTCGTCTTCTGGCTGTATCCAGTGGCCCCGCCGCGAATGCTCGCGGGCTTCACCGACGTCGTCGCCTCGACGCACGCGATCGGCTCATGGCACAGCGGCGCCCTCGCCTCGCAGGCCAATGAGCTCGCCGCGATGCCCTCGCTTCACATCGCCTGGGCGCTGTGGTGCACGGTCGCCCTGTGGAGGCTCTCCCGCCGCGCGTGGGTGCGCGGCATCGCGCTCGCGTATCCGTGCCTGACCGCGGCGGCGGTGCTGATGACGGGCAATCATTTCGTCCTCGACATCCTCGCCGGCGCGCTCGTGATGGCGCTGGCGCTGGCGCTCGTCGAGCTCGCCGCCCGTCGCCGGGCGGGTCCCCGGCGGGCGATCCTGCGGGCGCGCACACGTGATCGCAAAACCGAAAATCCCGCGTACCTCATGTCACAAAGTTGTTACGAAGTCCCGGATCAGGTAGACTAGCGCCGCCGCCGCTGCAGAGGGTTGAGGGACACTCCGACGGCTTCGCCCCAGCACAGCGCGGGGGCTTTCTCGTCTGTAGGGTGGCGCTACGCACATGCCAGATTTCGATGCCAACGAGGATCTCAGCTGCCTGCCCGACTCCGGCTCAGGAGAGCGGCGCGAACCCGCTGAGCGAGCCCGCCCGGCGACGCCGCCACGGTGCCCGCTGGCACGGCCGGTGGGCAGGCGCAGCGGGCGCGGATGGCGCATCGAGCTAGCGGCCCTGCGGCGAGCTCGGGGACTCGGGCCGAAGTGCGCGACGCGGCGTCGCTGTGGCTTTGCCGAGCAGACGATGCGACGCCGGCGCCGGTGGACGACGGGCCACGGCCAGCCCCCCGGATCCCGAAGCTGACGTGACACTGTTCCGCTATCTCGACGTGTGCCTGGTGCTCGCGACGGCGCCGTTTGTGCTGATCGGCGGCATGCCCGGACTCGGATATGCGATCGGCGCCGCCGCCTGGGTGCTGACCCGTGCCGGCACCGCCTTCCTGCACGCCCAGGCGCGCCGCGCCGGCGACGCCAAGGTCCGCGCGGGCCTGATGGTCTCGGCCCTGCTCGGTCGCGTCTGGCTCGTCGCGCTGGCGATCATCCTCGCCCGTTACCTCGGCAGCAAGGATGACGGCATCATGGCGGCTGCGCTGCTGCTGGCGGCCTTCACCGTCTACCTCGCGATGACCTTCATCACCCGCGATGGCCCGCTCTCGGGCGGTCCGCGGACACATGGCAGGCCCAGCACCTCATGAGCGCTGCCGCCGCCCATGCATCGCAGCCGAGCGGCAGCGGACAGGCGCGTGCGTCGAAGACCAAACGCACGCTGCTGATCCTCGGCGCCGTCTGGCTCGCCGGTATCGTCGCCCTGTACCTGATCTTCGGCAGCGGCGGGCGCAACAACGTCTACCAGCCGCAGAACGAGTTCAAACTCGACAACTGGGTGCAGCTCGGCGTCTTCTCGATCAACAAGGCCGTGCTGTACCTCCTCCTCGCCGCGCTCGCGACGTGCGCGAGCATGATCTACATCGCCGGGCGCATGCAGGCGCGGCCCAACAAGGTCCAGACCGCCGTCGAGTCGCTCTACCAGCTGATGCGCGAGAACATCACCGCGGGCAACCTCGACGAGAAGATGGCCAAGCGCTGGTTCCCGTTCATCGGCACGCTGTTCCTGTTCATCATGTTCTCCAACCTCGTCGGCTACATCCCGCTGCCGACGAACACCGAGCACGAGATCACCGTGCTCGGCCTGCATATCCCGTCCTTCTCGCTGTACGCCGCGACGGCGAACCTCTCGATTCCGCTCGTGCTCGCCCTCGTCGTGTTCGTGTCATACACCGTCGAAGGGGTCCGCGCGAAGGGCCCGGTCGGCTACCTCAAAGGGCTCGTGCCGGGCGGCGTCACAGGGTTCATGGCCGTGTTCATCTTCTTCCTCGAGGTTCTCTCCAACGTCATGCGGCTGATGTCGCTGTCGATTCGCCTTTTCGCGAACATCCTCGCCGGCCACCTGATCATCCTGTTCATGGCGGGCGCGCTCGCCGTGATCCTCGGCGTCTCGGCGCTGGCCTGGTTCACGATCCCGTTCGGCATCTTGCTTTACGCGTTCGAGATCGGCCTGGTGGCCGCCCTGCAGGCGTTCATCTTTGCCACCCTCACAGCTATCTACCTCGGCGGCGCAGTCGCCACGGACCACTAAAGGAGCCAATCGTCGTGCACATTGCTTTCATCACCCTCCTGGCGGCAGCCACCGAAGAAACCGCCAAGGCCGGAAAGTCGATTGGCCTCGGCGTCGGCGGTGGCCTCGGCGCCGTGGGCGCCGGTGTCGGCATCGGCATCATCTTCGGCAAGGCGATCGAGGCGATCACCCGTCAGCCCGAGATGCGCGACGAGATCACCCAGCTGCAGTGGCTGGGCTTCGCCCTGACCGAGGCCTGCTTCTTCTACGGGCTCGTGGCCGGACTGCTCGCCGCGTTCATCGTCTGAGGCCATGCTCGGCTCGATCGCACAAGTGATCCCCTCGGGCGCCGGCGTGATCGCCTCCAGCGGCGGCTTCCTGATCGAACCCGGCATCGGGTTGATGGTCTGGACGCTGCTCGTCTTCGCGGCGACCATGTTCCTGCTCTCGCGGCTGGCCTTCCCCCGTATCAGCGAGGCCCTCGGCCGGCGTCAGCAAGCGATCGAGGAATCGATCGACACGGCCGAGCGCACGCGCGCGGAAGCCGAGCAGATCCTCGCCGAATACCGCGAGCGCCTGAAGGAGGCCAGGGCGCAGGCAGACGAGATAGTCCAGCGCGCGCGACACGCTGCCGAGGCGCACGAGCACGAGGCCAAAGACCGCGGTCAGGAGATGCTCGCCGAGGCCGCCAAACGCGCGGAGCGCGACATCGAGACGGCCACCAGGCGCGCGCTCGAGGACATCCGCCGGGAGGTCGCCGACCTGACGATCATGGCGACCGAGAAGGTCACCCGCAAGACACTCTCCGACAGCGACCAGCGCCGCCTGGTCGAGGAGGCGCTCAGCGAGCTGGACTTCTCCGGGCTCGCGGCGGGCGCGCCGCAGAACTGATGGAGGAGCTCGCTCAGGTGTATGCCCGCGCCCTGTTCGAGTCCGCG
>DASZNB010000138.1:0-16410 GCA_035551395.1 Solirubrobacteraceae bacterium | reverse complement strand
GATGGCGAGCTCGACGAGCGCGCGCTCGTGCGGCGCCGCGCGCTGCGGGCGGGACGGCGGAACATCGAGCTGTGGCGCGAGCGGGACGAGCGCTACTCGCGGCTCGGCGTCGGGGCGGCGGCCCGACGCCTCGCCGTTTCGCGACGCTCAGCCGGCCTCGATCTCCGACGCCGCTGGAGCGCGGCGGTGCTCGGCGATCAGCCGCAGCGCGAACGCCCCGGCGGGGTGCTCGCGCGCCCGCGTGACGAGCGCCGCCGGCGTGGCCGGGAGCCGCTCCGGCTGCGGCAGCGCTACGCCGTAGTCGGGCGGGACGATGACGGGCGCGGCCAGCGCCGCGAACGTCAGGTCCGCCGCGCCGAAGCGCGCGCCGCTCAGGTACGGACGCCCGTCTTCGAGCAGGCCGGCGACGAAATCCAGCTCGTGCCAAACGACCCGCTCGTCCTGCACCTCGACGCCGGGCGTGATCTCGAGCGCGCGACTGGCGAAGCCGACGATCGCGGGCCACCCCCAGCGGATCGCGCGGTCCTCCCACGCCGGCACGCCCGCGTTGTTGAACTGCAGCATCAGGTCCTTGTGCGCGAGCATCTCCACGTACATCAGCCGGCGCCCACACGGCCCGAGCCGCTCGTCGAGTCGACGGCACAGCGCCTCCAGCTCACGCCGCTCCGCGGGCGCTCCTGTGAACAGCCGCAGCTCGGGGTCGAGCCGCTGATCGACCCACTCGAGGATCTGCTCGGACTCGCCGATCGCGCCCGCCGGCGTCACGAGCACGGGCACCGTCTTGCCGCCCCCGGCGCGACGCGCGGCCAGCCGATGGATGCCCTGCACGTGCGGCTCCTCGCGGTAGCGGAGGCCCGCGCGCTCGCGCGCCCAGCGGGCCTTCTCGCAGTAGTGGCTGATCGGGATCGTGATGAGCCGCAGCACCGTGGTGGAGTATGGCCCCTTTGCTAGGGTCACGCCCGAGGTGCCGCGCTGACTTCCAGCCAGGCCGGAGATGGTCGCGAGGGGCAAGCCGGGGGCGGCTCGCGGCCGGTGCCGCTGCCCTCCCTGCAGCCGCAGTTCGAGGAGTGGCAGATCACGCTGCACGGGCGCCGCGTGATCTATCGCGTTGCCGGCAGCGGACCAGCGGTCGTGCTCGTGCACGGCATGCTCAACTCCTCGAGCCACTGGCAGGCGGTCGCCCAGGAGCTCGCGTCCGACTACACCGTCGTGGCGCCCGACCTGATCGGCCACGGCGACTCTGCCGCACCCCGCGGGGACTACTCGCTCGGAGCGCACGCCGCCAGCATTCGCGACCTGCTCGCGGCGATCGGCATCGACCGGGCGAGCATCGTCGGGCACTCCCTCGGCGGGGGCGTCGCGATGCAGTTCTTCTACCAGTTCCCCCAGCGCGTGGAGCGGCTCGCCCTGATCTCGAGCGGCGGTCTCGGGCGCGAGGTCAGCCCGCTGCTGCGCACGGCCGCGCTGCCGGGCATGTCCGGGCTGCTCTCGCTGACGATCCATCCGCGCCTGCTCGCTGCGCTGCGGGCGTCGGGCTCGCGGCTGCGCGAGCACGGGGTCGGCGGGGGCATCTACCTGCAGGCGATCGCCCGCGCGCTGCGCCCGCTCGAGAACGCCGACGCGCGCCATGCCTTCCTGCACACGCTGCGCTCGGTGATCGACATGCACGGCCAGCGTGTGAGCGCGACCGACCGTCTCGGCCTGCTCGAGGCGATCCCGACGCTGATCGTGTGGGGCGAGCGCGACCGCACGATCCCGATCGAGCACGGACGACTCGCCCACGCCGCGATTCCCGGCAGCTCCTTCAGGACGCTCCCCCGCGCCGCGCACTTCCCGCACCTCGAAGACCCCGACGGCCTGTCCGCGCTGCTGCGCGAGTTCCTCGCCAGCACCGCGCCCGCCGAAATGCAGGACGCCGATTGGGGTGCGGTGCTGGCGCAGCGCTCACCCCGCTCGCGGCGCCTCGGCGCGCTGGCCTGACGCTCAGACGACCGCGCGTGGCGCGCGTGGCGCGGCCGGCGCCGCGGACAGGCAATCGAGCAGGGCGGCCACGCACGCAGGGTCGAACTGGGTGCCGGAGTGACGCTGCAGCTCCTCGCAGGCGTGCGCCGTCGAGCAGCCTGCGCGGTAGGGGCGCGAGCTGGTCATCGCGTCGTAAGCGTCCGCCACGAGCATGATCCGCGAGGCCTGCGGGATCGCCTCGCCACGCAGCCCGTCCGGGTAGCCGGAGCCGTCGAAGCTCTCGTGCGAATGGCGGATCCAGGGAACGATCATCTCCAGGCCCGCGACGCCGGCGACCAGTTCCGCACCGGCGATGCTGTGTCCCCTGATGACCTCGTACTCCTCCTCGCTGAGGCGTCCGGGCTTACAGAGGATGCTGTCGGGCACCGTCACCTTGCCGACGTCATGGAGCATCGCCGCGATCCGCAGCATCCCCAGCATCTCCTCGTCCCAGCCGAGCGCGGCGGCGATCGAGACGGCCGAGGCGGCGACCGCGCGCGAGTGCTCGTGCTGTGTGTTCATCCGCATGTCGACCGCGTGAGCGAGCGTGGCCGCCCAGCTGAGGCGCTCCTCGGAGCTCGCGCGCCCTGGGTCGCTGCGCCCGTGGCGGGACGCGTACAGCCGGCCGTCGGCGACGCGAGAGAGCTCGTCGAGATCCGCCCCCTCCAGCGGAAACCGCGCGAGGCCGACCGAGCAGGGCGCCCGCTCGCTCAGCGCCGCCGTGATGCGCATCGTGCTGCGGGCCGCGGCGTCGGCGTCGATCTCCGCGAACAGGACCGCGAACTCGTCTCCCCCGAGACGCCCGATCGCGTCATCGGGGCGCACCGCCGACTCGAGCGTCGTGACGACCCAGCGCAGCAGCTCGTCGCCGGCCGCGTGGCCCTGACCGTCGTTGACGAGCTTCAGGTGATCGACGTCGAGCAGCAGCACGGCGCCGGCCCTTCCGTGCCTCGCGCTCGCGCGCATCTGGGCCAGCGCCCGCTCCTCGAAGCCGCGCCTGTTCAAGCAGCCGGTGAGCGGGTCCGCGCGCGAGACCTCGATCAGCGCGCTGCGCTGACGGCCATGGTTGCGCGCCTGCCACGCGCTCATCGCGCCGGTGCACAGCAGCATCACCGCGAACAGCGCTTGATAGCCCCACGACGCGCCCCCCTGCGCGACGGCGAGCGCCAGATAGGCAGCGACCGACAGACCGCCTACCGCGGCGACCGAGCTGAGCGGATAGGACATCGCCGAGAAGACAACCGGGATGAAGAAGGTCAGCGCGAGCGGGCTGCCGGTGCCGCCGTCGGCGCTCGTCCCGAGCGTGATCAGGACCAGGTCGAGCAGGCTCCAGGAGAGGAAGAAGGCCTCGCGGAAGCGACTGCGGACGATCTGCTCACGCGGCAGCTGCGAGACGAACACGGCGGCCGCGAGACCGGCGCCGAACAGCGCCACGATCACGCTGCGATGAGGACGCTGCCACGTCAGGGCGAGATAGAGCGAGCTGCTGCCGCAGACCACGTAGGTGAGCCAGACGCCTGCCGTGAACGTGGCCACGCGCATGCCCACGGCCGACTGGTCGACGATGCCGCTGTCCTGCCCACTGGCCATCTGGGTCTATCGGTCGTTCGGCGGGCGAACGTGAACGCGGCGTCAGGGCGCTTGCACGCGCCACGGCGGGGGATACGGCAGCGGACGCAGCGTCGCCTCGAGCTGCTCGCGCATCGGCTCGAACGGCGGCGGCAGCGACAGCCGCTCGCCGAGATGGCGCTGATCCTCGTCGACCGTGAAGCCGGGCCCGATCGTCGCGATCTCGAACAGCACGCCGCTTGGCTCGCGGAAGTAGACCGATTTGAAGTAGAAGCGGTCGATCACCTGGGTCGGGTCGGCGCCCGCCTCGCTCGCGCGCGTGCGCCACGCCTCCAGCTCCGGCATCTGCGCCGCGAAGGCGACGTGGTGCACCGTCCCCGCTCCCTGACGGCGATTGATCTCCGGCGGCGCCGGATCGTAGGCGTAGAAGCTGCCGCGGCGATCCCCGCGAACCTCCCAGCGCTCGCCCTCGGCGCGGTCGAAGCCGAGCCCGTCCGCGAGCAGGTGCTCGCTGCGGGCGGGTGCGCTGCTGTAGGCGCGCACCCCCTCGAACCCCCGCAGGGCATGCTCGGCCGGGATCTCCGGCGAGCGAGCGCGCAGCGGCTCGTCCTCGCTCGCGCTGAGCAGGAGCTCGTGCCCGAGTCCCTCGGGATCGACGAACAACAGGCCCTCACCGGTCAGCTCCACCTCGACGTGGTTTGCAACGAGGCGCTCGCGCCAGAACTCGAGCGCGGCCTGCGAGCCCACCCGCCAGAGGATCCGGTGAACCATTCCGGCGCCCGCGATCCCGCGCGCCGCGCCCGGAAACTCGAAGAACGTCAGGTCCATCCCGGGAGATCCATCCTCGTCTCCGTAGAACAGGTGATAGACCCGCGGTTCGTCCTGGTTGACGGTCCGCTTGACCATCCGCAGGCCGAGCACGCCGGCGTAGAACTCGACGTTCCCGGCGGCATCGCCGGTGATGGCGGTGATGTGATGAATCCCCTCGAGCTTCATCGCGCCCTCAACAGTAGTGCGCCTGCCATGATCGCGCGGTGCAACAGGGATCGCTCATCCCGCGCTTCGGGCGCGCGCGACGCGACCCGGCGCTGGCGGTGCTCGAGGGCTTTCACCCGCTCAAGCACGCGCTGCGCTTCGACGCCGAGACGGTCGCGGTCGTGACCGATGACGCCGCCGCGCTCGAGCGCCTCGCGGCGCGCCTGGCTCCGGATGTCGGCGAGCGCATGCTCGCCCTCGCCCAGCCGGTCGACGGCGCCGTCTTCGCCCAGCTCGCGCCGCTCGCACCGACGACCGGCGTGATGGCGATCGCGGTGCGCCCCGCGCTCGACCCGGCGGCGATGCTCGCGGCGCCGCGCAGCGCGCCGATCGTGCTGCTCGAGGATCCGCGCGACCTCGGCAACATCGGCGCCTGCGTGCGCGTCGCCGCCGCAGCGGACGCAGCGGGCGTGCTCACGACGGGAAGCCACGACCCCTGGCATCCCGACGCGCTGCGCGGGAGCGCCGGCCTGCACTTCGCCTTGCCCGTGGCCCGCATGCAGTCGCTGGCTGCGCTCGACGCGCCGCTGCTGGCGGTCGATCCCGACGGTGAGCCGCTCGACCCGGCGACGCTCGACCCGCACGCGTTGCTCGCCTTCGGGACCGAGCGCCATGGGCTCAGCAGCGCGCTGCTCGCGCGGGCCGATGCCCGCGTCAGCATCCCGATGCGCCCGGGCGTCTCCAGTCTCAACCTGGCGACGTCCGTGGCTGCGGTGCTGTTCGCCTGGCGCCTGGCGCCCCGGCGCTAGGCCCCGCGCGCGCGTCCTTCGACGCCGTCGAGCAGGCTCCAGTTGCCGCGCAGGGCGTCGCTCGCGCGGCGCACCATCCTGTCGGCCTGGGCGCTCGGGTCGGGCACCGTGCCGATCAGCTCGGCGATCAGCTCGCGGGCATCGCGCGCGTGCTCGAGGTCGCGCAGCACATGGACGCTGAAGTACTCGGTCGCCGGTCCTTCCGCGCTGTAGCCGTAGTGGGTCCGCAGCCCCTCGAGCTTCGTCTCGGAGATCTCGGGCTGGCCGGCCTCGATCGCGTACAGCACCGCCAGGTGCTCGAGCAGGTCCTCGCCCGCGGTCCACGTGCGCACGCACGCCTCGGTCTCGGGCAGCGCTCGGGCCCGTGCGCCGGTGGCGCCGGCCGAGCTCGCGAACTGCTCCCACAGGGAGACGTGGGCGGCCTCCTCGAGGGCGTGCGCGTGCAGCTCGGCGGCGTGGCGCGCCGGTGCCGCGGTGGCGGTCGCCATCGAGGCGTCGGCCAGTGCGCGCACCGCGTGGCCGTACTCGCCGGCGTACAGGCCGAGCTCGGCGTCGGCGAGCTCTCCCGCGCTCCAGCGCTGATAGAACGGGTGCTCGAGCACGTTGATGGCTGCACGGGTCTCGTCGAGCCTGGCAAGGACGTCCATTTGCGCGGTCCCTTCTCTCGGGTTTCGTGGAGCTCGCCGGCAGGACAGTTGGCCGCCGGTGCAGAAATATACGGTCATAGCGTTCTCGGTGACGCGGACGACCGGCTCATGTCCGCCGGGTGTGCGAGTGTCCGCGACGGAAAGCAGAATCGAAACGAGAGTCATGGGGTGAGTTCCGTGATCGTCATCGTCGCTTTGGCTGTTGGTGCGATGGGATTCAGCGTGACGATCGTCTTTGCCCTCGCCCGCGTCGCCGCGCGCGCCGACCGCGACATGGACGAGCTGATCGCGACGCTGCGCGTACCCGCGCGGGAGGCGCGCGAACACATCTACGCGGGATTCGCGCGCGCCCACGCGACGATCGCGTGCGAATCGTCGATCACGGTGCCGTCGTCGAGCACGAGCGTGGGCACCCAGCGGTTGCCCGTCAGCGCCCGCACCTCGCGGCGTCCGGGCGTGCGGTTGAAGAACTCGGGCAGCGCCGCCAAGCCGTAGGACCTGACCACCTGCGGCTCGTAGCCAGCATCCCGCAGCGCATGATGGGCGTTTGCGCACGGATGCCCGCCTGGGCGCACCGTCGGGAAGGTCCCCCAGCAGACGTACAGCTTCACGACACCGTCAGCGTCCCTTCCATGCCCGCCTGGCGGTGGCCGGGCACCGAGCAGTAGAACGTGTAGCTCCCGGGCTTCAGCGTCAGCTTGAGGGACTTCACGCCGCCGGCGAAGGTGGGGGTCGCGCCGAGCACCTTGCTGCCCTGGGCGATCGTGAGGTTGTGTTCGAGCGGGGACGCGTTGGTGAAGGCGATCGTGACTCCTCCCGCCTTCGCGCTCAGCCGCTTCGTGTTGTAGCTCAGCTGTCCGCCGGGGTCGGCCGCGAGCTTCAGTGCGCTGGCGTGCGCGGCCGGCGAGGACGCCGGCGCCGGCGTACCGGTCGTCGCCCGCGGCGCAGTAGTCGTCGCCGTTGAGGGGGATGAGGCGATGCCCTGGCTGGAGGCGGGGGCTTCGGCGCCACCCGGACCGGCGGACGTCTGGCTCTGTGCCGGCGCGCCGGCGGCGGCCTGGCTGCTCGTCGCGCCTCCGGAGGTCAGCACCGCGGTGGCGAGGGCCGCGAGCACGAGCACGGCCGTGACCGCGAGAAGAGCTCGCTGCTGGGTCAGGTTGGCGGGAAAGTCGGGGCGTCGCACGCCGATGCCCAGCGAAACGAGCAACGCCCATGCGACCAGCAGCCCGCCCGCGACATAAAAGGGGACTTTGCTCTTCTCCGCCCCCAGGACGGGCGCCAGCTGGACGGCGATCGTGTGCATCCGGGCGCGAGCCTAGCCGATGGGCGAACGGTATGCTCCGCGAGCAGATGCTCGACGCGGTGCGCACCGACGATGACACCCTGGAGGGGCTCGTCGACTTCCCCTTTCGCCCCAGCTATCGCGACATCGACGGGCTGCGCCTGGCGCACGTGGACGAGGGAGACGGCGCTCCCGTGCTGCTGCTGCACGGGGAGCCGACCTGGTCGTTTCTGTGGCGCAAGGTGATCCCGCCGGTGCGCGACGCCGGGTTTCGCTGCATCGCGCCCGATCTCGCCGGCTTCGGACGCTCGGACAAGCCGACCGACATCGACTTCTACAGCTATGACCGCCACGTCGAGCTCGCGACCACGCTGCTCGACGACCTCGATCTCATGGGGGCGACGATCGTGGTGCACGACTGGGGCGGCCCGATCGGGCTGCGCCTCGCGCTCGAGCGGCGCGAGCGGATCGATCGCATCGTGATCCTCGACACCGGTCTGTTCACCGGGCACCAGAAGATGACCGACGCGTGGATCGCCTTTCGCGACTTCGTCGCACGCACCGAGGACCTCCCCGTCGGGATGCTCGTACGCGGCGCCTGCAAGGCCGACCCGGGCGACGAGGTGATCGCGGCGTACGACGCGCCCTATCCCAACGCGGCCTCGAAGGCGGGCGCGCGCGCGTTTCCGCTGATGATCCCCCGCAGCCCGGATGCGCCAGGCGCCGCCGCGGGCCAGCGGGTGCTCGAGGCGCTGAAGAGCGACGATCGGCCGACGCTGATGCTGTGGGCCGACTCCGACCCGGTGCTGCCGCTGAGCACCGGCGAGCGCTTCGCCGCGGCGATCGGGCAGCCTGCCCCGCGCACGATCCCCGATGCGAGCCACTTCCTGCAGGAGGATCAGGGCCCGCTGATCGGCAGCCTGATCGCCGACTGGCTGACGGCCGGCTGAGCTCCTACTCTCCCGTCGCCTGCACCACCTCGCCGTCCCCCGTCGCCTGCGCCTCCTCCTCGTCACCCGTCGCCTGCGCCACCTCGCCGCCCGCCGCCGCCTCTGCCGCCTGCAGCGCGGCGCCCTCGGAGGACGCGATCTGGGGGGTGGGCGCGGCCGGCTCGAGCCCGGGCTCCGAACGCGAGGCGCGCAGCTCGTAGGCGCGGCGCGTGTTGAGGTCGGCGCCGGCGAGCACACGGTCGGCCTTCAGCGCACGCGCGATCCCCTCCGAGGCCGATCGCGGAAGCACGGCCGTGAGCATGTTCGTGCGCTTGGCCGACTTGGGCACCCATACGTCGACGATGCCCATCCGCAGCGCCTCGACGATCGCATCGGCAACGTCTGTCGGCTCGAGGTTGCTCATCCCGCGCGCCTCGCCGAGCCCGGCTCCGAGCTCGGTGTTGACGACGAACGGCATCACGTAGCTGAGGTCGATGTGCGCCCCCATCAGGCGCAGCTCGCCGCGCACCGCCTCGGTCATGCCGACGACGGCGTGCTTGGTCGCCGAGTAGGTCGCTCCGCCGGGAGTGCCGAACTTGCCGGCCTGCGAGGAGATGTTGACGATGTGGCCGCGATCGCGGGGGATCATGCGCGCGAGCGCGAGCTTCATGCCGAGGATCACGCCGTGGAGGTTGATGTCGATCATCCGCCTCGCCGTCAGGTCGTCCTCGTCGATGAAGCGCCCCACCTGCATGATCCCGGCGTTGTTGATGAGCACGTCGAGCGGCCCGAGCTGCTGCTCGGCGGCGTCGAGGAACGCGGTGAAGGAGGCGCGGTCGGTCACGTCGAGTGGCAGGGCGATGGTGCTCGCGCCGAGCTCGGTGGCCGTCCGGCGAGCCGTCTCGAGATCGACGTCGCCGATCGCCACCTTCATGCCCTGGCGCAGGAGCGCCTCCGCGGTGGCGCGCCCGATCCCGCGTGCGGCGCCGGTGATGGCGACCGTCTCTCCGGCGAGGATGCGGGGCTGCTTGGCCATTGGTTCCTCCTGGTGGTGGCTGACAGTTGAAGTCAGCCTGCAAAGCTAGCGCTCCGCGCGCATGCGCGCGGGCCGACCGCCACGCCGGTCGCCGGCCCGAGCGGCACACAGGCACGGTCCTCCCAAGACGCATGGCCGCCCGCAAACAGGCACGCTCGCCCGGTTAGTAGGGTGGGCGGATGCCGTTCTTCAAGTACGAAGGCCAGCGCCTGGCCTACACCGAGTACGGCGGTGGACCGGCCACCGTCACCTCGGCGGGGGTCCGCGACCGCACGGCGCGCAGCGCGCCGGCGGGCTCGCGCCCGCTGATCCTGCTGCACGGCCTGCTGCTCTCGCAGGAGATGCATCGCCGGCTGGCGCAAGACCTCGCCGCGCGCGGCAACCGTGTGATCACGCTCGACCTGCTCGGCCACGGCGCCTCGGATCGCCCGCGCGACATGTGGCGCTACTCGATGCCGATCTACGGGGAGCAGGTGATCGCGCTGATGGACCACCTGAAACTCGAGCAGGCCGTCGTGATGGGCACCTCGCTGGGCGCGAATGCCGCGCTCGAGGCGGCCGCAAACAGCCCCGCGCGGGTGCGTGGGCTCGTGATCGAGATGCCGGTGCTCGACAACGGCCTGCTCGGCAGCGCGCTCGCGTTCACGCCGCTGCTCGTCTCGCTGACCTTCGGCGAGCCCGCGATGAAGCTGCTCGCGCGCGCCGCGCGCGCGGTGCCGCGTCGCGCGCTCCCGCACTACGGCAATGTGCTGCTCGACACCGTGCGCCAGGAACCCGGCCCGGGTGGCGCGCTGCTGCAGGGCCTGTTCTTCGGCCGCATCGCGCCTCCGCGCAGCGAGCGCTCGCGGATCCAGGCGCCGGCGCTGATCCTCGGCCACCAGCGCGACCCGGTCCACCCGTTCTCCGACGCGGGTATGCTCGCCTCCGAGCTGCCCAACGCGCGCCTGCTGGAAGCCGAGTCGCTGGTCGAGCTGCGCCTCCAGCCCGACCGCCTGACCGGCGAGATCGGGGCGTTTCTCGATGACGTCTGGGCGGCGCCCGCCGCCCGCCGGGCCTCTGCTCCTCGAGGGACGACACGCACGACGGCGCGGCGCCCGGCGAAACGCGCATCCCGCTCCTCCGCCTGAGGCGCATTCCGCTCGGCGGCCTGACGCGCATCCCGCTCCTCCGCCTGAGCGGCGCCGCCGGAGCGGCGGCTATTCCGGAGCGAACAGTTCGATTTCGTTGACGCTCACGTGGCCCGGCGCTTCCGGCGTGCCGACCGACGCCGCCGGTGCCCTGCTGATCCAAAGCGTGATGAACCTGAAGGCGTGCTTCGAGTGGCGCAGCTTGATCGTGAGGTGCTTCTTGCCGACCACGCGCGAGTGGCTCAGCGGGACCCAGGCGGTATCGACGATCGACGTCGGCGCCGACGCGCCGTTGGCGCCGTAGAGCTCGACGCTCATGCCGGGCGAGGACGTCGCCAGCTTGACCGAGCCGAACCGTCGGGGTGTCTTCACGTCGATCAGCACGCCCTCGGCCAGCCGCGGCGCCGTCGCCGGGTCGACCAGCGCCGTCCAGCCCGTGGAGGTGTCGCCGTCGATCGTCAGGCTCGGGTCGCCGAAGTTGGCGGCAGGATAGTTGTAGGGGTTGTAGGTCGAGGCGGCGTTCGTGTCGAGCAGGATCGGCGTCGGTTCGGTCGAGGCGCCTCCGGTGGACGGTGCCGGCGTCGTCGACGCTCCGGTTTCGCTTTTGGCGGTCGTCGTCGGTGTCGCCGGCGGCGTGCTCGTCGCCAGCGGGATGGTCGGCGGTTTGACCGCCGTCTTCGGCAGGACCGGTTTGATCGTCGTCGGGGCGCCCGGGGTCACAGGAGTTGCCGGCACCGCCGCGGCCGGTGCCTGGGCGACAGTCGTGGTGGCGACTGGGGGGTTGTGCGTCTTCTTGTTCAGCGCCGCATATCCAGCCGCTGCGGCGCCCAGGGCCAGCACGGCGGTGACGCCGAGGATCGTCGCGGCCGAGCGCCAGCCCGCTGCTGCCGCGCCGCCGCGCGCCCCGGCACCGCACTGCAGGCACCAGTCCTGCTCAGCGGCCATCGGCGCGCCGCACTGGGCGCACGCCCGAGTCGCCGGCGCCGGTGGGGCTGAGCCGGCGGGCTGCGGGGCCGGGGCGTCCGTGGGCGGATCCGCCGGCCGTTGCTCGCTGTTGGCAGCGGGCGGGGAGTCGACTAGCGACGTGGCCACTGGCGTGGATTCTAGCCCGAGCCGGGGCGCAGCCGTGCCGTCTGGCGTCGCGGGGCTGTCGCTAGCGTGGCTCGGGCCGGCCCCCGGGCACGATCTCCCGCCCCGTCGGTCGCAGCTGCTCGTCGAGCTCGAGCTGCCAGTAGTAGCGCGTGAAGCTCATGCCGGCCGCGAACTCGCCGACTTGGGGCTCGATCCGCTCGCCGGCGGCCATGCGGACGATCAGCTCGGGATAGCTGCGTCCCGGCAGGGCGGCATAGGCCGGCGCGGGGAAGGCGCCGCCGAAGCGGGTGTTCACGTCGGTGATGGCGACGCCGATGTCGGGGTCGCGGAAGACCTGGATGGTCGCGGGCCCGCGCACCGCAAGCGCCTCCATCGTGCGCCGGCCCAGCTCGATCAGCTCCTCGTCGCGGATCACCTGCCCCTTGATCGACTCCCCGCCACGCGACTCGAGCATCGTGCGGGGAATCGCGTTGAGGCAGCGTCCGTCCTGATCGCCGAGGCAGTCGATCGACAGCTCAGGGCCGTTCATCGCGCGCTGAACCATCGTCGGCTCGGCGACGTAGTCGATGAAGAACCGCGCCTGCGCGGGGTCGCGCGCCCAGTGGATCGAGCGGGCGCCCGAGCCCCGTCGCGGCTTGACCATGACCGGATACTCGAGACCCTCGAGGGCAGCGTCCGCCG
The DNA here is from genome assembly GCA_035551395.1 of Solirubrobacteraceae bacterium. Classification (GTDB taxonomy): domain Bacteria; phylum Actinomycetota; class Thermoleophilia; order Solirubrobacterales; family Solirubrobacteraceae; genus Palsa-744. The sequence continues at coordinate 4,262 of DASZNB010000138.1, read as the reverse complement.
GGATGGTGGGGGGCGAGGGAAGCCCGAGGCGCCCGAGCAGCAGGTGGGCCTCGTACTTGTCGTATGTCGCAGCCGCGATCGCCGGCGACGGCACGAGCGCGGGCAGGCTCCCCTGTTCGCGCGCAACCGCGAGCACCTCGATATCGAGATCGGTGAGCGGCAACACCGCGCCGACGCCGTGCTCGGCGCAGAGCTCCTGCAGCGCCGGGACGTAGGCGGCATCCGAGATCAACGGAACGACGGCGCGCACCTGCGCCGCGTACTGCGCGGGAGCGAGCGGCGCGGGATCGGCGACGACCGTCTTCGTCAGCGCCGCGAAGCAGGAGACGATGTCGTAGCGCTTGCCCGCGCCGGTCAGCAGGATCGCCGCGGCGCTCACAGCTCGCCCTCCCAGCCGCCGTGGTTCGCCGCGGCGCTCACAGCTCCCCTCCCGGCCGCCCGTGGGTCGCCGCGGCACTCACAGCTCGCCCTCCCAGCCGCCGTGCTCGCCCTTGTAGATCTCGCCCCCGGCGAGCAGCATCGCGACCGTTCGCCGCAGGATCGTCAGATCGAGCGCGAGCGAGCGGTGCTCGATGTAGTAGAGGTCGAGCTCGATGCGCTGCGACCACGGCACGCTGGCGCGGCCGTTGACCTGCGCCCAGCCGGTGATTCCCGGACGCAGCTCCAGGCGCCGACGCTGGCGCTCGGAGTACTGCTCGACCTGCACCGGCAGCGTCGGGCGCGGACCGATCAGCGACATCTCGCCGCGCAGCACGTTGACCAGGTTCGGCAGCTCGTCGAGCGAGCATCTGCGCAGGAGCGCGCCGACCCGGGTGATGCGCGGGTCGTTCTCGTTGACGGCCAGGCCCGCGCCGATGTGCTCGGCGCCGTCGACCATCGTGCGCAGCTTGAGCACATCGAAGGGATGGCCGTCGAGGCCGATGCGTCGCTGGCGGTACATCACCGGACCGGGCGTCTCGAGGCGGATCGCGAGCGCCGCGAGCGCCAGCAACGGCGCGCTCATGACGAGCAACGCTGCGGACACCGCGATGTCGACGGCCCGGCGGATCACCGCCCGGACAATATGGCTACGGACCTCATTCTGACGGCCGGGAGTCAAACGGGACAAGGACGCAGGGAGCGTGGCGTGCTTGGCACGCGAGCGACCGAGGACGCCGTAGCGTGCCGGCTCCCGGTCGTCAGCGAGTGCCTTCAGCCGCCTCCCAGGAAGCCTCCGTGCCGTGGCGGAGCCAGTCCCACAGGCCGGCCGCCAGCGAGGCGGTCGTGAGCACGTAGTAGCGCGCGATCAGCAGCGCCCGCGCGGGCACCGCGCCTGCCAGCGCGGCGGCGAGCAGCAGCGCGAGCTGCAATCCGAGCGTCACCGCGTAGAGCGTCCCCGCGCCGAGCGCGACGAGCGCGACGTTGGCGCCCAGCGCTAGCAGGTGCAGAGCCGGCGTGGCGTAGCGCAACAGGCGGTGGGAGAGGATCATCACGGCGTAGCCCGGCGTGTAGCCGCGGGGCGAGAGCATCCCGCCCCGCAGGACGATCGGCCACGTGTGGCTCATCATCCGACGCTTGCGCGCGAACTCGCCGCGCAGCGTGGGGACCATCTTCTCGCTCGCGCGCGCGTCCGACGTGTAGACCGCCCGCCAGCCGCGCTTGACCATGTTGAACGGCAGCGAGAGGTCGTGGCCCATGATCGGATCCACGCTGATGTAGCTCTCGCGGCGGGTCGCGTAGATCGCGCCGTTGCCGGCGGTGATCGAGCTGAGTCGGGACTCCAGTCCGCGCACCGCGAGCTCGTAGCGCCAGTAGACACCCTCCTGGTTTCCGCTCCTGGGGCCGCCGGCCTGCACAAAGCGCACCTGACCACACGCGTAGCCGACGCGGGAGTCCGCGAACGCGCCCGCGAGCGCGCGAGCTGCACCCGGCTCCCACAGCGCGTTGGCGTCCGAGAACGCGACCAGCTCTCCGCGCGCCTGCGCGACGGCGGCGTCCTGCGCGCGTACCTTGCCGCCGCGCGGCAGCTCGAGGACGATGTCGGCTCCCGCCGCGCGCGCGCGCGCGGCGGTGGCGTCCGAGCAGCCATCGCACGCCACGATGACCTGCAGGCGATCGCGCGGATAGTCGAGCGCGAGCGCATTGGCGACCTTCGTCTCGATCACCGTCCCCTCGTCGTGCGCGGCGACGATCAGCGACAGCGCCGGCAGCTCGGCGGCGTCTGTGCCGGGAGCTCGACCGGCGGACACCGCGGGGGCGGACGCCCTCTCGGCGGTCTGATCGGCCCCGAGCCGGCGCGCACGGACGACGAGCGCGAGCGCAGCGGCGTAGCCGAGCTGCGTCCACACGATCAGCGCACAGCAGAGCCAGAAGACGACCTCTAGCGTCACCGTCATCGCGGGCCCCCCTGGCTCAGGAGAGCGTCGTAGAGATCGAGCGTTCGCCGCGCCGCGGTGGCCCACGAGTAGGGCCCTGCGGCCGCCTCACGGGCGCGCTCGGCCATGCTCGCGAGCGTGCCCGGGGCGCCGAGCAGCCCAGCGAGGGCATCGTGCAGGGCCCCTGCCTGCCCCGCCGGGAACGTTCGCGCCGCACCCGTCCGAGCGACCTCGGGAAAGCCGCCGACGTCGCTCAGCAGCAGCGGCCTGCCGAACGCCAGGGCCGTGAAGAGGACCCCGGACTGGTCGATCTCGCGGTAGGGCAGCACGACGAGGTCCGCGCGGCGGAAGTAGGCCGGCAGCTCGTCGTCGCCGATGAAGCGCGGGACGAAGCGCACCCCGGGGGGCGCCGCGGCCCTCAGCGCGGCGATGTCCATGCGCGGCATCCCCGCTATCCACAGCTCGGCCCCCTCGATTCCCCGCCAGGCCTCGACCAGCAGGTCGATCCCCTTGTAGGGCCGCATCAGCCCGAAGCAGAGCACGACCGGAAGCTCGGTCTCAAACGGCGGCGCGCCGTCCGCGTCGCCGGCCGCCAGGTGGGCGAAGGCCCCATGCCCGATCACGTGGACGCGCGCACGCTCGACGCCGAGCTCGCGGCTCAGCCGCTCGGCGCCCGCTGTGGAGTGCACGACGACCGCGTCGAAGCGCTCGTACAGCCGCCGCTGGGCCTGGCGCTGGCCTGGGCGCGGCTCGCGCGGCAGGATGTCGTGGGCGCTCAGCACGAGCGGGCGCCCACGCGGCAGCAGATGCCCGTCGAGATGCTGAACGGTCAGCCACTGGAAGTGCACGACGGCAGCCGAGCGCGCCGTCCGGCGATAGCGGAGCATGTCGGGGACGTGCTCGGCGAGCTTGACCGCGCGCCGCAGACGTGGATCGTCCAAGCGGGCGGCGCTGCGATAGAAGCTCTCGTAGCGCGCATATCCGTCGGCCGGCGCGATCGGGCCATAGGCGAAGTGGCTCGTGTGCAGCTCCACCTCGGCGCCCGCCGCGCCCAGCGCCGCGCAGAGAGCGTGGTCGTAGGGCGGCGTGTAGGCCGACGGATCGACGATGTGGACGCGCACGGCGAAGGACAATAGGCGCGCCAGCGCTCCACGGCTGGCCTGCACCCCTGGCACAGCGCTCCACGGCTGGCCCGCGCCACTGGCGCAGACGCTCCACGGCTGACCTGCACCCCCGGCGCAGACGCTCCACGGCTGGCCCGCACCCCTCTGGCGCGGGCCCCCCGCAGATGAAGCACCTAACCCTGGATCGAGGGATCCGGCACAGCTCCTACTTCCCCACGACTGTACAGGAGAAGTCAACCCGAGGGATGCATCCAGCCGCTCGGATTTCGTTTGCGCAGGAGAAGTCAACCTTGGGGATGCGTCCGCTGCTCGGATTTCGTTGAATGCGGCTGATCGTCCGTGTGCGCAGCGCGCGAAGTAGGGTGCGCCGTTCCGATGGCCGCGATCGAGTTGAGCTATTGCGTAGTCAACACCTCACAGCGCGAGCTGCTGGTGCGGGGGCTCGACGCGATCGCGCGCGAGCGCCGGGCGCTGCCGTTCGCCTCCGAGGTGCTCGTGCTGGACAACGCCTCGCGCGATGGCTCCGCCGAGGCGGCGCGCGATCATCCCGTCGGCGCCGAGGTGATCGCCCTCGAGCGTCGCCGCGGCAAGGGCGAGAACGACAGCGAGCTGCTGCGCCGCGCGGGCGGCCGCTATGCGCTGCTGCTGAACGAGGACACCGAGCTGCGGCCGGGCGCGAGCGTCGCGCTGTGGCGGGCGCTCGAGGAGCGCCCGCGCTTCGCCTGCGCCGGCGCGCGGCTGCTGCGACCGGACGGCGCCGAGCAGGCCTCGGCCTGGCGCTTCC
>DASZNB010000137.1:0-6255 GCA_035551395.1 Solirubrobacteraceae bacterium | reverse complement strand
CAGCTGGCCCATGACGGCGACGCCGATGCCGTAGATGCCAGCCAGCTTCCAGGCGCCGAAAATGCCCAGCACGAGCACGATCGCCGGCAGCGCGGTGGCCTGCAGACCCGAAGCGAAGCCCTGAATGATGTTCGTCGCGTGACCGGTGACCGACGCGCGCGAAGTCTTCTTGACCGGTGAGAAGCGCGTCGACGTGTAGTAGTCGGTGATCACGAACAGGCCGGCCGTGACGACGATCCCGATCAGCGAGCACAGGTAGAAGTCGCCGACGGTCGGCGTCTGCCCCACGCCCGAGCGGAAGTGGATGTTGTTCATCAGCCAATGCGTGACCGGGTAGAACGCCGCGGCGGCGATCACCCCGGACACGATCAGCCCCTGGTAGAGGGCGCGCTCGACGTTGCCGGCGCGGCTGCGAACGAAGAACGTGCCGATGATCGAGGCGATGATCGCCACGCCGCCCAGGACCAGCGGGTACAGCGCGACCCGCGTCTGCTCCTGGAAGGTGAGCACACCGAGCAGCATCACGGCGACCGCCGTGACCGCGTAGGTCTCGAACAGGTCGGCGGCCATGCCGGCGCAGTCGCCGACGTTGTCGCCGACGTTGTCGGCGATCGTCGCGGGGTTGCGCGGGTCGTCCTCGGGGATGCCGGCCTCGACCTTGCCTACGAGGTCGGCGCCGACGTCGGCGGCCTTTGTGAAGATGCCGCCGCCGAGGCGGGCGAAGACCGAGATCAGCGAGCCGCCGAAGCCGAGGCCGATGAGGGCGTCGACCGCCGTCTTGGGGCTGTCGTTGAAGAACGAGGTCAGCGCGCCGTAGTAGCCGGCGACGCCGATCAGCGCGAGGCCGACGACGAGCATGCCCGTGATCGCGCCGCCGCGGAAGGCGACGCGGAGCGCCGGCGTGACGCCCGAGCGGGCGGCCTCGGCGACGCGCGAGTTCGAGCGCACCGAGACGTTCATGCCGATGTAGCCGGTCGAGCCGGACAGCAGCCCGCCGATCAGAAAGCCCCCGGCGACGGCGATGTTCTGGATGAAGATGAGGGCGACGAACAGGACCACGCCAACGACGGCGATCGTCGCGTACTGGCGGTTCAGGTAGGCGCGGGCGCCCTGCTGAACGGCGAGCGAGATGCTCTGCATGCGCTCGTTGCCCGCCGGAAGCGCGAGCAGGGCCCGCGTCGTGAAAATGCCGTAAGCGACGGCACAGGCGGCGCAAACGAGGGCGACGACGACCCCATGGTTCGTCAGAAAGCTGCTCAACAGAAAATCCTCCGCGGTCTGATTTGCGTGCCGCGCGAGGATCGTCGCGCGCACATTTGACGGCCGGGCCGCTCAAGCAGAGCGCGCTACCCGGTGCAAACGCGGGCCGAGTCTATCGTGCCGGCCGGAAGCGTGCCGGCCAGCGGCGAGCGGCCGTTGGCGGCTTCACCTGCCGGGAACCCACAGCCGGCCGCTGGACTCGGCCGGACCCGGCCGCGGCTCGCCGCCGGCGGGCTGCTCGGCGCCGTCCTCGCGCTCAGCGCTCGGCGCCTCCGCGCCGCCGTCGGGCGCGGGCTGCTGGCCCGCTGCCTGTGGCGCCCCGCCGGGCTCACCGGCACCCGGCTGCACCTCGCGCGCATAGGCCATCTGCAGCCGCGACAGGGCGTCGCGCAGCGGGCCGAGCTCCTGCGGGATCCGCCGGCCGAGGATCTCCAGCAGGGCACGCGCCCCGTCGATCGCGTCGCGTACCTGCTCGAGGTCGCGCCCCGCCGCGCCGGCGCCGGCCGGCTCGCCCTCGCCCTCGCCCAGCAATCCGAGCCGGCGCGCGCCGATGTTGAGCAGCGACACCGCCGCCTGCGCCATCATGTCGGTCGCCGTGATGCGGCCGAGTTCCGCCTCGTAGGCCGCCCGCAGCTCCTCCTCGTTGGGCTCGCCGGCGCCACCGCCGGAGCCTGCCTGTGCGCTCGCATCCGCGCTCATACCGTCACCTCCTCGGAATAGGTCTGCCTGGTCTCCTGCACGGACGCCGCGAAGACCTCCTCGCGCGAGGCGCCCGCTGCGATCATCCGGCGCTGACGCTGCGCGCCGTTGCGCTCGGGGAAGTTGACCTCGATGCCGAGCTCGCCACGGACCGGCGCAGTCCACTCGCCGAGGCGCTCGATCGCGGCGCGCGCCGGATACTCGGCGGCGGCTTCGATGTCGATCAAGCACCCGTCGAGCCCATAGCGGATCGCACGCCACATGTTCTCCTCGATCAGCCGCGGAGCGGGGTGCTCGAAGGGCACGCCGTCGTCGACGTCGCGCAACGCCTGGGAGATGCAGGCGACCATCAGCCCGGCGAGCGCGTCGGACTCCTGCGCCGTCGCCTGCACATCGCAGATCCGCACCTCAACGGTGCCGAAGCTGAAGTGCGGCCTGACCGACCACCAGACCTGCGTGAACTCGATGATCGAGTTCGTTCGCTGCAGGAACTCGATGTAGTCGCGGTAGGCGCGCCAGCTCCCGAAGGCGTCCGGCACGCCACAGCGGGGGAAGCTCTTCGTGAAGCTCTGCGTGCGAGCCGAATGCAGGCCGCTGTCGCGGCCGTCGAGGAACGGCGAGTTGGCGGAGATCGCGAGCAGCAGCGGCAGCACCGGCCGCAGCCTGTCACAAGCCCGCACCGCGCGGTCGATGTCGCGCACGCCGACGTGGACGTGCAAGCTGAAGGTGTTGTTGCGCCACGCCACGTACTTGAGCCCTTCCTCCACGCGGCGATAGTGCTCGGTGTCGATGATCGGCTGCTGGCGGTAGTCGGCCCATGGATGCGTGCCGGTGGCGCCGAGCGCCGCGTCGTGGGCACCGGCGAGCGCGAACAGGCGCGCGCGGCGCTCGCGCTGGCGCGCGAGGGCGTGCTCGAGATCGTCGCCGATGCCGGAGATGATCTCGATCTCCGAGGAGATCAGCTCGCCCGCGACGCTGTCACGGAGCACGGGGTCGCTGCGCGAGAGCTCACGCAGCTCCTCGAAGCGGGGCGTCAGTTCAAGCGTCTCCGGCGCGAGGATCGAGAACTCCTCCTCGACGCCGACGGTCATCTCCCTCGCCGCCGCGAAGGTTGCTTCCGCTCGGTCTAGATCCAGTGGCTTCATCTGATTCTCGAGCGCGGTCGGGGAACTGCCATCTCAAGTGTGACGCGAATGCGACGCTCGCCCTCAGGTCAGGTAGAAGTACAGCGCGTAGAGCAGATCGACGGCCGGGCTCGAGGTGTGCACCGTGACCTCCGGCGGGACATCGAGCAGCGACTCGGAGTAGTTGAAGATGATCTTCACCCCAGCCTCCACGAGCTCGTCGGCGAGCCCCTGGGCGGCGCTGTTGGGGACCGCCAACACGCCCACGACGATGTCCTCGTCCTCGACCACCTGGCGCAGCTCGTCGATGTGGCGCACCGCCTGATTGCCGACCTGGCTGGCGACCTTGGCGTCATCGGAGTCGAAGATCGCCACGACGCGGAAGCCGTGGTCGGCGAAGATTTCCGAGGAGGCGATCGCCTTGCCGAGGTGTCCGGCGCCGATCAGCGCGATGTTGTGCTGCCCGGCCGTGCGCAGGATCTTGCGTATCTGCGAGACGAGCGCCTCGACGTTGTAGCCGACGCCGCGCTTGCCGAACTTCCCGAAGCCGGACAGGTCGCGGCGGATCTGCGTCGAGTTGACGTGCGTGTAGTCCGAGAGCTCCTGCGAGGAGATCGTCTCCTTGCCCATCTTCTTCGCCTGTGTCAGCACCTGGAGGTAACGCGACAGGCGCGCGGCGACGCCGAGCGAGAGACGCTCGCTGGAGCTGGCGGCGCTGTCCCGGTCGGCCTCGAGGGCACCGCTCGCAGGTTCTCCGTAAGTCATCGCCGTGACTCTAGACGCTCGCGCACGAGGGGCTCCTGCACGAAGTATTCACACAGCTCCTCGCCGTCGAGCGCGACAACCGGGATCCGCTCGAAATAGCTCCGCTGTAGGGCGGCGTCGGCGTCGATGTCTAGCTCGCGCAGGTCGAAGACGAACTCGCCCTGCAGCCGGCGCAGCGTTTCCATCGCCTGCTCGCAGAGGTGGCAGTCGGCCCTGGAGTACACGGTCACGACGGTCATCGCGCGCGTTCACCGGTCGCGTAGGCGTCGAGGCCGAGATAGCCCGGGTATGCGAGGCGCTTCGCGAAGCGCGCGGCGCTCGCGATCATCGCGGCGTTGTCGGTGCACAGCGAGCGCTCGGGCACGTGCACGGTGGCGTCCAGCGCGAGCAGGCGGCGGCGTAGCTCACCGTTGGCGGCGACGCCCCCGCCGACCGCGAGACGCCCGAGCCCGGTGCGCTCCAGTGCGCGCTCGGTTCGAGCCAGCAGGCTGTCGACGATCGCCGCCTGGTAGGACGCAGCGAGATCGGCGGCGCGCTCGGCCGTGTGCTGCTCGCCAAGCTCGCGGACCGCATACAGGAGCGCCGTCTTCAGGCCGGCGAAGGAGAAGTCGAGCCCCTCCGCGAAGGCGCGGCGGCCCGGACCACGGCCGCCGCGCGAGCGCTCGGCCGCCGACCCGGGGAAGGCGAACGCGTGCGGATCCCCCCCGGCGGCCAAGCGCTCGAGTGCGGCGCCGCCGGGATAGCCGAGGCCGAGCATCCGTGCCCCCTTGTCGAAGGCCTCACCAGCGGCGTCGTCGAGCGTGCGCCCGAGCACCTCGAAGCCGTCGTGTGCGGCGACGCGCGCGAGCAGGGTGTGCCCGCCGCTGGCGATCAGGCACAGGAACGGCGGCTCGAACGCCTCTGCCTGCCGATCCACGGAGGAGCCGAGCAGGAAGTTCGCGGCGACATGTCCCTGCAGGTGATCGACCGCGGCGAAGGGGAGCTCCCTCGCGGCGGCCAGCGCCTTCGCGGTCGAGAGACCGACGAGCAGCGCCCCGATCAGGCCAGGGCCCTGCGTCGCGGCGACGAGCTCGAGATCCTCGAGCGTCGATCCGGCCTGCGTGAGCGCGCTCTCGACGACCAGGTTGACGAGCTCGAGGTGCTGGCGCGAGGCGATCTCGGGGACGACGCCGCCGAAGCGCCCGTGCGCCTCCTGAGAGGAGATCACGTTCGAGCGGATGCGTCCGTCCGCGTCGATGATCGCCGCACACGTGTCGTCGCAGCTCGTCTCGAGCGCAAGGATCGTCATCCGCCGGCTGCTGCGCTGCTCATGCCGGCCGCGGGTTGGGGACGTCGTCGAGCGAGCCCGCGAGCGTCGCCGGCGTGCGCCACATCACGAGCGCATCCTCGCCGTTGTCCTGGTAGTAGCGTCGGCGCATGCCGGCCGCGCGAAAGCCCTCGCGCTCGTAGAGGTGGATCGCCACCTTGTTGGAGGGACGCACCTCGAGCGTGAAGCGGGCGTCCTCGTCGTCGACCTGGCGGTAGAGCTCGGCGAGCATCGCCGAGGCCAGCCCGCGCCGCTGATGGGAGAGATCGACCGCGACGTTCATCACGTGCCAGACGGTGTCGTAGCGCGAGCAGATCAGATATCCCACCAGCCGACCCTCCGAGACAGCCGCCAGGCAGACACCGGACTGCTTGGAGAGCTCGAGCACGAACATCGCGAGCGACCACGGCGTCGGGAAGACGCGCCGCTCGATCGCGGTGACCTGTGGCAGGTCCGGGTAGCCGAGGCTGCGGATGTCCACCGGTGGCGGCGAGTCGAGATCCTGCGGCACTGTGGAGCGCCCGCTCACGCTGCCCCTCCCGCGCCCACGCTGTCGAGCGCGAGCTCCGCATCGGGGCGGCGGCGGTAGTCGGGCAGCAACGCGCTCGGGCCGACCGGTGCCGCGAGCCCCAGCGCGCAGACCGCGGCGGCGCTGACCCTGTGCAGGTCGCTGTCGTCGCCGGGCGCAGGCACGCCGGCCGCTTCGACGTCGCCGCGGTAGCGCACCGCTCCGTCCCCCAGCGCCAGCCAGCGCGCGCCATCGCCAGGCGCACGCTCGAGCAAGGCGGCCAGCCGCTCGGGCGCGAGCGCGCGCGGCGCGCTCAGCTCGCGCGGCGCCGGCCCCGCCGTGCGTGCGTACGCTGCGGCGAACACCTCGCCGCGGCGGGCGTCGATCACAGCCAGCACCGCGTCGACGGCCGCCTGTGCGGAGGCGTCGCCGGGCTGCGTGGCGGCGGGCTGGGCCGCCGCGGCGCTGGCGAAGGCCCCCGCCGCCAGCGCCTGCAGGCTCGAGACGCCGGCGAGCTCGAGATCCAGCGATTGGGCGAGACCGCGAGCTGTGGCGATGCCCACCCGCAGTCCCGTGAACGTGCCCGGCCCCAC
>DASZNB010000136.1:0-9480 GCA_035551395.1 Solirubrobacteraceae bacterium | reverse complement strand
CTCCAGCCGGAAGCGTGCAGTGAGCTCCAGCGCGGGCGCGCTTCTGATCGACGAGCTCGTCGACTGGCTCGACGCGCAGATCGACACCGATCCGCGGCGGCGCGAGGTGCGCGCAGGGCATCCCCACCCCGAACGCATCGCCGCGCAGATAGCGCTCGGCTACTTCCTGCCCCATCCGGGGACTCCTGACATGGACTTCGACCCGGACAGGCTGCTGTGCGAGCAGGAGAGCCTCGGGTGGGACCTGGTCCGCGCGCGTGCGCGTCACAGCCGCGGAACGGGCCGCGACCGCCGGCCGCTCGAGGACCGCGACTATCGCTTCGCGGTGATCCAGTCGGAGCTCTACCGCCGGTATCTGCGCCTCGCGGTCGAGCGCCTCGACGTCAGGCCGCTGGCCCACTACCTCAAGCACCTCTCGCAGTGGTACGTCGAGCGCGGGCGCAGCGAAGCCGTCGAGCGCGTCGTGCACACCCTGCTCGATCGCAGCGCGCGCGGACTCGGGCTCGAGGCCGGCTCGTGAGCACGCTGCTGATCGACAACTACGACTCCTACACCTACAACGTGTTCCACCTGCTCGCGGCGGTCTCCGGCGAGGAGCCGATCGTCGTGCGCAACGACGTCGTCTCGTGGGCAGCGCTGTCGCGCTGGGACTTCGACGCGATCGTGCTCTCGCCCGGGCCCGGGCGCCCGGAGCGCTGGCACGACTTTGGCGTCTGCGCGGACATCCTGCGCCTCAGCGAGATACCGGTGCTGGGCGTGTGCCTCGGGCATCAGGGCCTTGGACACCTGCTCAACGGGACGGTCACGGCCGCCCCGATCGTCATGCACGGTCGCCTGAGCGGCGTCCGCCACGACGACGGCGGCCTGTTCGCCGGCATCCCACAGGGCTTCTCGGTCGTGCGCTACCACTCCCTGGCGGTCGTCGGCGATCTCGGCCCCGAGGGCCGCGTGACAGCGTGGACGGAAGAGGGCGTGGTGATGGGCCTGGAGCACACGCGCCGCCCGATCTGGGGCGTGCAGTTTCACCCCGAGTCGATCGCGACCGACCACGGCCGACGGCTGTTCGAGAACTTCTACGCGCTCGCAAGAGCGCACACCGCCGGGCGGGCGAGCGGTGCCGAGCGACGGCGGCTGCCGCCAAAGAGGCCGCGGGCGCCCGCGCGCCGAGCGGGCGGCACCCGGCTGCACCTGCGGGTGCGCTCGGTCGCGGGCGAGCCACCGGCCGAGCTGCTGTTCGAGCGGCTGTTCGGGACGCGCGAGCACGCCTTCTGGCTCGACAGCGCCGATGCGCCGACGGCGCTCGCCAAACGGTCCTTCATGGGCACGACGATGGGACCGCACGGCTGCGTGATCGAATACGACGTCGAGCGCCAGCGCGTCACGTTCCGGCGCGACGGCGAGCGGACCGTCGAGGACGGCTCCGTCTTCGAGCTGCTCCAGCGCGAGCTCGACCGGTATGCGGTGACGGCGCCGGAGGGATTCCCGGCGGGGCTCCTCGGCGGGTATGTCGGCTACCTCGGCTACGAGTGCAAGGCCGACTGCGGCGCGCCCAACGCACACCGCTCCGACCTGCCGGACGCGGTGCTGATGCTCGCCAACCGCGTCGTCGCGATCGACCATCTGGAGGGGCGCACGCACGTGCTGGCGCTCTGCCACGAGACGCAGGACGCCGAAGCCGAGCGTTGGCTCGAGCACGCCGAACGGCTGGTGCACGAGACGCTTGCCGCTGCCGAGGCCGGCGAGCCCCCGCCGGCGGAGGCCGAGCACGCGGGCGATCCCGAGCAGCCGCCTGTCCGGTTTCACAGCGGGCGCGGGCGCGAGCAGTATCTCGCGGACATCTCCCGCTGCCAGGCGGCGCTGATGGCAGGGGAGTCATACGAGGTGTGCCTGACCGACCAGATTCACTGCGATGCGGGCCCCGAGCCGTTCGCCCTCTACCGCCAGCTCAGGCGCACCAACCCGGCGCCGTTCGCCGCGTATCTCAGGCTGGGTGAGCTGGCCGTGCTGAGCTCCTCGCCGGAGCGCTTCCTGTCGGTGGATCGCGACCGCCGCGTGCAGGCGCGCCCGATCAAGGGGACGGCGCCGCGATCGTCGGACCCGGCGCGCGACGCGGCCCAGCGTGCGGAGCTCCTGGGAGACGAGAAGACGTTCGCCGAGCACCTGATGATCGTCGACCTGCTGCGCAACGACCTCGGCCGTGTCTGCGAGATCGACACCGTGCGCGTTCCGCAGTTCATGGTGGCGGAGCCGTACACGACGGTGCACCAGCTGATCTCGACGATCACCGGCGTGCTCGAGCGCGAGCGCTCGCCGGTCGAATGCGTGCGGGCGTGCTTCCCCGGCGGTTCGATGACCGGCGCGCCGAAGCTGCGCACGATGGGCATCATCGACGACATCGAGCGCGAGGCTCGCGGGGTCTACTCGGGCGGGCTCGGCTACTTCGGCTTCGACGGCAGCGTCGATCTCAGCATCGTGATCCGCACGATCGTGATGCGACCGGGCGCGACGACGATCGGCGCGGGCGGCGCGATCGTGATGCAGTCGGACGCCGAGGAGGAGTTCGAGGAGGTGCTGCTGAAGGCACGCGCGCCGATGCGCGCGATTGCGAGCACCGTCACCGGGAGCGACGCGCCGGAGGCTTGGACGATCGAGCTCGAGCCCGCGGGCGCGACGGCGGCGGCGTGAGCGAAGCCGCACAGCAGCGCGGGCCCGCGGCGGAGGTGCGCGGCGCGAGGGACTGGATGGTCCGCCCGGCCGAGCACCGCGATAGCGCGGCCGTCGCCGGCGCCGTGCGGGAGCTGGTGGTCGAGCTCGGCGGGACACCGGCACCGGTGGCGGCGATGCGGGCGGCCGTGCGCGAGCTGCTGGACAGCCCACGGGACGGCGCCGTGCTCGTGGCGGACTGTGGCGAAGCGGTGGTCGGGGTGCTCGCCGCCAGCTGGCAGCGAGCGATCCACGTCCCCGGCTGCTACGCCTTGATCCAGGACCTGTGGGTGGAGCGATCCTGGCGCGGCCACGCGATCGGCGCCGGGCTGCTCGCCGCGCTGCTCGGGCTCGCGCGCCGGCAGGGGTGCGACCGCGTCGAGGTGGGGCTGCCGCCCCCCAGCTTCTCTGGCATCGCAGCGACGGCGGCCTTCTATCGCGCCAACGGCTTCGTCGCGCTCGGTCCGCGCATGCGGGTTGCTCTCTCGTGAGCACGCTCGACCCGTTCCGTCGGCGCCTGGACGCGCTCGACGACGAGATTGCCCGGCTGTTGGGCGAGCGCTTTTCGATCTGTCGCGAGATCGCCACCGTCAAGCGGACCAACGCGATCCCGATGATGCAACCCGAGCGGGTCGCTCAGGTGCGCGAGCGCTACCTGGCTCGCGGCGCGGAGGTGGCTCTGCCGGCTGACTTCACCGAGGAGCTGTTCGAGCTGCTGATCGCAGCCACGTGCAAGATGGAGGACGCGCTGATCGACTCACCATCCACAGCCGCCGACGGTGCTCACGCGGGTAGCCCCACCGGCGAGGAAGGCCAGCAATGAGCGTTCCAGGAGCAGTCAGCGCCGCGCGAGCAGTCGGCGATCCGACGTTTATCACCCTGGGCCCATCCGGCACCTGCCACGAGAACGCTCTGCACCACTATCTCGCCTTCCAGGGCATCGCCGACTTCGAGATCGTGCTCGTCACGGACTTGCTGGACGCGATCGGGCGCGTGCGCGAGCGGCCGAACACGTTCCTCGTGCAGTGCAGCGCACACGTCCAGGTGCACCTCGTGACGGAGCGCTTCCACACGGAGGTGTTCGTCGTGGACACGTTCATCTACCCGACCAAGGAGCTCGGCCTGCTCCGGCGCACCGACGTCGCAGAGCCACGGAGCCTCGGCATCGTCTCCGCCACGCGCGGCTATCTCGACCTGAGTGGCTGGGAGACGATCGTCGATGAGCCCTCGAAGCCCGTCGTGGCGCGCAACCTGCTGGCGGGAGCGTACGACGCGGGGCTGACGCACGTGCATCACGCCGCCGAACACCCCGACGAGCTGCGCCTGGTGGAGTACTTCGGCGCGATCGACACGACGTGGGTCGTCTACGGGCCGCGTAAGCGTTTCGCCGGCGAGCTGATCGGCCAGCGCGCGCCCTGGCTGTTCAGCGGCCTCAGTCGTTCGCGGTGACAGCGTCCAGCAGGTGGGCGAAGCGCTCGCGCGCCTGCTCGCGACGGGTCGGCAGGTGTTCGCTCGGGACGCCGTCGGCCGGGGGCTCGTAGCCGGCCAGCAGGTGGCGGGCGACCGACTGGCGGTGGACCTCGTCGGGCCCGTCGTAGATGCGCGCGGCGCGTGCGAAGCGGTACATCTGCTCGAGCGGTAGGTCGGTCGAGTAGCCGAGCGACCCGTGCACCTGCAGGGCGCGGTCGACGACGTCGTGGAGGACTCTGGCGCCGTAGAACTTGATCAGCGCCACGTCCGTGCGCGCGGCGCGGTGCCCCTGCGTGTCCATCACCCAGGCCGCGTGCAGGGTCATCAGGCGCGCCGCCTGCATCTCCGCGGCGCTGTCGGCGATCCAGTTCTGCACGGTCTGCTTCTGGGCGAGCAGCGAGCCGTGCGCGTGCCGGTAGGTGGCGCGCTCGCACATCATGTCGAAGGCGCGCCGCGCGACGCCGAGCCAGCGCATGCAGTGGTGGATGCGACCCGGCCCGAGCCGCTGCTGCGCCAGCACGAAGCCCTCGCCCTCGCTGCCGAGCAGCGCCTCTGCCGGGACGCGCACGCCGCTGTAGAGGATCTCGGAGTGCCCTCCGTAGCCGCCGAACTGCTCCCACGGGTGCTCCATCGTGGGAACGTCGCGAAGGATCTCGACGCCGGGGGTGTCGACGGGGACGATGAACATCGAGGCGCGCTGGGAGGGCCGCGCGTCGGGCGAGGTGACCGCCATCACGATCAGGAAGTCGGCGATCGAGCCGTTCGAGGAGAACCACTTGTGCCCGTCGATCACCCAATGCTCGCCGTCGCGGACGGCGCGGGTCCGCAGCTGGGTCGGATCCGAGCCGGCCGTGTGGGGCTCGGTCATGCTGAACGCGCTGCGCAGGTCGCCCGCGAGCAGCGGGTGCAGCCAGCGATCCTTCTGCTCGGGCGTGCCGGCCATCGCAAGGATCTCCGAGTTGCCCGAGTCCGGCGCCGCGTTGCCGAAGGCGAGCGGCGCGATCGGGGATGTGCCGAGGACCTCGTGCATGAGGCCGAGGCGAACCTGGCCCATGCCCTGGCCGCCGAGCTCCGGCGGCAGGTGCGTGGCCCACAGCCCGCGCGCCCTGACCTGGGCCTGCAGCGGAGCGAGCGCGGCCGTCAGCCCGTCGATACCGAGCTCATGCCAGATCGCCTCCAGCGGCCAGATCTCACGACTCACGAACTCGCGCATCCACTCGAGCTGCAGCTCATAGTCGGGGTCGGTGGAGAAGTCCCAGCTCATCGCATCGCGTCCTTCCGGTCGGGAACACGGATCGGCGTCATCGCCAAGCGTACGCGCCCGCCGTGCAGTGTGCACGGCCGTATATTGAGCCGATGGCCGGGCATGCCGCCATCGAGCTGACGCTGCTGCCGGGAGCGCGGCGACTGCTGGCGCTGCATGCTCAGGAGCTGCCCCAGCGCGATGACCTGTGCGGCGCCTTCTGCGGCGCGCTGGCGCTCGGCGCCGCCGGTATCCCCGGTATCGCCGGCGGCGCTCACGGTGCCAGCCCACTCGACCAGGATGCCGTTGCGCTCGCCGCCGGCAGCGTGATCTCCCCGGTCCGCGATCCCGGCACGCTGCCGCATGGTGAGGTCGGCCGGCGCGACTATCGCCTCACGATCCCCGAAATCGCGGGGTCGGATCTCTCGGGTACGACCGCGGGCGGCGTGCGCGACGCGATCGAGGAGCTTTCGGCGGGAGCGCTCGCGGCGATCCCCTTCGCCGGACCGTGGAGCGACGCGACGCTCGCAGGCCTGTTCGAGCTGGCCGCCGAGCTTCGCTCCGCCACGCTGATCGCGAACTTCGCCACCCACCACCTGTGGGGCTCGCACGCGAGCGCCGATCAGCTGCTCGGGTACCTGCTCGAAGGTGAGCAGCGGGGGCCGGATCCAGACTGGCGGGTCGGTCATTTCGCCTGCGTGTTCGGGCGCGTCCAGGGGCCCGGTGGCGTGCTCTACGCAATCGCCGACACCTACCCCTCGCTCGGCGATCGGGGGGTCCACGTGCAACCGCAGGAGCGCCTCGCCGCGGCGCTGGAGCGTGCGGACATGCCAGCGGGCGGGATGCTCGCGGTCGTCTCCGCCGGCGACGCCGTCGCCGTGCGCTCAGGCGCGCACGAGCTGGGCCTGCGCGAGGAGATCTGGGACAACGGAACGATCGTGCAGGAGCGCCCGGCGTGAGCGCCGACGAGCTCGTCGCGCTCGTCTGCTGCGACCTCGGCGCGATCGTGCGCGGCCGGGCGCTGTTCTCCTCGGCGCTCGACGCCCGGCTGACCGAGGGGGTCGGGTGGGTGCCCGCTAACCACGCGCTCACGCCATTCGGTCCGATCGCCGAGCCGAACCCGTTCGGCGCGACCGGCGATCTGCGGTTGACGCCCGACCCGACCACCCGCGTGCGCGTCGGGGAAGACGGCGCGAGCGCGCTCCACCTCATCCTCTGCGACATCGTCGAGACCGACGGAAGCCCGTGGGCGGCCTGTCCGCGCAGCTTCCTGCGCGACACGCTCGCGCTGCTCGACAGCGAGCTCGGAGCGCGCGTGATGGCGAGCTTCGAGCACGAGTTCCAGCTGCTGCTCGACGCGCCCGCAGCGCTTCCGTTCTCGCTGGAGGCCCAGCGCCGAGCCGAGCCGTTTGCGACCCGCGTGATGAACTCGCTCGTCGCCGCCGGGGTCGAGCCCGAACGCTTCCTCGCGGAGTACGCGGCACACCAGTTCGAGATCCCGCTCGCCGCCGCCGAGGGCCTCGCGAGCGCCGACCGCGCCGTCGTCTTCAGGGAGGTCGTGCGCGAGGTCGCACGCCGCCTGGACGCGCGCGCCACGTTCGTGCCGCTGCTCGACCCGTCTGAGGCGGGCAATGGGGTCCACGTGCACATCAGCCTGCTCGACGGTGGCGGGGGCTCGCTGTTCTACGACTCCTCGCGCGCGGGCTGCCTGAGCGAGCTCGGCGGGCAGTTCGCCGCCGGCGTGCTGCGCCACGCGCGCGCGCTGAGCGCATTCACGGCCGCGAGCCCGATCTCTGCCGCGCGACTGACGCCGCACCGCTGGAGCGCGGGCGCCGTGTGCCTCGCCGAGCGCAACCGCGAAGCGCTCCTGCGCATCCCGCCGCTCGTCACGCTGGGTGAGGAGGACCCTGAACGGCAGCTGCGCCTGGAGTACCGCGGCGCCGACGCGACGGCCAACCCCCACCTCGCGCTCGCGACGATCCTGCGGGCGGGCCTCGAGGGCATCCGCGAGCGCCTGCCGGCGCCACCGATCCTCGACCGCGACCCCGCCGAGCTCGATGCGGCCGATGCCAAGCGTTACGGCGTCGGCGCGCTGCCGAGCACGCTGCAGGAGTCGCTCCAGGCACTTGCCGAGGACGACACCGCGCGCGCGTGGCTCGGACCGCTGCTCTACGAGGCCTACGTCAGCGTGAAGCAAGCCGAGATCGACGCGGCGAGCGGCCGCGAGCTCGAGGAGAACTGCCGGCGGTATGCAGCCATCTACTGAGCCGTCGCTCACGCGACTGCTGACTGCGCTCGAGCGCGAGCTGCCGCGCGCGGTCGAGCTGCGCCACCGTCTGCATGCCGAGCCGGAGCTCGCCCACGCCGAGCATCAGACGGCGGCGAGCGTCGCGGGCGAGCTTCCGGTTGCGGTTGTGAGGGTCGCCGAGACAGGGCTGGCAGCGCTCGTCGGTGGCGGCGCCGGAGCGCCGGTTGCGGTGCGCGCGGAGCTCGACGGGCTCCCGCTGCAGGAGCGCACCGGGGCGAGCTTCAGCGCGCACGGCACGGTCATGCACGCGTGCGGCCACGACGTGCACATGGCGGCGCTCGTGGCGCTCGCCCGCGCCGCGAGCACGCTTGCCGGCTGGCTGCCGGCCCCGCTGCTCGCCGTCTTTCAGCCCAGCGAGGAGGCCTATCCGTCGGGCGCCGAGCAGCTCGCCCGCGGTGAGCTGCACCGCTTCGGCGTCGGCGCGATCGTCGCGGCGCACGTGCACCCGGAGCTGCCGTGGGGCAGCGTCGCTCTCGATCCCGGCGTGGTCAACGCCTCCTGCGACGCGTTCGAGATAGTGATCGAGGGCGAGCCGTCACACGGCGCCTATCCCCATCGGGGGCGCGACCCGATCCTCGCCCTCGCCGAGGTCATCGTGGCGCTGCACGCGCAGCTCGCCAGGCGGATCGACCCGTTGCATCCCGCCGTGCTCACGATCGGCCTGCTCGACGGCGGGACCGCCGAGAACGTGATTCCGGCGAGCGCCCGAGCCCGCGGGGCGCTCCGCGCGTACGTACCCGAGGATCGCGCCGCGCTGCGCCGGCTCGTCGAGGAGGTCGTCGCCGGGATCGCCGCTGCGAGCGGCTGTCGCGGTCGCGTCGTGCTGACGAGCGGCGAGCCGGCACTCGAGAACGACCCCGGAGTCGTCGCCCGCGCGCGCCCGATGCTCGTCGCCGCCGGGCTCGAGACGGCGCCCGAGTGGCGCTCGTGCGGATCGGACGACTTCGCCTTCCTCGGGGGGCTCGCGCCGCTGGCGATGGGCTTCGTCGGCCTCGACGGCGCACCGGGCTTCACGCGCCGCCCGCTGCACCACCCCGAGCTGCTGCCGCCCGACGAGGCCGTCGGCGCGGTGGCCCGGGCGCTGGCAGTGCTCTATCTGGCGGCTGCGGGGCCGGCGGCTACGATTGCGCCATGCCCGAGCGCCTCCACTTCACCGACTCCGACGAGGCCAACGCGCTGATCGCTTCCGATCCAATGGCGCTGCTCGTGGGCTTTGCGCTCGATCAGCAGGTCTCGGTGCAGAAGGCGTTTGCTGGACCCCTCCTCGTGCGCGAGCGCCTCGGCTCGCTCGATCCCGACGTGCTCGCCGCGGCAGACCTGGATCCGGTGTTTCGCGAGAAGCCGGCGATCCATCGCTTCCCCGGAGCAATGGCCAAGCGTGTGCAGGAGCTGGCGGTGCACGTCCGTGACGAGTACGACGGAGACGCCTCGCGTGTCTGGAGAGATGCCCGAGACGCGGACGCGCTGCGCGCCAACCTCGCAGCGTTGCCGGGCTTCGGGGAGATGAAGATCAAGGCGCTTGGCGCGGTGCTCGCCAAGCGCTATGGGGTGAAGGCGGCCGACGGGCTCGTGCCGCCGCACCCGACGCTCGGCGACGTCGACTCGGCAGCGGCGCTCGCGGAGTACCAGGAGGCCAAGCGGGCCCACAAGGCGGAGTGGTCGAAGCTCAAAGCGGCGCGATAGGCGCCATGAGCGCTCCCGCGCCCACCCTCGCCGCGGCGGGGGACGCAGCCCCCTCGCCGCAAGCCACCACTCG
>DASZNB010000135.1:0-2367 GCA_035551395.1 Solirubrobacteraceae bacterium | reverse complement strand
CTGAGCGTTACGCCCTTCGTCCTGAGCTCGACGCACACGAGCGCGCTGTGTCCACGCGAATTGCGTCCGCCCGTCTGGGTCTTCACCGGGTGCTGGACGTGCGGGTCGGCGAGTGGATCTTGCTCGAGGATCTCGCCAGCGGCGAGCGCACCACCGTAACCAGCGCCAAGGTCTCGCGGGAGGCGACGCGCTGGGATCTGTTGATCGGTCGCCTGATGCCGGGCGACCCGCCCAGCCTGTGGGGTGCAACGCGTCTGGTCGAGCCGTCGGACGAGCCCGATCTGCTTGCGGAGATCGCACGCCTCGGCGGTGGCGCCGACCGGTCGCCGGACGCCGTCACGATCGCACGAGCGCTTGAGGTCCATCCACTCGAGGTCGTCCGGTTCCGTCCGCCGAGCTGGGACGCTACGCCGTCGTTCTTCACCATCGAGGGCGATCTCATAGCGGAGGCGACGGCATCCTGGCGGACGAATGATCGGTTCGCGTTGGAACGTCGCCTGCGGGCGCTCGGACGGCTCGCGCCGCAGGACGAGCCCACGATCGACATCACGGTCGCTCGGGACACTCTGGCACGCGAACGCGGGCACCTTCCGCGGGGCGCGCTGGTTCTCGAGGTTGGCGTCGAAGGGCGTCTCGAGAGCGTTCCGATTGCGACGCTGCGCGTCGACGGCGACCGCCTCGTACTCGAGGCGATGTCCGAACAGCGACTGCAGCGTGGGGTGGAGATCGTCGAGGGTGACTTCGGAGATCTCATCCACTCGTCCAAGATCGATGCCGTCCCGATCGAGCAGCGCCTTGGCGAGCTGCGCGCGGCGCCGCGTGAGCGAGCCGCCGCCGGAACGGGGCTCGACGAAGAATCCGAGCGTCGGCTGCTCGAGGGCTTCCTGACCGACCGGATGCGCAGATGGGTGGACGATCCCAATCCTCAGCTTGATGGCCTCACGCCCCGCGAGGCTGCGTCCGGGCCATCCCGCGCCGAGGTCGTGCGGATTGTGCGGCAGATCGAGAACGGCGCGGAGCGCGCGAGACGCAGCGAGGAGCCGAGCGCCGACTTGAGCTGGCTGCGTCATGAGCTCGGGCTCGATGGTGAGCTCGGGACCGATGACCAGCTCGCCGCTTGAGCTGACGCCGCACCCAGACGCGCTTCAGACGAGTTCCTCCAGCAGCTCGATCGCGACCAGCTCCTCCTCGATCCGCCGGCCCGACGCGCGCATCGCGTCAGCGAGCCCGGGATCCCAGCTCGCCTCCGTCGGCGATCCCGTCAGCGGCGCGGCGTGCGCGTGCGCGGCGACGGCGCACAGATACGCGTCGCGATCGAACCGCCACGCTTCGACGGGCAGCCGGCGGTGCAGCAGGTTGCCGATCGCGAGCCCGCCCCAGTCGAAGTCGCCGTGGTGGAGCAGGCGCGCCTCGGCACCTGCGAGCGAGCGCAGGAGCACCATCACGGCGGCGCGTGGCTGGCCATTGGTGCACACGATCGGCGTCTCACGCGCGCCGATCGTGTCGGCGGCGAGCGCCACAACGGACGGGTTCTCGACGACCAGCACGCGATTCAGGCCGGCCGAGTCCCATCGTGGCGGGCCACGCACGAGTTGGCGGAGTGTCAGCCAGATGGGCTCGCCACCAGCACAGGCGGCGGCGAGCATCCGGCCCGTGGGGGAGGCGTCGCCGGGCAACCCCAGCGTGAGTACGGTGCTCGACAGCTCGTCGCAGAGCACGCCGACGGCGGCCCATGCCTCGCGCCGGGCTTCGGCCAGCGACTCGCCCGGACCCGGGGGCTCGAGCCCAGCGAGCGCGCGGGCTGCGCCGAGCGCCAGCGTCCCGAGCGGCGTGCCGTCATCGAGGGCGTGGGCACGGCCGGCTACCCGCGCCGCGAACGCGCTCAGCGACTCGCCCCGGGAGGCCGGGAGCGCCTCGACCACCTTCGCCAGCGCGTCGAGCAGCTCCCTGCCGGTGCCTGGCGAGCCGCTGGCGAGCCGCTTGGCAACTCCGCCCGCACGGATGCGCCCGATCCAGTCGCCCAGCTCGGCGCGTCCGACAGTCGTCTCCTCGACCAGTGCGAACGCGTCCGCCCAAGCTCGCGCATCCGCGCCGGCGGCATCGGCGCGCACCGTGACCGGGCCGGTCAGCGCGATCACCGCCGCGAGGAGTCCGCCCTGGTGGACTCCGGAGCGGCGCAGCAGCGCGTCGAGCTCGCCGAGTGAGACGCTGAGGCCGCCAGCCCATCGGGGCGCGCGGCCGAACAGGCGCGCGACCGCATCGCGCTCAGGCGCGGTGGCCGTGCGCCGGACGATCGTGCCGTCCAGCGGCTGCCCCAGCTCGATTCTTCGGCGTATACGGTCAAGCACCCATGCCAGCTCGGGATCG
>DASZNB010000134.1:0-7909 GCA_035551395.1 Solirubrobacteraceae bacterium | reverse complement strand
TGCGGCCAGGGCCGGTGCCGCATGCGGCACCGGCTGCCTACAATGACCCCGTGACCAATCGCGAGGAGATCCTCAAGGCACTGGAGGTCGTGATCGACCCGGAGCTGCACCGCTCGATCGTCGAGCTCGACATGGTGCGCTCGATCGACGCGAGCGCCAACGGCGTGGTCGATGTGACCGTGTCGCTGACGACACCCGGCTGCCCGATCAAGGGGCACTTCCAGACGGCTGTCGCGCAGGCGGTCGGGGCGCTCGAGGGTGTGACCCACGTGAACGTCTACTTCGACGTCCTGTCGGACACCCAGAAGGCCGCCCTGCAGCAGAAGCTCGGTCGCGCGAGCCTGCCCCAGGGGGCACTCGCGCAGGTCGGCAACGTGATCTGCGTGGGCTCCGGCAAGGGCGGCGTGGGCAAGTCCACGCTGACGGCCAACCTGGCGGCCGCGCTGAGCGCGGAAGGCAAGCGTGTCGGCGTGCTCGACGCGGACGTGTGGGGCTACTCGATCCCGCGCATGTACGGCCTCGGCGCCACCCGCCCGCCGGTCTCGGCCGAGCGCAAGATCATTCCGCTGGAGGCCCACGGTGTGAAGGTGATGTCGATCGGCTTCTTCGTCGAGGAGGACGCCGCCGTCGTGTGGCGCGGGCCGATGCTGCACAAGGCGCTCACGCAGTTCCTCCAGGACGTCGACTGGGGCGCGCTCGACTACCTGCTCGTGGACCTGCCGCCGGGCACTGGCGACGTCTCGATGACGCTAGCCCAGCTGCTGCCGCAGGCCAGGTTCCTGATCGTCACGACGCCCCAGCAGACCGCGCAGAAGGTCGCGCGCCGCTCGGCCCACATGGCCGACAAGGTCGACCTGGAGATCGCCGGCGTGATCGAGAACATGTCCTCCTTCACGACGCCCTCCGGCGAGCGCTTCGCGATCTTCGGCGAGGGAGGCGGGAGCGAGCTCGCTGAGGAGCTCGACGTGCCGCTGCTCGGCAGGGTCCCGCTGACGATGCCGCTGCGCGCGCAGTCCGACAGCGGCACGCCGCTCGTGATCGAGGATCCCGACGACCCGGCCGCGCAGGCGATTCGCCAGATCGCGCGCGGACTGATCGCGATGAGCCCCGTCGAGCTTCCGCTGCTGCCGCTCGTCGAGGTCGGCCCCGGGCGGGTGGGCGCTGAGGAGCCGCCCGAGAGCCGCAAACCCGTGGGCATGTCGCTGCCGATGGCCTGACCCGGCCGTACGCGAGGCGCGACATGTCCTCCCCCGCCGCAGGCCCCCCAGGCCCTGCGCGCACGGGCCCTGCGCGGGCTCGCCCGGCATCCCGGCGCGCTTGACAAGCGCCCGTCAACTGAGAGGATCGTCTTCGAAATGCCAGTACGAGATCAGCAGGAGGAGGAGCAGGACGAGCGCCCCTCGGCGACGGGCGACGGCGGCGATGGCGGCGGCTCGGCCGTCGTCGAATTCGACGAACGTCGCGCGAAGATGGAGCGCCTGCGCGCGGAAGGGATAGACCCCTACCCGCCCGTCACGCTGTGGAACAGCCGCACCCGGATCGCCGCCGTGCTGGCGGCGCACGACGCGAGCGCACTGGAGGCGGGCGAGCACCCGGAGCTCGAGTACGAGATCGCCGGGCGGCTGATCTCCCGCCGCGGGCACGGCAGGACGGCCTTCCTCGACATCCGCGACCTGTCCGGCTCGATCCAGGCCGTCGTTCGCGTCGAGGCGCTGGGGCAGGAGACATACGACCGCATCCTCGCGCTCGACATCGGTGACATCGTGCGCATCCGCGGCTGCGTGTATGTGACCCAGCGCGGACAGCTTGCGCTCGGCGTGCGCGAGTGCACGCTGCTTACCAAGGCCCTGCGTCCGCCGCCGGACAAGCACCACGGGCTCGGCGACACGGGCACCCGCTATCGCTACCGCGAGCTCGACCTGCTCGCCAACGAGGACACGCGCGAGCTGTTCATCACGCGCCACAAGATCGTCTTCGAGATCCGCAAGTGGCTGAACGCGCGCAACTTCATCGAGGTCGAAACGCCCGCGCTGCAGTCGCTCGCGGGCGGCGCAGGCTCGCGTCCCTTCACCACGCACCACAACGCGCTCGACCGCGACCTGTACCTGCGCATCTCCGTCGAGCTGTTCCTCAACCGCTGCATCGTCGGCGGCATGGAGAACGTCTACGACATGGGCAAGGTGTTCCGCAACGAGGGCATCTCGCCGAAGCACAGCCCCGAGTTCACGATCATCGAGTTCATGTGCGCGTACTCCGACTACAACGACGTCGCGACCGTCACCGAAGAGATGTTCCGCGACGTCGCCCAGGCGGCGCTCGGACGCACGGTGATCAAGCGCAACGGCGAGGAGATCGACCTCGCCAAGCCGTGGAAGCGGATCACGATGCGCGAGCTGATCCTCGAGCGCACCGGTCTCGACTTCATGGACTCCACGCGCGAGCAGCTCGCGGAGGCGCTCGACGAGCCGCTCGAGGAGGCCGCCAGCTGGGCCGATGTGGTCGCCGACATCTACTCGTCGAAGATCGAGCACACGATCAACCAGCCCACCCACGTGTTCGACTTCCCGCTCGAGCCCTTCCCGATCACCAAGCGCCACTCCGCCCACCCGGAGCTCGCCGAGCACTTCGACTCGGTGATCGGCGGCATCGAGCTCGTCAGCGGCGACACCGAGCTCAACGACCCGGTCGACGAGTGGGAGCGCTTCGTCGAGCAGCGCAAGCGCCGCGCGGTCGACGACGGCGACATGCCGCACCCCAACGACGAGGAGTACACGCGCGCGCTCGAGTACGGCTACTCGCCGACCGCCGGCGGCGGCATGGGTGTGGATCGCCTCGTGATGATCCTGACCGAACGCGACACGCTGCGCGAGGTGATCCCCTTCCCGATCGTCAGGGACCTGCAGTGACCCGGCGAGCGCGCAAGCCGCCGCCGAGCGCGCTGCGCGCGGCTGCGCCGAGCGCCATCCGCCAAGCCCGACCCTGGGAGCCCTCGTGAGCTCCAAGCTGGAGCTCGACCCGGGGGTGGTCGAGGCGTGCCGTGCGGCGGCCAAGCAGATCGCCGCGCAGGTCGCCGAGCGCACCTCCGGACGCACGACCGTGTCGGTCGAGCGCAGCGTCACGCGCCTGCTCGGCGTTGACGGCGCCGACTCGCTCGAAGTCCCGCTGCCGAACGTGATCGTCGACCACGTCCACGACGGCGGCGGCCTCGGCCGTGGCGTCGCCCACTGGCTCGGCAACGCGATGCTGCAGACGGCCCGCTCGCCGCAGCAGATCGCGGAAGCCCTCAGCGCCGGCGAGCTCGACCTGCTGGCGCTCGATCAGGCCGAGGAGAGCGCCATCCGCGAGCGCATCGGCGAGGAGTGTGCAGCGCGCCTGCGCGAGATCTCCGCGCGCTTCGCGGCTCGGCGCGAGCTGCGCGAGCGCCTCGGCGAGGCCCCGGTGCCGTTGCGCTACGTGCTGACGGCAACGGGCGACGTGTACGAGGACGTCGTCCATGCCAAGGCCGTCGCACAGGCCGGGGGCGACATCGTCGCGGTGATCCGCTCGACCGCTCAGAGCCTGCTCGACTACGTGCCCTATGGCCCCACGACGGAGGGCTACGGCGGCACCTTTGCGACGCAGGCCAACTTCCGCATCATGCGCGAGGCGATGGACGAGTGGTCGGAGGAGCACGGCCGCTACGTGCGCCTGTCGAGCTTCTGCTCGGGCCTGTGCATGTCGGAGATCGCCGCGATGGGGGCGTGGGAGGGCTTTGACAACATGGTCAACGACGCCCTCTACGGGATCCTCTACCGCGACATCAACATCGTCCGTGGTCTGATCGACCAGCGCGTCTCGCGCATGATCAACGGCTACTTCGGCGTCGTCATCAACACCGGTGAGGACAACTACCTGCGCACCGCCGACGCGCTCGAGGCGGCGCCCTCGGTGACGGCGTCGCAGTTCATCAACCACCAGCTCGCGCGCGACTCCGGCGTGCCCGACGCGCAGATCGCGCTCGGCGACGCCTTCGAGATCGACGTGCCGGTCACCAACGGGCTGCTGTACGAGTGGGCGCAGGCGCAGCTCACCCGCGAGCTGTTCCCGGACTGTCCCGTCAAGTACATGCCGCCGACGAGGCACATGGACGGCAACCTGTTCCGAACGCACGCGACCGACGCGATGTTCAACCTCGTGACGATCGCGACGGGCCAGGGCATCCAGACGATCGGCGTGCCCACCGAGGGGATCTTCACCCCGCACATCCACGACCGTGTGCTCGGCCTGCAGAACGTCGACTACGTCTTCAACGCCGCCCGCGACCTCGGTGAGGAGATCGAGTTCAAGCGCGGCGGGATCATCCAGACGCGCGCCCACGAGGTGCTCGCGGGGGCCCACGCGCTGCTCGAGCGGATCGCCGAGACGGGGCTGTTCGAGGCGATCGAGGAAGCCCGTTTCGGCGACGTCAGCCGCAAGCTCGACGACGGTCGCGGGATCGAGGGGATCGTCGAGACGGAGCGCGACTACTTCAACCCGGTCGTCAACCTGATGCGCGAACCGGCGAGCGCCGGCGAGGCCCCGAGCTATGCGTGAGGTCCCTCGAGCGTGGCGGTCTCACGGGCCGCAGAGACTCCGTCACCGTGCCTAGAGAAGTCGACCTGTCCGCCGTCAGGCCCTATGCCGACCATCTCGGCGACGGCCTCGTGCAGATGAGCTTCACGCTGCCCGTGCCCTACTCGCTGGCGGTGCGCAAGGCCGCGCTGGAGCTGGCCGCGCGGATCGGCTTCGAGGAGCCGGAGGTCGTCCACTTCGAGGAGCTGACAGAGGGCTACACGTACTTCGTGATGTACGGGCGCTGCACGCAGACCGTCGACTTCGCGGCGCTGCAGGGCGAGGGCTTCGAGATCGAGTACATGAGCGAGGACGAGATCGAGCGCTTCGCCGCCGAGCATCTCGCGCGCAAGGTCGTCGTCGTCGGTGCGAGCACGGGCTCGGACACGCACAGCGTCGGGATCGACGCGATGCTCAACCTGAAGGGCTACCACGGCCACCACGGGCTCGAGGGCTACCACGCGTTCGAGACCCACAACCTCGGCAGCCAGGTGCCCAACAGCGTGCTGCTGGCAAAGGCGATCGAGGTCAACGCCGACGCGATCCTCGTCTCCCAGACGGTCACCCAGCAGAACCTTCACGTGCACAACCTGACCGAGCTCGTCGAGATGGTCGAGGCCGAGGGCAGGCGCGCTCAGATGATCCTCGCGTGCGGCGGTCCGCGCGTCTCCAACGAGCTGGCCAAGGAGCTCGGCTACGACGCGGGCTTCTCCAAAGGCACCGAACCCCAGCACCTCGCCACGTTCATCGTGCGCGAGCTGGCGGCGCGCGTGTCAGCCGCCTGAGCGCCGGTGCTGCTGAGCGATCTGACGGCCTCCGCCAGGCGCCTCGCGCTCGTCGGGCTCGCCAAGAACACGGGCAAGACGGAAGCACTGGCGACGCTGCTGGGCGAGTTGCGGGCCTGCGGGCGCACGGTCGGCGTCACGTCCGTCGGGCGCGACGGCGAGGAGCACGACGTGATCGATGCCCGCATCGCCAAGCCGCCTGTGCTGCTGTGGGGCGGCAGCCTCGTGGCGACGACCGATGCGCTGCTGCGCGCGAGCGGGCTGCCGCACGACCTGCTCGATCAGACCGACGTGCGCACGCCGCTCGGGCGCGTTCTGATCGCGCGCCTGCGCGGCGCCGGTGCGGTCGAGGTCGCGGGGCCGAGCGGCGCCGTGCAGGTGCGAGCCGTCGCGGACACGATGCTCGCCCACGGCGCCGAGCAGATCCTGATCGACGGCGCGATCGATCGCCGCGCGGCCTCCTCGCCGGATGTCGCCGACGGCCTGATCATGTCCACGGGGGCGGTCCTCAGCGACGACATCGAGGAGGTCGTGACGCAAACGCGCGCGGCCGTCGAGCTCGTGCGCCTGCCGACGCTCGCCGCCGAGCCCGAGCACGACGCGCGCCTGGGATCCCTCGCGGCCGCCGCCGGCGGCGCCAGCCTGCTCGTCGGCGAGCAGGGCGATCCGGCGCTGCTGCCGCCGCGATTTGCCCTCAGCGCGGGCGCCCGCGAGCTCGGTGCGCTGCTCGACGAGCACCCCGACGCACGCTGGCTGATGCTCGCCGGCGCGCTGCCCGACCGCTTCCTGCGCGAGCTCGTGACGGCCACGCGGCAGCGGCGCGGTCGTCGTGGTGGCGGTGATGGCGCCGCCCTGACGGTGGTCGTCGCCGATGACACCCACGTGTTCCTCGCCGAGAAGAGCCTCGAGTGGTACCGCCGTCAGGGCATCGTTCTACGCGTGGCGCGCCCGATCGAGCTGCTCGCGATGACCGTCAACCCGGTCGCGCCGGAGTCACACAGCTTCGACTCGGCCGAGCTGCGCGCGCGGCTGTGCGAAGCCATAGCGGACGTCCCGATCTACGACGTGCGCGACCCGGACTACTTCGCGTTGGCGAAGTAGTCCGCGTTGATCTGCGTGTACTTCCCCCACTCCTCGGGAAGCTGGTCCTCGGCAAAGCAGGCGTCGACGGGGCAGGCCTCGACGCAGGCGTCGCAGTCGATGCACTCCTCGGGATCGATGTAGAGCATCTCGGCCGCGTCGTATCCGGGCTCGTCGGGCGTCGGGTGGATGCAGTCCACGGGGCAGACCTCGACACAGGAGTTGTCCTTGGTGCCAATGCACGGCTCGGCGATTACGTAGGCCATTCGCTTCTTTCTTTGGGTCGCTTTAGGGGGTGTCCGGCGAGGAGAGGCATATTGTACGAAGCATGCTGCTGTTGACGGGCGCGACCGGTCTGGTGGGCTCGACCGTGCTGCGCCGGCTCCTCGCCGAAGGCACCCCTGTCCGCTGCCTGGTGCGCGATCCTCGGCGGCTCGGAGCGCTGCGTGTGCGCGTCCAGATCGCCCTCGGCGACCTCACCGATCCGCCGTCCTTCCGTAACGCGCTGCGCGGCGTGCAGACGGTTGTGCACCTTGCGGCGGCGATCCGCGACCAGCGCCGCGGCTCGATCGAGGAGCTCAACGGAATCGCGACATGGCGGATGGTGGAGGCGGCCGAGCGCCGCGGCGTCGAGCGGTTCGTGTTCTTCAGCGCGCTCGGCGCCTCCCCCCACCACCGCACGCGCTGCCTGCGTGCCAAGGCACTGGCGGAGCAGGCCGTGCAGGAGGCCTCGCTGCGCTCGACGGTGTTCGCGCCGTCGATCATCTACGCCCCCGGCGACCCCTGGCTGACGCTGCTCGAGCGCTTGGCCCTGCTTCCCGTCATGCCCGTGTCCGGGCGCGGAGCAGCCGCCTTCCAGCCGATCTGGGCAGAGGACGTGGCCGACTGCGTGATCGCGAGCCTGCGCAGCAGCGGACAGGCTGCGCACGAGCGCATCGAGCTCGCGGGCCCGCAGACGCTCAGCCACAACGAGATCGTGCGCGTCGTGCTGCGCTCGCTCGGACGCAAGCGCCCACTCGTGAACGTCCCCACGCCGATCGTCTCGCGCGGGCTGCGCCTGCTCGAGCGCCTCGCCGGCGCGAACGCCTTCGCGACGTGGGACGAGGCCGAGCTGATGGAGGTCACGATGACGTCGGCCGGCGGCACCGCCGGCGCGCAGGCGCTCGGAGTCGCTCCACAGCCGATGGCGGCCGTGCTGGGGACGCGCTAGCTAGCCGCTGACGCCGGCTGCGAGCGCGGGGCGGCGCTCGGCCCACGGCCGCGCGGCTTCCAGCTGCGCCGCGAGCGCGAGCAGCGCGCCGTCGCCGGCGGGGCGCCCGACGAGCTGTACGGCGAGCGGCAGGCCGTCGTCGCCCTCGAACAGCGGGATCGAGATGCCGGGCTGACCGGACGCGTTGAAGATCGGCGTGAACGGGGTGAAGACGCCCGAGCGGCTGAACGTCGCCATCGGATCG
>DASZNB010000133.1:0-6186 GCA_035551395.1 Solirubrobacteraceae bacterium | reverse complement strand
CCGCGCTCATACGACGGTAGGGCATGAGAGGGTTTGCGTCAATCGATGCAAGCTCGCCGCCGCTGCGAATCCCGACCCAGGCCGCACCTACACTCCGCGGTCGTGCGCCCCCAGCCTTTCTCGCGCTCCTCCCCGCGCTGGATCGCGACGCTCGCCGCGATCGCGGTTCCTGCGTTGCTCGGCGGCGCGAGCGCGGTCGTCGCAAGCGCTTCCGGCGCCGCGACGAGCGCCGGCGCGCCCGGTGGTGCGGGCGTCGCGGCGAGTGCGCTCGCCTACAGCACCGCCGGCGCGGACGTCGTCCAGCGCCAGCCCGCGCCAGGCTCCTGCCACGCGCGGGGAGGCGGGCTCGACTCGCTGCCCGATTCGCGGTGCACGCCCGGCGCCTTGAATCCAGCGGTCACGCAGGCGCGCATCGGCGTGACGATCTGCCGCAGCGGATGGACCTCGACGGTGCGCCCGCCAGCCTCGATCACCGCGCGCGAGAAGGCTGCGAGCATGTCTGCCTACGGCCACGGCGCACATGCTGCCGGCTTCGAGTACGACCACCTGGTCTCGCTCGAGTTGGGCGGCGCGGTGAACGACCCGCGCAACCTCTGGCCGGAGCCCGACTACGCGGTTCGCAGCGGCTTCTACCTGAACCCCAAGGACCGCCTCGAGCGGACGCTGAACGGGCTGGTGTGCAGCGGGCGGATGACGCTCGCGGGCGCCCAGCGCGCGATCGCCGGCAACTGGGTTGCCGCGTACACCCGCTACGGCTGACGCCCACGCACCGCGGACGCCCCGGCGCGCTCCCGGGGCGTCGCAGCTTGCTCAGCGGACTGCCTGGGAACGCCAGCTAGACGAGCGCTCCCGGGGCCTCCTCTTTGAGTGCCTGCGTGATCTGTGCGCGCAGCTCCGGAGTGTTCTCGTGGCCGTGCGCGATCACCGCGTGGTTGACCGCAGCCTCCACCAGATGCTCCTCGCTGCCCGCCATCGCCAAGTCGCAGTTGCTCTCGCTCGGCATCTCCCGGCAATCCATGTATTTGCGAGACATCAGCTGTCCCCCTTCTCGATCGCTGAAGCGCCGATGCTACCCCCTCTGGGCGTGTTGCGCCACCCGTCCGCCGAGCCCCGCCGGTCACGCCCCGCGGGACTCGCGCAGGCCGCGCACGAGCGTTTCGGCCGCGATCTTGTGGGCGTCGCAGATGCGCCCGAGGTGCAGCAGGGAATCGGTCTCGGCGGCGACCTCGCCGTCGCCGAGGCGCAGCACGAGCGGGGCGCCTGGCGCAAGGTCGCTCGCCGCCAGGCCGACGGCGACGTTGACGAGGTCCGAGGAGGTCACGGCGGCGACGGCCGCGCAGTGTCGGATGCCGAGGCGCTCGAGCGTCTCGCGGTCATCGCCACGCCCGATAGCCACCGGGATCCGCGCTGCCCGCGCCAGGCGCACGCACGGTGCGTCGGGATCCTGCTCGACACCGAGCACGGGGAAGCCGCGGTTGGAGAGCTCCTGCGCGAGGCGAAAGCCGACCTGCCCAAAGCCGACCAGCAGCACGTGTCCCCGCGCCGGCGCCGCCCGCGCGCCGAGCAGGGTTGTCAGGCGGGGACGACTCAGGCGGCGCACCAGAGCCGCCGTGAAGATCGCAACGAGCAGCAGCGCCGCGAGCGTGTCGAGCGCGGAGAGCAGCTTGAACCAGGCCGCCCCCGACGCTGCGCCAGGGGTCCCCGCGACCGTCGCGACCGAGCGGGTGCTGTAGTAGAGCGCGTTGACGAGGCTCTCGTGCAAGGCGACCATCGAGATCGCCGCCTCGAACGCCAGGACGAGCAGAACGCCGACTCCGGCGCGCGCGAGCAGCCGCAGCGCGTCGTCGACGAGGCGGATGCCGCGGCGCCCGCGCACAGGTGGACCGGCCGCGGCCAGGCAGTGCTCCGCAAGATCCGCGGCGACCAGCTCCGTCGGCGAGAGCACGTGCACCGCCGGGGCCACGTGGCCCAGCTCCCGAGTGATCGTGCGATCGAACATAGTCACCCACAGCGGCACGTCAGGACGCAGGTGAGCGCTCAGCAGCGTGAGGCGCAGCGCGAGCACGTCGTCACGCGTGATCACCGCGACCGCGCTCCAGCGAGGCTGCGCGAGCATCGCCGCGAGCTGGCTGTCGCTGAGCATCGCCGCCGACTCCGCAGGGATCCCGTTCTGCTCGAGCTGCAGCAGCACCGCCGCGGCGAGCCCGCCGCCTTCTCCGAGGACGAGCACCGCCGAAGCTCCCTGGGCTGCGGAAGGCATGCGCCACTATCTCACGCGGCGCGTGGCCACAGCGTGCGACGCGTGGCCACAGCGTGCGATCGACGTGCGCTAACGTGCACGCTGCGGTCGGTCAGGCCCTATGCCTCGAAGGACCGCACTATCGGCGGTAGGGCACGCCGGCGA
The DNA here is from genome assembly GCA_035551395.1 of Solirubrobacteraceae bacterium. Lineage (GTDB taxonomy): Bacteria > Actinomycetota > Thermoleophilia > Solirubrobacterales > Solirubrobacteraceae > Palsa-744. Next base: position 3,782 of record DASZNB010000133.1, on the reverse strand, counting down.
CAGCGGGGTCGCTCCGCGCGCGTGCGGAGAAGCTCAGACCATGCAGCCGGGGGGAACTCTCGCAGGCCACTCCACCACGGAGGTTGTGATGTGTGAACCGATGGCTGTATTTCCCGACGTGTCCTGCTCGCCCGGCCCGCACCGATGAACGAGTCCTCGCGCCCGCCCGAGCAGCTCGAGGTTCGCGAGCACGAAGCCGACGACGGGCAGCGGACGCTCGTGCTCGTCGGCGAGCTCGACATAGCGTCGGTCCCGGTTCTGCAGCGAGCCGTCGAGCGGATGCGCTCGGATGCCACCACCAGCATCACCCTGGACCTGCGCGGGCTCACCTTCATCGACTCGACGGGGCTGGCTGCGATCGTGCTCGCGAGTAAGGTCTGCGACACGAACGGCTACGGGTTCGCCCTGATCCGCGGCGCCGCGTCCACGCAGCGCCTGTTCGAGCTGACGGGGCTGATCGACGTGCTGCCGTTCCGCGACGAGGACGAGGACGAGGGGAAGGTTCGATGAGCGAGAAGTGGACCAGCGCGCAGATCCCCGACCAGAGCGGGCGCATCGCCATCGTCACCGGCGCGAACAGCGGACTCGGGCTAGTCAGCGCGCGCGAATTGGCGCGCCATGGCGCGACCGTGGTGCTTGCCTGCCGCAACCAGGAGAAGGGCCTGCGCGCGCAGCGGCAGATCGAAGCCGACGCGCCGCAGAGTCTCCTCGAGCTGGCCGAGCTCGACCTCGGCAGCCTGGCCTCCGTGCGCGCGTTCGCCGAGCGATTCCTCGCGACCCACGCGGGGCTCGACCTGCTGCTCAACAACGCCGGTGTGATGGCGCCGCCGCGGAGCGAGACGGCCGACGGCTTCGAGCTGCAGCTCGGCACCAATCTGCTCGGCCACTTCGCGCTCACCGCGCGCCTGATCGGCGCAATGGGTGCCCGCACGGATGCGCGCGTGGTGACGCTCAGCAGCAACGCGCACAAGATGGGGCGGATCGACTTCGACGACCTCCAGTCCGAGCGCCGCTACCGCCGCTGGGCCGTCTACGGCCAGTCGAAGCTCGCCGACCTGATGTTCGCGCTCGAGCTCGACCGACGGCTGCGCGCGGCCGGCTCCGCGATCAGGAGCGTCGCGGCGCACCCCGGCTACGCCGCGACGAACCTTCAGACCGCCGCGCCGCCGCTGCTCGACCGGCTCGTCATGCGCGCCACCAACCTCGCGCTCGCGCAGAACGCCGACATGGGGGCGCTCCCGCCGCTGTATGCGGCCACCGCGCCCGGCGTCGAGGGCGGCAGCTACATCGGCCCCGACGGGCTCGGCGAGTTCAGGGGGCACCCGCGCATCGTCTCCCCCAACGCAGCCGCGCGCGATGAGGCCGTCGCCGCGCGACTGTGGTCGGTCGCCGAAGCGCTCACCGGCGAGCAGATGCTCGCCGCGCCGGCTGCCCAGGCCAGCCCCCTGCCCTAGACACGCGCCGCAGAGCCCACGGCGCGCCGGCTGAGCGCGCCGGCTGCGCGCCGGCGGCGACTAGACCTCGAGGTAGCGCAGCATGATGCGCCCGAGCACGATCACGTCGCCGTTCTGCAGCTCGGCCTGCTGGATGCGCCGGCCGTTGACGAACGTCCCATTGGAGCTGCGGTCGTCGAGGATGCGGGCGCCGCTCGGACGCGGCACGAGGATCGCGTGGCGGCGCGAGACAGAGTTCTCGTCGAGATGCAGGTCGGCGGAGAGCCCCCGACCGACGTGGATCGGGTCGCTGCCGAGAGGGATCATCACCGAGCGCTCGGGGCCGTCGACCTGGAGGTAGCGCCCCGGCTCGACAGGATCGGCGAGCGCCGCGCGATGGCGCACGCGCTCGTCCAGGCAGGAGGTCGGGTCGAACCTCTCTGTCAGCCCACCGGCAGTCTCTCGGATGAGTGTCTGGGAGGTCATACAGCTAGCAAACGCCATGCTACTCACGTCAAGATCAACGCCCGTTAAGAAGTTACGAAACGTTCGAAAGGACGGCCCAGCGAACCATTCACCTGGCTCGGGGGCGGGGGCGGGGGCTGCGCCCAGCAGCCCCCGGCGGCCACGGCCGGCACGCTCACGTAATCTGCCGGGCAGATGACATCGCTGCCGCTCGCCGTCTCGGAGACCGTCTCCACCGCCATCCAGCTCGGCCCGCTCGTCCTCATCGCGGGGCTCTACGCCCGCCGCGCGCGCACGCTCGCCCGCGACGGGCATCCGGTGTCGCGCTGGCGCCAGGCGAGCTTCTACAGCGGTTTCGCCACGATCGCGATCGCGCTCACGGCGCTCGGGACGTTGAGCGACGAACTGCTCTACGTGCACATGATCGAGCACCTGCTGCTCGGCGACATCGCGGCGCTGCTGATCGTCCTCGGGCTGACGGGACCGCTGCTCGCTCCCGTGCTGCGCATCCGCTTCTTCGATCGCCTGCGCCTCCTCGCCCACCCCGCGATCGCCTTCCCGCTGTGGGCGCTCGACCTCTACCTGTGGCACCTGCCGTCGCTTTACCAGGCTGCGCTGCGTCACGGCGCCCTGCACGCGCTCGAGCACATCATGTTCCTCGCGCTCGGCGTCAACATGTGGATGTGCCTGTTCGGGCCGCTGCCGATGCCGCGCTGGTTCGGAAACCTCGGGCGGCTCCTGTACATCGTCGCGGTGCGCCTGGCGGCGACCGTCCTCGGCAACATCTTCCTGTGGTCCGGGACCGTCTTCTATCCCTTCTACCTGCCGGGCGACGCGATCTATCGCATCTCTCCGATCGCCGACCAGAACCTCGCCGGCGCGATCATGATGGTCGAGGAGTCGATCCTCACGCTCGCTCTGTTCTGCTGGCTGTTCCTGCGCACCGCGCGCGAGGGCGAGGAACGCCAGGACCTGCTCGACTTCGCTCGCGCACAGGGCCTCGAGCTGACCGACGCGCGTGCCGCCCGCGCCGTCGCAGCGGGCCGCGGACCTGAGCTGCGCAAGCGACTGGAACGCCGCGCGGAGGCCGGCGAGGGGGCCGTGCCGATGCCGGCGCCGGGTGCCGCGCTCCCCGAGCACGCGACCGAGCCTGCCCCGGAGCGCCTGTAGCCCGAGCGCGCTACCCTCAGTGCATGTGCGCCGGATGCGCGATCGCGGCGGCCTCGGCCGCCACAGGCTTCAGGACCTGGCTGCAGAACCACCACTTCGGCTGGCTGACACCGCGGCGGATGCGCTCCCTGACGCTCGCGGCGATGTGCGCGGCGGGCCTCGTCTCCACGGTCGGCGTCAGCGGCTCCACGCCGCCGCCGGCCGCCCACGCCGCTACGCCAGCGGATCACGCCCGCTAGCGGATCGCTGCGCCGTCCAGCGACGCGCTAGCCCCCCGCGACGGCCGGAAGAATCGTCATCTCGCTGCCGTCGGCGACGGGCGTGGCGAGGCCGTCGAGGAAACGGATGTCTTCGCCGGCGACATACACGTTGACGAACCGCCGCAGTGAGCCGTCCTCGTCTGAGATGCGCGCGCGCAGCTCCTCGAAGCGCTCGAACAGGCCGTCGAGGACCTCCTGCACCGTCGCGCCGTCCAGCACCGTCTCTGCCTCGCCCCCTGCGGCAGCGCGAAGCTGCGTGGGGATCTTGACGAGGACCGCCATCAGGCGTTGATCCTCTCGCCGAGCTTCGCCTCGAAGGACTCGACCGTCGGCTCGATCGTGCGCGTCTCGAACGTCCCGCGCACCGCGTCGAGGGTCTTCAGGCCCTCGCCGGTGATGACGAGCACGACGCGCTCGTCACGGTCGATGTCTCCGCGCGCCGCCAGCTTCGCAA
>DASZNB010000132.1:0-1640 GCA_035551395.1 Solirubrobacteraceae bacterium | reverse complement strand
GGAAATCTCGGCACGCTCGAACAGCAGGCGGCCGTCGTGAGGCTCCAGGCCTTCTCGCGCCGCCTCGTCGCGTGGCTCTCCCAGTACGACGCGCTGCTGACGCCCGCGCTGGCAGAGCGACCGCTGCCGCTCGGCGCTCTCGACACCGCAGCCGAGGATCCGATGTCGACGTTCACCCGCTCGGGCCTGTTCACGCCGTACACGCCCGTCTTCAACGCCACCGGCCAGCCCGGCATCTCGGTGCCGCTGTACGAGGGCGAGGACGGCCTGCCGCTGGGCGTGCAGATCATCGGCGCCCCGGCCGGCGAGGAGCGGCTGCTGTCGCTCGCCTGCCAGCTCGAAGCGGCGCAGCCCTGGGCCGATCGCCGTCCCGCCGTCGGCCAGGCCGTATCGGGGTAGCCTCAGGCCGCCTCGAGCACGGCGGACATCCGCTGCGGCACGACGCCGAGCGCCTCGACGTCGGCGCTGCCGCGCCCGGAGAGCATCGAGACCTCCATCAGCTCCGCCTCGTCCCATGTCACCGGCGCCCGCGGTCCCAGCGCCGCCTCGAGCAGTCGCAGCCCTCGCGAGACGAGCGGCGTCGGGACGTGCAGCAGCGGACGGTTGCGCGGCAGCGCCCGCAGCACCGTGCGCACGATCTCCGTGTGGCTGAGCACCTCGGGTCCGGCCAGCTCGTAGCGCCTCCGCTCGCTGCTCCCGTCGCGCAGGCTCGCGACGATGCAGTCGGCTGCGTCCTCAGCCCAGATCGGCTGGAAGCGAGCGCTGCCGCGTCCCGAGACGGGCATCACGGGCAGCAGCGCCATCCGTTCGAGCAGCGTCAGCCATGGGTCCCGCGGGGCGTACACGAGCGACGGGGCGAACACGATCGAGTGCAGGTCGGCCTCGGAGACAGCCTGCTCGGCCAGCGCCTTCGCGCGCAGGACCCGGGTGCGGTGGTGCGTCGAGGCGCCGAGTGCCGAGAAGAACACGAATCGCTCTACGCCCTGGCGCTCAGCCGCCTCGACCATCCGCCACGTCGCAATCCCGTCGAGCTCCTCGATCGACCCTCGCGGCTGGTCGCGGATCGCCGCAGCGAGGTGCACGACCGTGTCCACACCGCGCAGCGCGTTGCGGAACGACGGCGGGTCGGTGAGGTCGCCGAGGGCGATCTGCACGCGCACGCGCTGCGTGCCCAGGCGCCGCGGATCGCGTACCAGGCAGCGCACCTGCCTGCCTTCGGCGAGCAGGCGGCTGAGCAGGTTCGAGCCCACCAGGCCGGTCGCGCCGGTTAGCAGGAGCATGATTCGTACAATATGCCCCTCGCTGTCTGCGAGCCCCCCGCAATACGACTTAGAAAGAAGCGAATGGCCTACGTAATCGCCGAGCCGTGCATTGGCACCAAGGACAACTCCTGTGTCGAGGTGTGCCCTGTGGATTGCATCCACCCGACGCCCGACGAGCCCGGATACGACGCGGCCGAGATGCTCTACATCGACCCCGAGGAGTGCATCGACTGCGACGCCTGCGTCGAGGCGTGTCCCGTGGACGCCTGCTTCGCGGAGGACCAGCTCCCGGACGAGTGGCAGAAGTACACGCAGATCAACGCCGACTACTTCGCGCAGGGCGGCGCCGCCGCGGCCGGCTAGCTCTCGCCGGAGGCG
>DASZNB010000131.1:0-19762 GCA_035551395.1 Solirubrobacteraceae bacterium | reverse complement strand
CTCGCGCATGCGCTCCTCCTCCTTGCAGTCGGCGAGCACCGCCGCCAGCAGCGAGGGCGGCACGTGCCGCTCGTCCTCGAGCTCGCGCTGGATCGAGAAGAGGTTGTCCTCGGCGTGGTCGAGCAGCACGATGCGGTGCGGCTCGACGCGCGCGATCTGGCGACACAGCTCCGCGCCGATCGACCCGCCGGCGCCGGTGACGAGCACGACCTCGCCCGCCAGATAGGCGCCGACGCGCTCGAGCTCCATGTGCACGGGCTCGCGCCCGAGCACATCCTCGACGCGCACCTCGCGCATCTGGCGCGCGAGCGCCCCGCGTGTCTGCAGCAGCTCGAACACGGTCGGCAGGGTGCGGACGGGTATCCCCCTGCCACGGCACTCGCGCACGATGCGCGCGCGTGTGGAGCCGGGCGCCGAGGGGATCGCGATGATGACTTCGTCGGGTTCGGCCTCGTCGAGGATGCGCGGGAGGTCCGCTTCGGTGTTGCCGCGCACGCGCACGCCGTCGATCAGCAGGCGCCGCTTCTGGGTGTCGTCGTCGAGGAAGCCGACCGGCACGAGTCCCAGCTCGCGGTTGCGCAGGATCTCGCGTACGACCATGCGTCCGCCCTCGCCGGCGCCGGCGATCAGGACGGTGCGCTCGCCCTTGCGCCCTCCTCGGAAGGCGAGCGGGCGGCGCTCGTAGACGCTGCGCGCGAGGGCGCGCACGCCGACGAGGAAGACGAGGGCGAGCAGCACGAACAGCACGATCACGCCATTGGGAAGGACGACCGCGACGGTGTTGTGGTGATGGGTGGAAACGTTTTCGACGAAGATCAGCGGGTAGCGATGAACGGGCCGCAGGACCTCGATCGCGACGACGCTCAACAGCACGATCGCGACGACCGCGCGGACGACCGCCTCGTAGTCGCGCTGGCCGGCGTAGCGCCACCGGCGCTGGTACACGCGTGCGAACACGAGCACCGGCAGGCTGCCGAGCGCGACCCACCAGATCGTGTCCGTGCGCAGGCGCGCGTAGTCGGTCGGCGGCCCGCTGTCGAAGCGCAGCTGGAAAGCGAGGTAGTACGCGAGCGCGACCAGCGCCCCGTCCACTGCGAGCTGCGGCAGCGAGTGACGGTGGAGGGGAAGGGTCGCCGAGCGGATCCGTCGGCGCATTGCGCAGATTGTAAGGGCCTACCCCGACCGGGGCGTCCCAGTCGCCGGCGCCCGCGAGGTGCGCGCGAGCGGCGCGAGCAGGAGCTCGATCAGAACGCGCGGGTCACGGCGCGCCCGAGGGGACCCGGCGCCGTCCGTGCGGCGGCCGAGCATCAGCTCGTCGGGGTCCGTGAGCATGCGCAGCCTGCCTTCCGCGATCAGCCCTTCGTCGACCGCCCCGAGCTTGCCCTGGAAGGTCGTGTAGACGGGCGTGCCGAGGGCGACGGCCTCGCGATTCATCGTGCCGCCGGCGGAGATCACGAGATCCGCATGAGCGATCAGCGATTGCGCGTCGATCACCTGCTCGGGGACGACGACGCCGGGCAGGGCACGCAGTTCCTCGCGCTGCGCGGCCACACGCGGGAGCACCACCGCCTGCGTGCCGTGCTCCTCCCAGGCCCGTCCCAGGCGCTCCAGCACAGCGGCGAACAGATCGTTCTCGAAGCGGTGGTAGAGCGCGACCTGCGGCGGGGTGCGCACGAGCACGATCGGCCGGGAGCGGTCGAGCGCGAGCGCCTCGAGGACGCCGGCGTCCGGCTCGAAGTCGGCCAGGTAGTACTCCTCCTTGAGACCCTCATACGGGTGCAGCTTGCCGGCTGCTCCGTAGCGGGCAAGGCGGCCGGCCGGGATCGCCCGCGGCACGACGACCGCGCGCGCGAGGCGGCAGTTGATGTTGTGCTGCACCGTCGCCCACTCGTAGTCGAACATCGTCGTGCTCGGCACGCGGAGCAGGGCGGCGGCGACACTGAGGTCGTTGGAGCCGTGACCGAGCGCGATCGCGAAGTGCCCGCGCTCGCGCTGCTCGGCGCGCGCCCAGCCCACAAGCGCGCTCGAGCGCGACGCGAGACCGACCGCCTTCGCCGCCAGACGGCCGCCGCGGTGGCGGCCGATCGCGGCGTGTTCGATGCCGAACCGCTCGCACAGCTCGAGCGTCTGGGCGAAGTCGCGAGCCGTCACGCGCACGTCGTGGCCGTCCGCGCGAAGCCGCTCGATGACGGGGCGCATGACCAGCACGTGCGGGCTGTTCGTGAGGTCGATCCAGACGCGCATCGCCGCAACGACCGTAGCGGGTCACGGTATCGTTGCGCCAGCAATGCTCGTCGTCGCATCGATCTCGGAATCGCTGGTCAACATCGCGTGGCACTTCGTGCGCGATGCGGGCCTGCCCGCCGTGTTCGTGCTGATGGTCGCCGAGAGCGCGTGCATACCGATTCCCTCGGAGGCGACGATGCTGTTCGCCGGCTTCGCGGTGGCAAATCAGGGCGGCAGCCACGCCCATCACCACCTGACGCTCGTCGGGATCGTCATCGCCGGCGTGCTCGGCAACCTCGTCGGCTCCTGGATCTCCTACGGCGTCGGACGCGCGGGGCGCCTCGAGCTGGTCGAACGACACGGCCACTGGCTGCATCTGAAGCCGAGCCACCTCGCCTGGGCGGACCGCTGGTTCGCGCGCTACGGCGCGCCGGCGATCTTCTTCAGCCGCATGCTGCCGATCATCCGCACGTTCATCTCCCTGCCGGCCGGGATCGCGCGGATGCCATTTGGCCGCTTCTCGCTGCTGACGCTCGCCGGCTGCATCCCCTGGGTGCTCGGCCTCGCGCTGGCGGGCGAAGCGATCGGTCATAGCTGGACGAGCACCCGCAAGGGCTTCGAGTACGCCGACTACGTGATCGTCGCGCTCGTCGTGCTCGGCGTGATCTACGCCGTGCTGCGCCGGCGGCGAGGGCGCCGCGAGCCGGCGACCGATGCCGCAGGCTGAGGAGCCGCTGCCGCTTCGCCACGCCGTGGCGCTGGGCCTGATACAGGGCCCGGCAGAGCTGCTCCCGATCTCCTCCTCGGCGCACACGAGCCTCGTGCCGTGGCTCCTGGGCTGGCCGTACGCGCAGCTCGAGGGCAAGTCGCGCAAGTCCTTCGAGGTCGCGCTGCACGCCGGCGCCGCGCTCGCCCTGGCGGTCGCGATGCGCCATGAGCTGGCGCTCGCCGCGCGCGCCCTGGACCGGCGTGGAGCATTCGTGCTCGGGCTCTCCCTGGCTCCCGCGGCGCTCGTCGGATATGTGCTGCGCGGGCCGATCGAGCGCCGACTCGGCGGCCCCGGATCGATCTCCGCGGGGTTGACGGCGGGCGCGATCGCGATGACTCTCGCCGACGCCAACGGGCAGCGGCGCGGGCGCGCCGAGGCGGACGCGCGCGACGGCCTCGCGCTCGGACTCGCCCAGGCCGCAGCGCTGATCCCCGGGGTCTCCCGTCACGGCGCCACCCTCACCGCGGCGCGCTCGCGCGGGTTCGCGCCGGCCGGCGCCGAGGCTCTCTCCTGGGAGACGGGCCTGCCGGTGATCCTCGCGGCGGTCGCCCTCGAGGCCCGGCGCCTGCGCGCGGGCGCCGCGCCGGGCACGCGGCCCGCGGCGCTGGCGGCTGGCGGCGCGAGCGCCTTCGCCTCGACGCTCGCGAGCGCGGAGGTGATGCGGGGCCGGCGCGTCGGCGGTCGGGCGCTTGCCCCCTACGCGGCCTACCGCATGCTGCTCGCCGGCGTCGTCGTGCTGGCGCGCGGACGGCGCAGGCGGCGCGAGCGATGAGCGTGCTCGGCACGACGATCGGCGGGCGCTACCGGCTCGAAGCCGAGATCGGGCGGGGCGGGATGTCGACCGTGTATCGCGCCTTCGACACCGTGCTCGAACGTCCGGTGGCGATCAAGATGATGCACCGGGAGATCGCCGCGGACGCCGACCAGCTCGAGCGCTTCAGGCGCGAGGCGCGCTCGGTGGCACAGCTCAACCATCCCCACGTCGTGACGGTCATCGACGCCGGTGAGGAGCCCTCGGAGGGGTCCGGCGGGACCGGCGTCGACGGGCTCTTCGGCACGCCCTACATCGTGCTCGAGTTCGTCGACGGCGAGACCCTGAAGGACGTCATTCGTCGCGAAGCGCCGCTGGAGATCCCGCAGGCGATCGCCTACGCGATCGAGATCGCGCGCGCGCTCGGCGCCGCCCATGAACGCCAGATCGTGCACCGCGACGTCAAGCCGCACAACGTCCTCATCAGCGAGGAAGGCGGCGCCAAGATCACCGACTTCGGTATCGCGCGCACGCTCACCGAGGAAGGACTGACGATGGCCGGGCGCGTCCTCGGCACGACCGACTACGTCTCCCCCGAGCAGGCCCTCGGGCATCCCGTGACGGGCCAGTCAGACCTCTATTCGCTCGGCATCGTGCTCTACGAGATGCTCACCGGCGAGGTTCCCTTCCGCGGCGAATCCCCGGTCGCGGTGGCGATGAAGCACGTGCGCGAGGAGCTCCCCGACGTGCAGCTCCTGCGCCCCAAGGTCTCCGCGGCGACGGCCGCGGTCGTCGATCGTGCGACGGCCAAGGACCTTTCGCGCCGCTACCCCGACGCGACCACGATGGTTGCGGAGCTCGAGGAGGCGCTCGCGCTCGAGGCCTCCCGCTCGGGCCAGGCCACGGGCGAGGTCACGACGGTCCTGCGCTCGCTTTCCGGCGGCGCGCGGCGGCGGCTGCCCTGGCGCATGCGCCATCCCGCGCGTTGGGCGGCCTCGCTCGCGTTGCTCGTCGCGATCGTGGCGATCGTCCTGATCGTCCTGGCTGAACAGACGCACCGCGGGACGGGGGTCACCGGCGGCGCCTCCGCACGCCCCGACCTGACGCAGGTGGCGCTGAGCCAGACCGCCGCACACGACTACAACCCGTTCGGCACCGGCCCCGAAAACCGCGATCTCGTCGACAACGTCGTCGACAACGACCCGAACACGACGTGGAGCACCGAGCAGTACTACGAAGGCACGCTGAAGAAGGTCGGCGGCGTCGGCGCGGGGCTGTATCTCGACGCCGCTCCGGGCGTGATCGGAAAGGCGCTGGCGATCCAGACGCCGACGCCCGGTTTCGCCGTACAGATCTACGCCGCACAGCACATCGACCTGTCGCTGCCCTACGGCTCCTCCACCCCGCTGACCGCGCGCGGGTGGCAGGGGCCGGTCGGCGCGAGCACACATGTGCGCAGCGGCGAACGCATCCCGCTGCACCTGCAGGGCCAGCGCTACCGCTACTACCTGGTGTGGCTCACGACGCTCCCGGTGGGCGCGCAATCGGCGACGATCGCCGACCTCACGCTGTTCAAGTGAGCGCAGGCGCGCACGCCCGCGCACCGCGCCACGCGGGTCGCGCACGTCGGCGCAGAGCTCAACGCAGTCGCGCCCGTCGGCGCGACGCTCACGCGCACGTCGGCGCGGAGCTCAATGCAGTCGCGCACGTCGCTCGCGCTGGCGCTCGAGCGCGAGCCGGCAGAGGCGGTCGACGAGTTGGGGATAGCGCACGCCGGAGGCCTCCAGCAGCTTCGCGTAGACGCTCGTGGGAGTGAACCCGGGCATCGTGTTCAGCTCGTTGACGAGCACGCGCCCGCCGTCGACGAAGAAGTCGACCCGCGCGAGCCCCTCGCATCCGCAGGCGAGGAAGGTCTGGACGGCGAGCTCGCGTACGCGCTCGAGCGCGGCGGCGGACACGGCTGCCGGCACCTTCAAGCGCATCCCGCCGGGCTCGTACTTGGCGGCGTAGTCGTACCACTCGCCGTCGAACTGGATCTCGCCCGGCCGCGAGGCGATCGCGTCGCCGGCTCGATCGCGTTCGTCCGCCAGCGCTCCGAGCACCCCGCACTCGACCTCGACGCCGGCGGCCAGCGCCTCGACGATCACCAGCTCGTCGTGCGCGAACGCCTGCTCGAGCGCGGCCGGCATGTCGGCAGCCGCGCTGACCTTGACGATGCCGACCGAGGAGCCGAGGTGCGCCGGCTTGACGAACGCCGGGAGCCCGAGCGAGGCGATGCGCGCGAGCTCCGCGTCGGGTTCGTGGGCGAAATGCGCCGAGCGCACGCCGACGTAGTCGACCTGCGGGATCGCAAACGCCGACATCAGCTCCTTGAAGAGGACCTTGTCGAGGCACACGGCGGAGGCCGCGACCCCGGCGCCGACGTAGGCGACGTCGAGCATCTCCAGCAGGCCCTGAACGGTGCCGTCCTCGCCAAACGGCCCGTGCAGCACGGGGAAGGCGACATCGACGTCGAGCAGACCCGTCCCGGGGGTCACGCTGAGCTCCTCGCCCTCGACGCGCCAGACACCGTCGCGCCCGATCTCGATCCAGCTCACGCTGTGGCCGCCCGCGAGCAGGCCCTCGCGAACGGCGGCGCCCGAGGACAGGGAGACGTCGTGCTCGGAGGAGCGCCCGCCGGCGAGCACGGCGACGGCGAGCGGCGAGCGCTCGGTGTCGGCGGCCATGCCTAGCCGGGGCCGACGGCCGCGCCCGGCGCGGGTGCCGGCGCGGGGGTGGGCGTGGTCGAGGTCGTCGTGGTGGTGGGCGTGGTGGTGGTGCCCAGCTGACCGACCGTCAGCGTCACGGTTGCGCCCTTGCGCGCATTCGCGCCGGCGGCCGGGCTCTGTTTGAGCACGATCCCGACCTGGGACTGTTCGCTGACGGTTTCCGGCGTCACCTTGGGAGTGAAGCCGGCCTGTCCGAGCGCGCCCGCCGCAGCCGTCTCGTTCTGGCCGACGACGTTCGGGACAGCCGTTTCCTTCGGCGCCTGGGCGACCACGAGGTTGACCTTGTCGCCGGCGTGAACGGACGTGCCCGAGGAGGGGGACTGCGAGAGCACGGTGCCGGGCTGCTGGGTGCTGGAGACGCGCTGCGTGACGGTGCCGAGCGCCAGTTCGTCGTTCGTCAGGGTCGCTTCGGCGGCGCTCTGCGTCTCACCGGTGAGGTCGGGGACGCGGACGGGCGCGGGACCGCTCGAAACGATCAGCGTGACGGTGCTGCCGACCTGCACGACTGTCCCGGCGGACGGTTCTGTGCCGATCACCCGCCCGCTCGCCACCGTCGAGCTCGCCTGCTTCTTGACCGCAGCCTTGAAGCCGGCTTTTCGCAGCTTGGCGGTGGCCTGCGCCACGCTCAGGCCCGCGAGGTCCCCCAGCGGCGCGTTGGCCGGACCGGCAGAGACGACGATGCTCACGCGGGAGCCCTTTTCCACGCGGTGTCCGGGGGACGGCGACTGGCTGATCACGAGGCCCGTAGGCACCGTGGCGCTCGAGTGCAGCGACGGCGCCGGATCCAGGCCCCTTGCGCGGAGCGTCGCCCCGGCCGTCTGTTCGCTCTCACCGCGCACGCTGGGCACGGTGACGATGTGCTTGGACTGCAGGAGCACGATCGCCAGCACGACGAGGCCCGCCAGCACGAGCGCCGCGAGCCCCCACAGCAGCGCTCGGCGCCGCCGGTCATCCTCGGCGGGCGGCTGGCCGTAGTCCTCGGCGAGCTGGCCGCCGGGCGCCAGCAGCAGAGCGCCGGCGGCGGGCGCGTGCTCGCTGGTGCGGTGCCCGTCATAGGCGCTCGCGACGGCCGCGGGCGTGTACGCCGGCAGCGCTTCGCGCTCGCGCTGCAGCGCCGCGATCAGCTCGTCGGCGCTGGCGTAGCGCTCGGCCGGATCCTTGGCCAGCGCACGCATCACGACGGCATCGAGCGACGGCGGCAGGGCGCGGTTGAGCTCGCTCGGCGCTCGCGGCACGGCGGCGACCTGCTTGAAGGCGATCGCGACCGCAGTCTCGCCCTCGAAGGGGACGACGCCGGTGAGCAGCTCGTAGAGGATCACGCCGATGGAGTACAGGTCCGAGGCGGCGCTCACCGGATAGCCCTGCGCTTGCTCCGGGGACAGGTACTGCGCCGTGCCCATGATCGAGCCGGTCATCGTCATGTCCGAGGCGCCGGCCCGGGCGATCCCGAAATCGGTGACGCGTGCGCGCCCCTCCTCGTCGAGGATCACGTTGTGGGGCTTGAGGTCGCGGTGAATGACGCCGCGGCGGTGCGCGAAGCGCGCGGCGCGCAGGATCTGGATGACGATGTCGATCGCCGCGGCAGGTTCGAGCGGCCCCTGTTCGCGCACGAGCTCCTTCAACGAACGCCCGGCGACGTACTCCATCGCGATGTAGTACGTGCCGTTCCACTCGCCGCGGTCGAAGATGCCGACGATGTTCGGATGCGACAGCCCAGCGGCGCTCGAGGCCTCGCGGCGGAAGCGCTCGACGAACTCCTGGTCTTCGGCGAAGTGCTGGTGGAGCAGCTTGACTGCGACCTCGCGCCCGAGCAGCTGATCCTGGGCGAGGTACACGTCGGCCATCCCGCCGGAGCCGAGCCGCGAGATCACGCGGTAGCGCTCGTCGATGATCGTCCCGGGCTCAATCATGGAGCAGCCGTTCGATGACCGCCTTGGCGATCGGCGCGGCGAAGGCGCCGCCGAAGCCCGGGACGCCCTTGAGCGTAACCGCGATCGCCACCTTCGGATCGGCGGCGGGAGCGAAGGCGATGAACCAGACGTTGTTGATCTTGTTGGCGATCTGCGTCTCCGCGGTGCCGGTCTTGCCCGCCACGGCGACGCCGGGGATCTGCGCGGCGGTGCCCGTGCCTTCCTTGACGACCGCTTCCATCATCGCGGTCACCGCGGCGGCCGACGACGGCTTCATCACGACTGACTGGACCTGCGGGGAGATGGTTTCGACGGTGCGCCCTTCGGAGTCCACCACACGGCCGGTCAGGTGGGGGACCATCAGCGTGCCGTGGTCGGCGACGGCGGCGGCGACCTCGGCCATCTGCAGGGGCGTGACGACGAGTTTGTCCTGGCCGATCCCCATCCTGCCGACGTCCACGCTGCTGCTCGTCGGGGCGACGAGCGTCGCGCCGGCGTGCTCGCCGCTGCTCGACATCTCCGTCGCGGGGTAGTCGAGCCGGGGCTTGCGGTCGAAGCCGAAGCGCGCCATGTAGCGGGCCATCGTGCGCTTGCCGAGGCGTTCGGCGACCTGCGCCCAGACGGTGTTGACGGATTTCGCCAGCGCCTGCGTGAGCGGGATCTGCCCGAAGCTTTCGTTTTCGTCGTTCTGCAGCGGCACCCCGGAGATCGGCACGTCGTTGCGCCCGTTGACGGTCGAGGCCGGCGTGTAGGCGCCGCTGTCGATCGCCGCCGTCGCCGTGAGGACCTTGAAGGTCGAGCCCGGCGCGTAGCCGAACTGGGTCGCGCGATTGAGCTCCGAGCGGCGCGGCGGCGTGGCGCTGGTTTCGCGTTCGAGCTGCGCGGTGCCGGCTTTCGTGCGCAGCTTGTTCGGGTCGAAGGACGGCGAGCTTGCCATCACCGTCACCGCGCCGCTGCGCGGTTCGAGCGCAACGACGGCGCCTTCGTGTCCGGCGAGCGCGGCGTTTGCAACCTGCTGGGCGCGCGGGTCGAGCGTCGTGACGACCTTGTCGCCCGCGGGCTGCTTTCCCTGCAGCTGATCGAGGATCGACTGCACGTTGCCGTTGCTCTGCCCGTTCAGCTCGGAGTTGCGAAACAGCTCCAGGCCCGTGCTCCCGAAGCTCGCGACGTAGGAGAAACCGATCGCAGCCGCGAAGGCTTCGCCGGGCGGGTATGTGCGTTCGTAGGTCCCGGCGCCGGTGCGGACGCTGCGCGCGAGCACCGTGCCGTCGGCGGCCACGATCGGCCCGCGCCGGATGCGCTGCTGCTCGAGCACTAGGCGGGCGTTGAGCGGGTTTTCGCGCAGCGAGGAGGCTTCGAACACCGTCCAGCGCGAGGTGAACGCGACGAGCAGCGCGAACAGCAGCGCGACGAGCCCGTACAGGCGGATGATCGGGCGGTTCACGCTCGCACGCTCATTCGAGCTGGTCGAGTTCGAGGCTGCGGATCAGCGAGGCGGCGTCGCCTTCCGAGCGCAGCGAGTGGTCGAGCAGGGTGCGCCGGCGTGCGGCGCTGAGGCTCGATGCGCTGACGCCGGAGACGTATTCGCTGCTGTACAGCGCGAGGTTGCCTGGCAGGCGGAAGGGCACCCCGCGATACATCGTGACCAGACCGCGGTCGTTCGTGGCGACGAAGTAGACCGACTGCAGCGCGAGGTAGGCGCCGGCGCCGAGCAGGCCGAGGACGGCGAGCACTGCGATCAGCGCCCCCGCGCGGCGCAGCCGGCGCCGGGGATGCGCCTGGACGCCCTGCGGCGCGGCGGCTCCTGCGCGCGGTGCGAGCGGCGCGCGCTGGCGCGCCGCTGGCCGCTCCGCGGCCGTGGTGCGCTCCTGGCGTGGGGGCGCCTCGACTGCCGGTGACCCGACGATCGTGTCGTGCTCGCGCGCGGCGGGCTGGCCCGGAAGGACCTCCTCGAGGCGCAACAGAAGCACCGTGATGTTGTCGCGGCCGCCCGCGTCGTTGGCCGCGGCGATCAGCGCCTCGCCGGCCTCGCGCAGGCGCGGGCTCGCGACGAGGATCTCGGTGATCGTCTGCTCGGAGAGCATCGTCGTGAGTCCGTCGCTGCAGAGCAGGTACACGTCGCCGGGGCGAGCCTGGAAGGAGCGCGTGTCCACCTCGACGCGCCCCTCGGGGCCGAGCGCGCGGGTGATGACCGAGCGCTGCGGGTGCTCGACGGCCTCCTCGGGGGTGAGGCGACCCTGCCGCAGCAGCTCGTCGACGAGCGAGTGGTCATCGGTCAGGCGCAGCAGCTCGCCGTCGCGCAGGCAGTAGGCGCGGCTGTCGCCGACGTGGGCGATCGCGATCTCCTGCTCGCCGACATAGACGGCCGTGAGCGTCGTGCCCATACCGGCGTGCTCGGCGTTGGAATGCGAGCGCTCGTGGATGCGCGAGTTCGCCACCTGCGCGAGCTCGGCCAGCTCGAGCTCGGGCTGTCGCGGGCTCGCGAGACCGGGCTGGAAGGACTCGACGGCGATGCGCGAGGCGACCTCGCCGGCCTGGGCGCCGCCCATCCCGTCGGCGACGACGAACAGCGGCGAGCGCGCGAGCAGCGAGTCCTCGTTGGCGCGGCGCTGGCGGCCCGTGTCGGTACCGGCGTACTGCTCGGCGACGCGCAGCACTCAGCCGGCCTCGAAGGAGAATTCGCTGTCGCCGATGCGCACGCGGTCGCCGGGATGCAGCGGCCGCGCGCTCTGCAGCAGCTCCTCGTTGAGGTATGTCCCGTTCGTCGAGCCGAGATCTTCGAGCACGATCGCGTTGCCCTGCTCGTACAGCCTGGCGTGGCGCGCGGAGGCGAATGGATCCTCGAGGCGGATCTCGGCGCGCTCGCCGCGGCCGAGCACGATCTCGCCGTCGAGGTCGTAGATCATGCCCGCATCGTGGCCGGGCGCGCGCTCGACGACGAGGCGCGGGGCGCTGTGCGCGAAGTCGGCGCTGCCGAGCGTCGAAGCCGAGTACAGGCCGGTGGCGTCGGGCGGGATCATGTGTGGATCTGCGGGCGTCGCCGCGGCCGGCCCGGCGCCGCGCAGGTCACGGCGGGCGCTGCGCACGACCCACAGCAGGAACAGGTAGAGGACGGCGAGAAAGCCGAACTTGAGCGCCACCGATACGGGTTCGAGGGAGTTCATCCAAGTTCGAAGCGGATCTCCGTCGAGCCGAGCTCGAGGCGATCGCCGGCGGCCAGCTGCTGCGGCGCGCGGATCTGCGTGCCGTTCACGAGCACGCCGTTGGTCGAGCCGAGATCCTCGATCGTCCAGCCGCCGGGCTGTGGGCGCAGCTCTGCGTGGCGGCGCGAGATGCCGACGTCGTCGAGCACGATCTCGCAGTCGCGACTGCGCCCGATGACACCGCCGCCAGGCGGCACCAGCAGGCGCCGGGAACCGACGGCGAGCAGCGCGCGCGGCGCATGGCGCGGCGATTGCGCTTCTTCGAGCGGGCCGCGGACGCGGGCGGATGTGCTGTAGATCATCGTGTTGCCGTGCTCGTCCTCCTCGGGCGCGGGCGCGGGGTGCTCGTCACTGTGACCGGGGGACCGGACCAACTGCGCCTGGATGCCGAACTCGCCGAGCGCGAGACGCTCGTCGGTGTGGAAGTCGATCTGGGGCTGGGAGGCCATGATCAGATTCTCCCGGCGCGCGTGCTCGAGCAGGTAGGCGCACAGTTCGTCGATCACCTCGTGCTCGACGCCCTCGTAGCGCTCGCGGTCCTCGGGGGAGAGCCAGACCGAGTACTCGTTCGGCACGTACACGCGCGAGACGGAGACCGTCCGGTGGGCGTCCATCTCGCGTGCGAGCTTGCGAGCCAGCTCCATCGGTCGCACCTCGGAGCGAAATGCGCGGCCGAAAGCTCCCTCGACGAGGTTGGCGATCGTGGTCTCTACGCTCTTGAGCAGGTTCATCGTCGGTGACTGGGCCGATCCGCTAGAGATCGTCCCGGTGGCGGTGAGCCATGCTATGCAGCCTACGTCAGACCGGGCCGCGCAGCGCCCGTGCGGCGACGGCCAGCATCCCGCCGAGGACCGCGCCGAGGACCGCTCCGCGCCCCGCCGCCTGGGCGCCGTGCGCGGCCAGGCCGGAGTCGAGCGCGGGCGCGCCGAGGACGAGCGCCGTCGACAGCGCGGCGGCTGCGCACAGGTCGAGGACTGCGCTGCGCCCGCGCACGAGCAGCGGCAGGACGAGCGCCGCGGCGGCCCACAGGAGGGCCCCGAGCAGCACACCGAGCGCGAGCAGCGGCGCGATCACATGGGCGGCCGTGATCGAAAGCGAGCCCTCCCAAGCTCCGCGGGCGGGCGCCGGGGCGGGCATGCCAAGCCACAGGCGCCGGCCGACGAGCGGCTCGGCGAGCAGCAGCCACCAATAGCCGAGCGCTCCCAGCAACGCGCGATCGCGCCAGCGGGGGGCCTGCCCGGCGACGGCCGGAAAGGCGCCGGCGAGACCGGCGAGGCCGAGCACCGGAGCGAGCAGGCAGGAGAGCCATCCGATCCCGACCCCGCGCGCACCCCTCACGCGCGGCATCAGCACCAGCGGCGCGAGCGCGGCGAGCACGAGCAGCCCCACCCCGGGACGTCCGACGGCCGCCTGCCAACCGGCGAGCAGCATCGCGCCGGCCAGCCAGACGGCGCGCGGCAGCGCGAGGCTCCGGCCGGAGCGCTCATCCGGCTCGGACGCCTGCTCGGCTGCCCTGAGCGGGCCCCGCGCCGGGAGGGGCGCGGCGGCGGCGAAGGCGGGCGGCGGCACCTCGTTGCGCACACCCGCCGCCCGCGGGCGTGGCCGCTGGCGGCGGCGAGCGTGCAGATGGGAGCTCGAGCGGTCGGAGAGCGGTCGCTCGCGCGCATGCTCGAGCGCCTCGCGCAGGTCCTCCAGCGCGCCGCGATCGGCGGGATCGGGGGCGAGGGCGTCGTCGAGGGCGTCGGTGAGCGCCCGCGGCAGGTCGCGACGGTGGCGCGCGAGCGACTCGAGCTCGGTGCCGATGCGCCGGGCGGTCGCCGCCGGCGTTGCTCCGCGCACCGGATTGATCCCGCTGAGCGCCTCGTACAGGACCAGCGCAAGCGCGTACAGGTCGGCCTCCTCGCCGACCTGTACGCCCTCGCACTGCTCGGGGGCCATGTAGGCGAGCGTGCCGAGCACGTCGCCGGTTCGCGTCAGCGCATCCTCGCCGACGAGGCTCGCACCGCCGAAGTCCGTCAGCTTGGCGGCTTCCGCGCCGTTCTGCGGGCGGTCCGGGACGAGCACGTTCTGCGGCTTGATGTCGCGGTGGATGACCCCGCGCGCGTGCGCGTGCGCGAGCGCGCCGGCGAGCGCGATTCCGATCGCGAGCAGCTCCTCGTCGCCCAAGTCGCCGGCGGCGATCAGGGCGGCGAGCGTGCTCCCCTCGACCAGCTCGGAGATCAAGTAACAGGCGTCCTGCACGACGCACGCCTCGTACAGGGCCACGATCCCCGGGTGCGCCAGGCGCGCCGCCGCGAGCGCCTCGCGGCTCGCGCGCTCGTGATCGCCGTCGGGGCCGAGGGGAACCCGCTTGAGCGCAACGTCGCGGTGCAATATCTCGTCGTGCGCGCGCCAGACGACGCCGAACCCCCCCGCGCCGAGACGTTCGAGCAGGCGGTAGCGCTCGAGCATGACCTCCTCGAGCGCCGGACCCGTCGGGTGCGTAGATGGGGGCGGCGAGCGCGCGAGCAGCCGACGCGGTCCCCGCGGTCGCTCGGGCTCGTGAACTAAGGTCTGCTCCGACTCCACCGGGTGCCGCGTTCGTCGTCCTCAGGCCGCGTTCCTGCCTCGCCGGGCAGGAAAAGACGCTCTGACCGAGAACTTGCAGGCTCGTCAGGTGGTCAACCTGCAGTCATACTGGGGCCCTTCCTGGAAGAAAGTCCCTGCAAAGGAGCGGTTGGCTTTGTCGTTCTTTGACGATGGCGATGAGGAGACAGCCGCTCAGCCGAGACCCCGGGCTGCCCCCCGTCCGCGTCCGCGACGGCCCCAGCACGCGGGCCCGGCTCTGGACCACCACACCCTGATGGTCCGCCGCCGCGTCGCGGCTGGCGTCGCGGTCCTCGTTCTGATCGTGATCGTGCTCGTCATCAACGGCTGCCTGAAAAGCCAGAAGACGCAGGCGTTGAAGGACTACAACCACAGCGTCAACCAGATCGCCGCCGAATCCGACGCGCAGGTCTCGCGGCCTCTGTTCTCTGCGCTCGCCGGCGCGAGCGGCAAGTCGGCGCTCGACGTGGAGGTGCAGATCGACCAGCTTCGGCTCGCCGCGCAGACTGTCGCGGCGAACGCGAAGAAGATCTCGACGCCGAGCGAGATGACATCCGCCCAGCGCGACCTGCTGCTGGCACTGGACCTGCGTGTGGAAGGGATGACGAAGGTCGCGGCGCTCGTGCCCACGGCGCTGGGCAGCAAGAACAAGCAGGCCAGCGCGCTGCTCGCGGGCGACATGGAGATCTTCCTCGCCTCAGACGTGATCTACTCGCAGCGCGTGGCGCCGCTGATCTCCGAAACGCTCCTTGCCAACGGCGTCCAGGGCCTCAGCACGACACCCACGCACTTTCTGCCAAACGTCGGCTGGCTCGACCCGAACACCACCTTCTCTCGCCTCACCGGC
The DNA here is from genome assembly GCA_035551395.1 of Solirubrobacteraceae bacterium. Classification (GTDB taxonomy): domain Bacteria; phylum Actinomycetota; class Thermoleophilia; order Solirubrobacterales; family Solirubrobacteraceae; genus Palsa-744. The sequence continues at coordinate 4,702 of DASZNB010000131.1, read as the reverse complement.
CAGGGCACGGGCTCCTCGACGAGCTCGCAGGAAGTCACCGGCAACCACGGCAGCGCACTGAAGGTGGTGAGCGTGGGAACGAACACGCTGGCGCCGGAACCGACGCTGAACCACGTCAGCGGTGGGAGCAACCCGACGTTCACGGTGCAGGTTGAAAACTCCGGCGAAGCCACGGAGACGAACGTCAAGGTGGACGTCACGGTCACGGCCGGCGGCAAGCAGTACAAGGCTTCGCACGTGATCGAAAAGACCGAAGCGGGCAAGACCCTCAATGTCGAAATCCCCGTCACCGGGATACCTCTCGGCGCGGCGGCGAAGGTGCAGGTCAATATCGAGGGAGTTCCCGGCGAGAACGACCTCGAAAACAACAAGGGCACCTTCCTGGTGATCTTCGGCGCGTAGCGCCAGCGGCTAAGTTGTGGCGATGGCCGCGGCGCTCACGGACACGAAGGGGATCATCGCGATTGCTGCGGGTGCCGTGGCGATCGCGGCGCTGCTTGGCGTCGCGATCCTGAGCATGCGCGTGCGCAAGCTGCGCAGTGCGCAGCAGGTGGTGCTCGGGAAGGACGATGCGCAGGATCTCGTGCTCCACGCGGCGAGCATGCAGGAGGCCTTCGAAGCGCTGCGCGACTACGTCGAGGAGTCCGCGGCGCGCCTGGACGCCCGCCTGGCGGGTGCCGAGGCGACGCTGCGCGGCACGATCGCCCACCGCGCGCTGGTCCGCTACGACGCCTACAACGAGCTCTCCGGACACCAGTCGATGTCGATCGCGCTGCTCGATGACCAGCAGTCGGGGATCGTGCTGTCGTGCATCCATCACCGTGACCAGGCGCGCGTGTACGGCAAGCAGGTGCGCGATGGCCGCGGCGAACTGGAGCTCTCTCCGGAGGAGGCCGAGGCCGTGCGCCTGGCGCTCGCCGGTGATGGAGGCTGGGGCAATGGAGACGGGTCGCGAGAGGATGCCCATCCCGCCTGAGGTCCCGGCGGCCGGTCCGCGGGTCGGCTATCTCGGTCCGGAGGGCACCTTCAGCGAGGAGGCCCTGCTGGCGAGCGCCGGCGAGGACGCCGTCGAGCCGGTCGCGCTGCCGACGATCTACGACACCTTCATGGCGCTGCGCGCCGGCGCGGTCGGCTGGGCGATCGTCCCGATCGAGAACTCGCTCGAGGGCTCCATCAACCTGACGCTGGACCTGCTCGCCGAGGATGGCGCCGACGTGAAGATCGTCGCCGAGGCGGTGCTGGGCGTCAGTCACTCGCTGATCGCCGCGGAGACGCTCCCGCTCGAGCGGATCGACACGGTGATCACCCACCCGCAGGTGCCGGGACAGTGCACCCGGCTGCTGCACGGAGAGCTCGCGCACGCCCAGATCCTGCCGGCCAGCTCGACGGCCGAGGCGGTTCGCGGGCTGATGCGCGAACGACGCCCGGGGCTGGCCGCGCTGGGCACGGAGCTGGCCGCGCGCATCTACGGAGCCACGGTCATCCGCGCCGGCGTGCAGGACCGCGAGGACAACGAGACGCGCTTCGTCTGGCTGGCGCGCGCGCGGGACGCCGACGCGCCGGCGCCGCTGCGGGTGGATGGGGGCGAGGAGTGGAAGACCTCGCTCGTCTTCTGGGGCCTCGGCGCCGAGCGCCCGGGATGGCTGGTCCGCTGCCTCGACGAGTTCGCACAGCGCGAGATCAACCTCACGAAGATCGAGTCGCGCCCGCGCCGGGAGCGCCTCGGCAGCTACATGTTCTTCGCGGACCTCGCCGCCCGCTTGCCAGAGCCGCGCGTCACCGAGGCGCTGGCGGGCCTGCGCGGGATGTGCGAGGAGGTGCGGGTGCTCGGGACCTACCCCGCTGCGGCACGCGCCTGAGCCGAAAGCGCAGCTATCCGGCACGCGCGCGTGATGCCAGCGCCCCCGCTACACTCGGCGCTGACCATGGAGAGCACAGTCCCACCAGAGCCGGTGGGGTCCGTGTCGCCTTCAGAGCACCAGCGGCACGGACCTGAGTCATCGCCCAGCGTGGCGATGGGTGGGCGGGTGCTTGTCTTGAACGCGACGTTCGAGCCGATCAACGTCTGCACGGTGCGCCGCGCCGTGGTGCTGCTGCTGAAGGAAAAGGCCGAGCTGCTCGAGCGCGGGCGCTGGGAGCTGCACTCGGAGAGCTCGACGCTCGCGCGTCCCGTCGTGATCCGGCTGGTCAGCTACGTGAACGTGCCACGCGATGCCCACCGGCGAAAGATCACGCGACGCGCGGTGTTCGCGCGGGACAGCTGGACGTGCCAGTACTGCGGCTCGCGCTCCAATCTCACGGTCGACCACGTGATTCCACGCTCCAAGGGCGGGACGTCGAACTGGGAGAACATCGTCGCGTCCTGCGCGCCCTGCAACCGGCGCAAGGGCGACCGCCTGCCGCGCCAGGCCGGCATGCATCCGCGCCACGCGCCGCGCACGCCGCGGGCGGAGATCTTCATCCACGTCGCCAGCCCGACGATTCCGACGGCGTGGCTTCAGTATCTGCCGCAGGCTGCCTGACCCGGAGCGTCGGGGGCGAAAAGCGCGAAGGACGCCGACGAGGCGCCCTTCGCGGTGCTGCTCTGACTGGAAATACCGAGAGCGACGAACTGCGGCCGGAGGGACCACTGCCGGCGGTCGTCTCGGGGTGTCCCGGGTTGGATTCCGCTAGGCGGACCAGCCTCCCGACCTAACGGCCGGTCACCTCCAGGGTCCCGCAAGACATGTGACTCAACGTGTGGACCACCTCCTTTCTCTGGTCCCGCCAGATTAGCGAAAGCGGATGACGTGGGCGAGCGCAGGATTTCCGCTCGCAGCGAGCTCAGCCGAGGATTACGCCGAACTCCTGGCCATAGGTGGCCCCGGGCGAACCGCCGCTGAGCGAGGGCGGCACGGCGGCCGCGATGCCGATTCCGGTTTCGGTGTATTTCGCTTCGAGGATGTTCGCGAGGTGCTCCGGGGAGGCGACCCACGCCGAGACGATCGCCTGGGGGGTCGCGAGGCCGTACGTTCCCCAGGCCAGGTTCTCGCCGATCACGTAGCCGAAGGGAGCGCCGGGAATGTAGCCGGTGGCGCGGATGCGATCAACGGGGGTCTCGCCGTTGGGGGCGACATGGGCGAAGTAGTCGGCGGAGATCATTTCCGCGCAGTGGGCTTCGGCGGCCTGTTCCAGGCGAGCGCTGAGCGTCAGCGGGCTCTCGCCGTTCTGCGCGCGAACGTGGTTGACCAGGCACAGGACAGCGGCGCGGAGGAGTGCGAGGTTTTCGGGCGCGGGGGTGATTTCGGTGGCCACGCAGGGCGTCGCGAGGACCGCGGCCACGACCGAGCTGCTCTGCAGCGCGGCCCCGCGGGCGCGCTGCGAGGCGGTCGGCGAGCGGCCGTCGGCGCCGGCCTGCTTGCGTGAGCTGGGGCGCAGCGAGGCGCAGGCCGCGTGACTCTTGCGGGGATGGCGCCGGGCGCTCTTCGCGCGGCAAGTGCGACGCTGGGAGGGTTGCGCGCTGCGCTGGTGCGAGGCGGTGCTCGCGGCGCTCGATGCGCGCGGCGCGGAGGCGGCGGAGGCGTTCGCAGCGATGCCGGAGAGCCCGCAGGTCAGCGACAGCGAGGCGCACACGATGGCTGCGCGAATGGGCGTTCGAGGGTGAGGCACCCTCAGGGCTTCGGATCACGCTTGTCGGTGTCTGAGCCCCCGAGCTCATTCTGGACGGGTTGAGAGTGGCCCGCACAAGCCCTTTCTCAGCCCAGCGGCGCCTGCTTTGCGCTGCCGGCCCGGTGGGGTCGGCCGTGGCCGGTGCGGGCGGGCCGCGAACCAGGGGTCAGGCGGCGGGCGGCGGCCCGTCGTCGGCGGCGGGGTCGTCGGCGTCGGGGGGGAGCTCCGCTTCGGGCTCGTCGAGAGCGGCAGGGAGCGGCCCCTCGAGGTCGTCGACGGCAGCCGCGATCGCGCTGTCGCCGGCGTCGACTACGAGCGCGACGGCGCTCACGCAGTCGTCCTCCTTGAGATTCATCACACGGACCCCGGTCGCCGAGCGCCCCTGCTGGGAGATGCCGGCGGCGGCGGTGCGCTGGACCATGCCGGTGACGCTGATGAAGACGAGCTCCTGGTGGTCGCGCACGACGAGGGCGCCGGCGAGCGAGCCCTTTTTCTCGGTCAGGCCGATCGTCTTGACGCCTTTGGCGCCGCGATTCGTCTTGCGGTACTGACTGATTTGCGTCCGCTTGCCGTACCCGTTCTCGGTGACGACGAGCAGGTCCATGTCATCGCGCGCCACGTCCATCGCGATCACGCGTCCGCCCTTGCCGACGTCCATGCCGCGGACGCCGGTGGTGTCGCGCCCCATCGCGCGCACGTCGGACTCGGCGAAGCGCACGGTCAGCCCGGCGCGGGAGACCATGATGATCTCCTCCCCCGGATCGACGGCGCGAACGGCGAGCAGCTCGTCGTCGTCGCGGATGTTGATCGCGATGATCCCGTCGGCTTTGATCGGCGTGTTGTAGGCGGCCAGGTCGGTCTTCTTGACGGTGCCGTTGCGGGTGGCGAAGACGACGAACTGGGTCTCTGAGAAGTCGCGCGTGGAGACGACGGCCTGGATGCGCTCGCCTTCCCGTAGCGGCAGGATGTTGACGAGCGCGCGGCCCTTCGCCGTGCGCGCGGTCGATCCCGACGACGAGATCATCATGGTCTCGAAGGCTGGGCTGACGGTGCG
>DASZNB010000130.1:0-1912 GCA_035551395.1 Solirubrobacteraceae bacterium | reverse complement strand
AGCGGGATGAAGGTCTCCTTCGCGATCGCCACGAATCGCGGTAGGACCTCCTTGGGCACCTTCACCCGCGCGAACGAGTCATGGTCCAGCTCCGCGTCGCGCAGGCGGACGATCAGGCTCAGCGACAAATTCGAGATGTATGGGAAGGGGCGGCCGGGGCCGATCGCCAGGGGCGTCAGCACGGGGAAGATCTGCTCGCGAAAGTGGCGCTCGATCGCTGCCGCCTGCGCGCCTGACTCCTCCAGGGTGACGATCCGGATGCCCTCGTCCGCGAGCGCGGGCTTGATCACGTCGGTGAACTGGCGGGCATGGCGCCGGTCGAGCTCTGAGACCTGCTTGGCGATCCCTTCGAGCGTCTCCGTCGGGAGCAGGCCGTCCGGTCCGCGCGCGTCGATCCGCGCGTCGACCTGGTCGTGCACACCGGCGACCCGGATCATGAAGAACTCGTCGAGATTGGTGACGAAGATCGCCAGGAACTTGACCCGCTCGAGCAGGGGCAGCAAGTCGTCCTCCGCCAGCTGCAGGACGCGGTCGTTGAAGTCCAGCCACGAAAGCTCCCGGTTCGTGAACAGCGACGGCTCGGCGAACTCATCGAGCGTGACCACCTCGCCGGCGTGAGCGTCCGGGAGGCTGCGCACGTGAGCTGCGCTGGCGCGCGCCTTGACCGCGGCGGCTGCTTCGTCTGGCTGGTTCGCGGGCGCGGGCGCGCGGGGGCTCATCCGGTTGCCACCGCCGCGCCCTCGGCGGCGATCGCGGCCAGCTCGGCAGGACGCATCAGCACGACCAGCTCACCCTTGGAGGTCCCTGCGAGTCCGCCCTTCTTCATCCGCGCCTGGGTGCCGGTGAGATCGTGGAGGAGCAACGAGAAGGACGGGTCGTGTCCGACCAGCAGAACGTCTCCGAGCCCGGCGGTGATCGCGTGCACGTCGAACGGCTCGCCCGCCAGGGCCGGCTCGATCCTGACCTCGATCCCGAGCGGCTCGCAAGCGCGCTCGGCGGTCTGCAGCGCGCGCAGCTTGGGGCTGCTCAGGCAGACGTCGATGTGTTCGCCGAGCCGGGCGAGCGCCCGTCCGGCTGCCTCGGCCTGCAGCACGCCCCTCTCGGTCAGGGGTCGCTCGTCGTCGGGCGCTCCGTCGGCTGCTTCTGCGTGTCGCAGCAACCAGAGCATCCTGAAACTGTAGCCCTGTTCGGCTGCGGCTAGGCGAGCGCGACGTGATCGAGCAGATGAAGCGCGCGCGGCGGGCTTGCGAGCCCGCCGCGCTCAGCGAACCCTGAGCTTCGCGACCGAGGCGGCGCTGTGGCGCTGGTGGCGGCCAAAGCCATCGACCGCGTCGGCACGGACCAGATAGCTGCCGCGTGGGACGTGGATGCGCAGGCGCAGCGTCCAGTGCGCGGTGCCGTTCGCCCGGAACTCGATCGGATGGGTGCACGCACGCGGCGTCGTGAACTTGCCGTTGCCTTTCAGGAACCGGCAGCGTCCATGCGCCGCGGGGTGGTAGATCATCACGTAGACGCGCTGCACCTGCTGGCGCCGTCGCGTCGCGGCGGCGGCATGCGCGCAGGGGCGCTCGCCGGCCGTGCCGGACGCGACCAGCAGGCGGTGCGAGCCGTGCAGGCGGCGCTTGTTGATCGTCGAGGTCGGGCGCGCAACGCACGCGGGGGCGCCATGGGGGTGGGGCTTGACCGGCGGGCGCGGCGAGCTCACCACCGGCGAGCTTCCCGGTTGCTCGTGGACGGGGAGGCGCAGCTGGAGGCCTGAGACGCTGATCGAGAACTGCCCGTTGGACGTGCGCGCATAGGGGGAATCCTGGCCGAGCAGCTCGAGCTTGGGCACGTGCCCGGCCGCGAAGTGCCACGCGCCTGGATGCAGCTGGAAGACCTGCAGGCCGTCGGGGTTCGCCGAATCGATCCG
>DASZNB010000129.1:0-7277 GCA_035551395.1 Solirubrobacteraceae bacterium | reverse complement strand
GAACTCCACGCGATGACCCAGTTCAGCGGCGCTCCCCTGCAGCTGCGCGGCTGAGGACGCTCGTAGGCTTGTACGGATGCGCGAGCGGGTATACGATCGGCACGAGTGACCACCTGGACGTTCATCTGGCTGATGGTCCTGCTCAAGATTCCGATCGCAGGGCTGTTCCTGATCGTGCGCTGGGCGGTCGGCCAGACTCCGGAGAGCGCATCCGAGGAGGACGGCGGCATCGGCCGCCCGACCCGCCCACGCGACCCGCGCCACCCCCGCGCCCGCCTGCCGCGCACGCCGCGGCGCGGCCCCCACGCCGAGCCCGCACCGGTTTCCCCGGCACGCGTGCGCTCATACGTCTCGCGTCAGCGCCTGCCTCGCGGCTGAGCACGCCGCGCACGTTCTCGTGCCAAGCGGCCCGAAGGCGGCGGCCGGTGGCGCATAATCGGTGCTGGCGCCCCCAGACCGCGGATAGGAGATGCACATGAGCACCGACCGAGCGACGACCGCAACCTCGCCCACCGAGGCCTCCCAGCAGGCCGCCAACGGCGAGGAGGGCTCGCCCGCCGACGGCGAGGGCACGCTGAGCGTGACCGACAGTCGCACCGGCGAAAGCTACGAGCTCCCGATTCGCGACGGGACCGTTCGCGCGATGGACCTGCGCCAGATCAAAACGGGCGAGGAGGACTTCGGCCTGATGGCCTACGACCCCGCCTTCACGAACACCGCGGCCTGCCGCAGCTCGATCACGTTCCTCGACGGCGACGCCGGCGTGCTCGAGTACCGCGGCTACCCGATCGAGCAGCTCTGCGAGCGCTCCAGCTACCTCGAGGTCGCCTACCTGCTCATCAACGGCGCCCTGCCCACGCAGACCCAGCTCGAGGAGTGGATCCAGGAGATCACGATCCACACGTTCGTGCACGAGAACGTCAAGGACTTCATGCAGGGCTTCCGCTACGACGCCAACCCGATGGGAATGCTCGTCGCGTCGGTCGGCGCGCTGTCGACGTTCTACCCCGACGCCAACCAGATCCACGACGAGGACATCCGCCGTATCCAGATCATCCGCCTGCTCGCCAAGATGCCGACGCTCGCCGCATTCGCCTTCCGCCACAACATGGGTCAGCCGTATGTGTATCCCGACAACGACCTCAACTACGCCGGCAACTTCCTCAGCATGATGTACAAGATGACCGAGCTCAAGTACGAGCCCGATCCCCGTCTCGAGCGTGCCCTGGATGTCCTCTTCATCCTCCACGCAGACCACGAACAGAATGCGTCCACGAGTGCCGTGCGCTCGGTCGGCTCGACGCAGGTCGATCCCTACACGGCGGTCGCCGCCGGCGTCGCCGCGCTCTACGGGCCCCTCCACGGCGGCGCCAACGAGGCCGCCCTGCGGATGCTCGCGCGGATCGGCAGCGTGGAGAACATCCCGGACTTCCTTGCCGGGGTCAAGGACGGCAAGGAGCGCCTGATGGGCTTCGGCCACCGCGTTTACAGGAACTACGACCCGCGCGCGCGGATCATCCGCAAATACCTCGACGACGTCTTCGAGGTGCGCGGCAAGAGCCCGCTGCTCGACGTCGCAACCGAGCTCGAGAAGCAGGCGCTGGACGACGACTACTTCACCTCGCGCAAGCTCTACCCGAACGTCGACTTCTACTCCGGGCTGATCTACGAGGCGCTCGGCCTTCCCGTGGCGATGTTCCCGGTGATGTTCGCAATCGGCCGCACGAGCGGCTGGATCGCCCAGTGGCTGGAGATGGTGCAGGACTCCGAGCAGAAGATCGCACGGCCGCGGCAGATCTACACGGGCGAGCGCGACGGCGACTACGTGCCGATCGAGCGGCGCGGATAGCCACCCGGCGGGCGCTCGGGTCACCAACCGGCATGCCCGCGGGCGCGCTCGGCGGGCGCTCGGGTTGGTAGTAGGTTTTGCCGATGGCCGTTGACATCGACGCGTTGCGAGGAGTGCGCTTCCTCGCCCCTCTGAAGGATCGCGAGCTGCGCAAGCTCGCGAGCTCGATGACCGAGCGCAGGGCGAGCGCGGGCGAGGATCTGGTCAAGCAGGGCAGCGGCGCGATCGCGTTCTTCGTGCTGCTGGACGGTCAGGCAAGCGTGATCGTGGACGGGGCAGAGCGGCGCACGCTCGGCCCCGGCGAGCACTTCGGCGAGATCGCGCTGGTGCTGGGCGACACGCCCCGGACCGCGACCGTGCGCGCGATCGACGATGTCCGCCTGGGTGCGCTGGCGACGTGGAACTTCAAGGGCTTCATCGCAGATCACCCCGAGGTGACCTGGCCGCTGCTCGTCCACCTCGCGCGGCAGATCGCGAGCACGCCGGGCGCCTAGGGAGACTCGCGGGGCGCCCAGGCGAGCTCCCGCGAGCCCGGGCGCACGCCGGGCGCCTAGGCGAGCACCCGCGAGCCCGGGCGCACGCCGGGCGCCTAGGCGAGCACGAGGGTCGCGCCGTTGCGGCGCAGCCAGTCCCGGTCGGCGCGGTAGTCGGGCCAGTGGCGCGCGAGCAGCGACCAGAAGCCGGGCGAGTGGTCGAGCACGAGCAGGTGGCAGACCTCGTGCCAGACGACGTATTCGAGCACCCGCTCGGGCGCGAGCAGCAGCCGCCAGTTGAAGCTCATGCGCCCGCCCGCCGAGCAGGACGCCCAGCGCGTTCGCTGAGCGCGGATGTCAAGGCCGCTGTAGCCGGCGCCCGCCAGCGCGCTCGCGCGGTCCAGGCGCGGGGCGATCTCAGCGCGAGCGGCGCGCCGGTAGAAGCGCTCGAGTGCCGGCCGCGCGTCGCCGGCGGGAACGAGCAGGCGCTCCCCGGCGCGGTGCACGCGGGTGCGCCCGGGCTGCGGCACGAGCTCCAGCGCGGCGCCGAGGTAGGGGACGGTGCCCGCGCGGCGGGCGACGACGGCGCGCACCGCGCGCGCCTCCTGCAGGCGGCGCTCGATCCACGGGCGCAGCTCGCTGACCGCCGCGGCGGCCGCGCGCTCGGGGGCGCGGGCCGGGAGCACGACCTCGACGCCGCTGTGCGCATTTACGTTGACGCGCACGCGCCGCGCCCGGCTGGAGCGGCGCACGGTGTAGGTGATGTCCTGTGCGGGCAGCGTCGAGCGCATCGCCTTGCCAGGGTACGCGCCGGGCCGGGCGTCCCGCCCGCGGGCGCTCCGAGCACGGTCATAATGCGCTCGCATGGCGCGATCCAGGGTCAGGCTTCCGCATGATCTGCGCGAGCCCTACGAGGTCTATATCAACGGCGTGCCTCAGCGCCTCGGAGCCGACTACGAGGTGCGCGACGGCTCGCTCGTGTTCGAGCGCGAGCTGCGCAAGGACAGGATCAGCGGCTGGCGCTGGCTGCTCGGCGCGTGGGGCGTCGGCACCTACCGCCAGAACGACTCCGTCGATGTGCGCTACGAGGCCGCCGACGGCTCGCCACGCGTCGCCGAGGGACTCGACGTCGAGCCGGGGTAGACGGCCTTCTCCCACGGCTTGGCGAGCTTCAGCGCGCTGAGGATCGCGCGCGTCGCGGGCGAGCGGTTGAGCGTGTAGAAGTGGATTCCGGGCGCGCCCGCGGCGAGCAGCTCGGCGCATTGCAACGTCGCGTAGGCGACGCCGAAGTCGAGGACCGCCTCGGGGTCCTCGCCGCGCGCATGAAGCTCGCGCTGTAGCGCCGGAGGGATCGTGGCGCCGCACATGCCGGCCATCCGCTCGACCTGGCCGACCTGGGTGATCGGCATCACGCCGGGGATGATCGGGACGCGGATGCCGGCCGCGCGAGCACGCGCGAGGAAGTCGAAGTAGAGGGCGTTGTCGAAGAACAGCTGCGTGATCAGGAAGTCCACGCCGGCGCCGACCTTGCTCGCGAGGTGCTCGAGGTCCTCCTCGGCGCTCGTGGCGTGAATGTGCGTCTCGGGGAAGCAGGCCGCGCCGATCGCGAAGGGGTAGTCGGCGGCGATCAGCTCGACGAGCTCGCGCGAGTACTCGAGCCCTCCGTCGGTCTTGCTCCACACCTCCTCTCCGGCCGGCGGGTCACCGCGCAGGGCGAGCACGTTGTCGATCCCGGCGGCCCGCATCTCCTCGAGCGTCGCGCGCAGCTCGGGCACGGTCGCGCCCACGCAGGTGAAGTGGGCCATCGCCTCGAGCCCGTACTGCTCGCGGATTCGCTTGACGATCTCGATCGTCTTCTCGCGCGTCGAGCCACCGGCGCCGTAGGTCACCGACACGAATGACGGCTCGAGCGTTCGCAGCTCGGCCAGCGCCGCGTACAGGTTGCCCTCGCCGGCCTCCGTCTTGGGCGGGAAGAACTCGAAGGAGAAGACGGGCCCGTCGGAGTCGAGGATCTGATCGATGCGCATCTACCGATTATGCAGTCCAGAGCTCGGGCTCGCCGGCGATGCGTTGGACCTCGCCGGTCGCCTGCAGGTGGGTTAGGTAGTTGAGCGTGAGCGACAGCAGCCGCTGGGCGTTCGCGGCGGAGAGCGCCTCTCCGAATACCCGCTGGACGACCTCGAAGGCTGTCATCCGCTCGCCGGCGAGACCGATCGAGACGGCACTCAGCTGCTCGCGCACGAGCCGGCGATTGCCCTCGATGTGCGCGTGGACGTCGGTGAACGTGCGCCCATGCCCGGCCAGGCAGAGCCGCGCCCGGAGCCGCTCGACGATGTCAAGCGAGTCGAGGAACTCGCCCACCGGATCGGGCGAGTAGCCGAACTCGAAGTACAGCGAGATGCGGCCGAGCAGGTGGTCACCGGAGATCAACAGCCGCCGCTCGGGCTGAAACAAGCAGACGTGCGAGGGCGCATGGCCAGGCGTCTCGTAGGCGACCCACTCGCCGAGGTCGGTTGCGACCTTCACGCCCGTGAGCAGATCGCGGTCGGGCGCGAGCGGGCCGGCGATTCCGGGCTCGGGCTTGCCGCGCTCGGCCGCGTAGCGGCGCAGCGGCTCCTCCGGCACGCCGCTGTGGCGCGCCACCTCCAGGCGCCGGGCGAGCACCGCGTCGGGATCCTCCACCATCCGTGTCATCAGCTCGTGGCTGGGGTGCATCCACAGCTCGCAGCCGACCCGCTCGACGATCGTGGCGGCCTGCCCGCAGTGGTCGGTGTGGGCGTGCGTGCACACCACCAGGCGCGTGTCCTCGAGGCGCAGCTTGCACATCGCGAGCGCCCGCTCGAGGTTCTCGAGTGAGCCGGGGCCATGCCAGCCGGTGTCGAACAGCACGAACCCGTCGCCGGCCGAGACGGCCCAGGCGTTGCAGTGGGGCACACCCGGCCACGGCAGCGGCAGCCTAAGCCGGTATACGCCCGCGAGCACGCGTTCTCCGCGCCCGAGCTCGCGCTTGCCCGAGGACCCTCGATCGCTCGCGTCGGCCACGCGGCGGAGACTAGACTACGGCCCTTCAGCGGCGCAAAGGAGACTGGTGGCGATGGCCGATAGGGAGAGCACGAGCGAGGCGAGCGCGAAGGTGCAGGAGGTGGCCGCGAACATGCAGCAGCTCGCGAGCACGCGCAAACGGATATCGGGCAACAAGGCCGAGGCGGTCGCACGGCGCTACTTCGCCGCGATCGACGCGCACGACCTCGAGACGGCTGTCTCGCTGTGGGCGCCCGGCGGCCGCGAGAACGTGCGCGGCCGCGTCGATGCGCTCGCGCCCGAGGGCGTGCGGGCATTCATCGGCGAGCTGATCGCGGCGGTGCCGGATCTGGCCATGGAGGTCGTCGCGACGACGACCGAGAAGGAGCGCTGCGGCGTGCAGTGGCGCCTCACCGGGACCTTCGCCGGGCCGGGCAGCTTCGGCGGGATCGCGCCCACGGGCAGCCCGCTGGTGCTCGAGGGCTTCGACCTGATCACCGTCCGCGACGGATTGATCGCGAGCAATGACGCCTTTACCGACAGCATGACCTTCGCCCGCCAAGTGGGCATGATGCCCGCGCAGGACTCGGGCGCGGAAGCGCGCATGATCGGCGCCTTCAACACCAGAACACGCCTTACAGCCGGCCTGCTCGCGGGCGCGGCGGCGCTCGTCGCGGAGGGCGTCTGGGTCGTGCAGGGACAGCCCGGCCGCTGCAACGTCTATCTGATCGAGGACGAGGGCGGTGTGACGCTGTTCGACGCCGGCGCGCGCACGATGACGCGCGCCGTCGCCAGCGCCGGCGCGAAGCTCGGCGGCATCCGCCGGGTGATCCTCGGCCACGGGCACACCGACCACCGCGGAAGCGCCCCCGCGCTCGACGTCCCCGTCCTGTGCCACCCCGCGGAGGTGCAGGACGCCGAAGGCAGCGGCGGCTTTCGCTACTGGCCCGCGGAGCTGCGGGGACTGCCGTTCCCGCTTCGCCAGGCGCATCGGCTGTTGCACCGCTTCGCCTGGGACGGAGGCCCGGTGAAGATCGCCGGCACGGTCGAGGAGGGCGAGGAGATCGCCGGCTTCCGCGTCGTGCACCTGCCAGGACATGCGCCGGGGATGATCGCGTTGTGGCGCGAGAGCGATCGCCTGGCGTTGAGCAGCGACTGCTTCTACACGCTCGACATGTGGGGGCGCGACAGCCCGGCGCGGCTGCCGGTGGCGCTCTACAACTTCGACACCGAGCAAGCACGCGCGAGCATCCGCAAGCTCGCCGCGCTGGAGCCCGCGGCCGCCTGGCCGGGTCACGCCAAACCGGTCACGGGCGACGTGCGCGCAGCGCTCGAACGGGCGGCGGACGCCGACTAGGGTGGGTAGGCGCAGCCGCCGGCCGGCGCGGGTGAGGGCGCCTGCGAGCGAGTACGGCGACGCCGAGGGCAACGTGCTCAGCCTGCGCGGCTCGCTCACCCCGGGGGCGCGCCGCGAGTATGCGCAGGTCTTGCGCGGCACGCGCGCGGCAGACACGCTCGAGGACGTTCGCGCGCGCGCACTCGAGCTGCTGTTCGAGCGCCTCGCGGTGAGCTGGACGATCGCCGGCGCGCCGATCGAGCGCCAGCGCGAGCTAGTGGGCCGGCTGCGAGTGGCCTCTCCGGCCGAGCGCGAGTGGGTTCGGGGTGTGCTGCGCGAGCACTGCGCCGAGCACTTTCCGGATGTGCCGGCGCCCTGAGCGCAGGGGAAGCTCAAGGCGGGCAGGGGAAGCTCAGGCGGGCGATCCGAGCAGCTCCAGCCGCGGCCCGTGGGCGCTCGCCGCAGAGACGAAGCGCGCAGTGGCTGGGCTGAGCAGGAACTCGAGCGACTCGCCGCTGTCGCAGCGCACCACCAGGCGACGCCCGTGCTCGTGCACCGCCACGACCGTGCCCAGCTCGAAGCCCCCGCCGAAGTGCAG
>DASZNB010000128.1:0-10803 GCA_035551395.1 Solirubrobacteraceae bacterium | reverse complement strand
GAGCGCCTGCCCGTACGTCGTGAAGCACCCCGCGAGCACGGAGATGATCGAGAACGAGATCGCGAAGTTGGAGAAGCCGCTCCAGCCGCGCTTCAGCTCCTGCTTGTAACCGAGCTCGGCAAGCCGTTGCTCGTCCGTCCCCATCGTGCCCTCGGCTGCACTCATCGACTCGCCCCCTTGAAAAGGTTTGATGTTCCGTCCTTCGATCGTGACGTTACGCGCGATCCCGGATGGAAGTCAAGGGCAGCTGTGCCAAATCTCCGCAACCACGGCCGACAAATGGCCAAGGCGCGCATCGCGCATGGAGCCCTTCGGCGCGCTCAGCCGCCCGGAAGCAGCCCAGCGAGCACGTGCTCGGTGCCCTGCAGGTGCTCGGCCATCGCGCGCACCGCCCGCATGCCGTCCCGCTCGCGCACGGCCGCCAGCAGCCGGCGGTGCTGGACGTTGGAGGACGCCAGGACCTGGGGCGGGTGGGCGATGTAGGCGATCAGGTCGCTCATCGCGCCCTGGACTTCGGTCGCGGCGCGCACCAGCCGCGGTGAGCCGGCGGCTTCGGCCAGCCCGACGTGCAGACGGATGTCCGCCTGGCGGTATGCGGCGAAATCCTCGAGTGCGCCCTCCAGCGCAGTGGCGACGCCGTCGAGCGCGTCGAGATCGGCTGGCGCTGCGCGCTCCGCGGCGAGCATCGCCACGGCCAGCTCGACGGCGAGGCGCTGATCGCAGGTCTCGCGCCAGCGCGCGAGCACCTCCGGCGAGGGCGGGTCGGCGGGAGGCTGCGGGTCCGCAACGAACGTTCCACCGCGGCGTCCGCGAACCGCGAAGACGTGTCCGCTCTGGCTCAGCGCCGTGAGCGCCTGGCGCAGCGTCGAGCGCGCGATTCCCATCCGCGCGCACAGCTCGCGCTCCGCCGGCAGCCGCGCCCCGGGCGCGAGCAGGCCCAGCTTGATCGCGGTGCCCAGCCGCTCGACCGTCTCCTCGAAGGCGGTGTAGGAGCGCACCGGTGCGAACACCGCCTCGGGCGGCGCCAGCGCGAGCGCGCCGCGATCGCGTGGGTCAGGAGCCGGCGCCATCGCTCGCGGACCCCGCACGCCTCACAGCCGCTCGAATCCCCGCACGCGCTCCCAATCGGTCACGGCGGAGTCGAACGCCTCGAGCTCGACGTCGGCGGCGTTGAGGTAGTGCTCGCGCACCTCCGGGCCGAACGCCGCCGCGGCGACCTCGCTGGCCGCGAACAGCTCGCGCGCGTCGCGCAGCGTCCCCGGCAGATGCGGACGCTCGTCCGCGTTGTAGGCGTTGCCCTCCAGCGCCGGCTCGAGCTC
Organism: Solirubrobacteraceae bacterium; assembly: GCA_035551395.1. GTDB lineage: Bacteria > Actinomycetota > Thermoleophilia > Solirubrobacterales > Solirubrobacteraceae > Palsa-744. Next base: position 9,484 of record DASZNB010000128.1, on the reverse strand, counting down.
CAGTCCGACGTCGACCCCGTGCAGCCCGGAGGCGATGATCGCGCTCAGCGCCAAGTACGGGTTGAGGTCGGCGCCCCCGACGCGGTTCTCGAAGCGCAGCGAGGCGCCGTGCCCGACGACGCGCAGCGAACAGGTGCGGTTGTCGTGACCCCAGGCGACCGTCGTCGGCGCAAAGCTGCCGGCGGCAAAGCGCTTGTAGGAGTTGATCTGCGGCGCGAGCATCAGCGTCATCTCGCGCAGGCATGCGAGCTGTCCGGCCAGGAACGACATGAACACGCCCTCCTCGCGCGCGAACAGCGGTCCCTCGGCGTCGGCGAGCGAGAAGTGGATGTGGCAGGAGTTGCCCTCGCGCTCGTCGAGCTTGGCCATGAACGTGATCGCCTGACCCTGCTGGGCCGCGATCTCCTTCGCCCCGTTCTTGTAGATCGCATGCTCGTCGGCCGTCCGCAGGGCGTCGGCGTAATGGAAGTTGATCTCGTGCTGGCCATGGTTGCACTCGCCCTTGGAGTCCTCGACCCGCATACCGGAGGCGGCCATGTCGTTGCGGATGCGCCGGATCAGGGGCTCGACGCGCGCGGTGCCCAGCAGCGAGTAGTCGACGTTGTAGAGGTTGGCCGGGCGCAGATCGCGGTAGCCCTTGTGCCAAGCCTCCTCGTAGGTGTCGAGGAAGACGATGAACTCGAGCTCGGTGCCCGCGTTTGCCCTCCAGCCGCGATCGGCCAGCCGCGCGAGCTGACGGCGCAGGATCTGACGCGGCGAGGCCAGCACATCGCTGCGATCCGGCCACGCGACGTCCGCCAGGCACATCGCCGTGCCCTCCTGCCAGGGCACGGCGCGCAGCGTGGCGAGGTCGGGGAGCAGGAGCATGTCGCTGTAGCCGCGCTCCCACGAGGACATCTCATAGCCCTCGACGGTGCGCATGTCGACGTCCACGGCGAGCAGGTAGTTACAGCCCTCGGCGCCGTGCTCGACGACCGCGTCGAGGAAATGCGTGGCCGTCAGCCGCTTGCCCTGCAGCCGCCCCTGCATATCCGTCATCGCGAGCAGGACCGTGTCGATCCTTCCCGCGTCCACCGCACTCCTCAGCTCCTCGAGCGTCACGGTCGTGAAGGTACTGCAGATCGACGGCCCCAGGCGAAGAGGTGTCGAGCCAGCCCAGATTTACGATTAGCGAGGAGGGCGATGGGGCAACGCAAGGGTGTCGGTCGAAAAACGGCACCGCCGGCAAGTCCGGGATGCGCCGGTGCGAGACCACCGACCCGACTAGCAACTCCCCCGCGACTCTTGGAGCGCTGCGATGTGGATCGATCTCGAGCAAGGCCGCGACGCGGCCACCATGCGGGTGACGCTCGAGCGTGATCCGCTGGCCCCCGCGCTGGCGCGCGCCGCCGTCGCGGGATTCTCGCGCGAGTGGGAGCTCGGTCCGGACAGCCTGGAGACGCTTGCGCTGCTCGTCTCCGAGCTGGTGTCCAACGCGGTCGTCCACTCCGATGCGCCTGCGAAGAGCGACATCCACCTGTGCGCCCGCGTGCTGGGCCGCGACGCGATCCGGATCGAGGTCACCGATGAGGGCAGCGGGTTCGCCGCCATCCGCCGCGACCCGACCGGCGTCGAGGGTGGCTACGGGCTGTTCCTCATCGACTCGCAGGCGACGAGCTGGGGAATCGACAGGCGCTTCGGAAACTGCGTCTGGTTCGAGGTCGCCGAGCGCCCGTCCGCCGGCTCGGACTCCGCCTGAGCGCAACCGCCCGCGCGAGCGCCGCGGAGCTCGGCGCGCCAGCCGGCGCGCGCGTGCTCGATCAGGAGCGTCCTGGCGGCGTCGAGGGTCGCCAGCTGCAGTTCCTGCGTGGAGCCGAATAGCCGACAAACTAGACGGACGGTCGTCTATACATTTTTTCTCAGGAGATGGCCCGACCGGAGCCTTCGAGCTGGGGGCGCGAGTTTCCCAAATCGGTGGAGGGAGGAGCGAGGATGGCAGCGCGGAGCATGAAGGACGACGATCCGCTCGAGGACTTCGAGCCGCGAGGGCTTTCCATCGACGGCGTCACGAAGGTCGTGCACGTAGCCGGCGGCGGACCGGGCGTGATCGTGATGACGGAGATGCCCGGCATCAGTCCGCATGTCGCGCGCTTCAGTCGCTGGGTGCGCGACGCAGGGTTCACCGTGTACATGCCCTCGCTGTTCGGTCGCGACGGGAAGGTGCCGGGCGCCGAGGAGGGGACCGAGGTCTTCCGGCGGGCATGTGTCAGCGCCGAGTTCCGCGCCTTCGCCGCCAACGAGTCGAGCCCCGTGACGCAATGGCTGCGTTCGCTCGCGAGGCTCGCGCACGCCGAGTGCGGCGGCCCGGGCGTTGGCGCGATCGGCATGTGCTTCACGGGGAACTTCGCCCTCACGATGATGCTCGAGCCCGCGATGCTCGCGCCGGTGCTCTCCCAGCCGACGCTGCCGCTGGATGACCCGGGCGGGATCGAGATGGCGCCCGCGGAGCTGCTCGCGGTTCGCGATCGTCTCGAGCGGGACGACCTCACGGTGATGGCCTATCGCTTCGCGGGAGATCGCTTCTGCAGGGCCGAGCGGTTCGCGGCCTACTCCGAGGCGCTCGGCGAGCGCTTCATCGCGCGAGTGCTGCCCGACAGCGCGGCGAACCGCGACACGCCGCCGTTCTTCGAGCAGGTGGTCGCGAGTCCCCACAGTGTGGTGAGCGCGCATCTGATCGACGAGGCGGGCGAGCCGACGATCGCCGCCCGCGACGAGATCCTGGCGTTCTTCGCCCAGCGGCTCGCTAGCTGACGAGGTGCTGCGACTCCAGCCACGTCACCGTCGCCGCGAGGCCGGGCGCGTAGCCGACGCGTGGCTGCCACCCGAGCACCTCGCGTAGCTTGCGGTTGCTGAAGTCCTGGTTCCTGCCCAGCACCTGCACGGCCTGGCGCGAGAGCAGCGGCGCGGCCTGGAGCCCCGTCGTCCGCCGCAACAGCCGGTAGCCGTGCTCGAGTGAGAAGCCCAGCGCATACGCCAGCGGGTAGGGCAGGCTCCAGCGAACACGAGCGCTGCCGAGGCCGTCGGCCAGCCCGTCGGCGAGCTCGCGCCAGGTGACCGGCAGCCCGTCCGTGACGTTGAACGCGTGGCCGGGAGCGTCGTCGTGGCGGAGTGCAAGGATCGCAGCGTCGATCAGGTTCTCGACGTAACACAGCCCGGCGACCGCGCGGCCGCCGGCGATCAGCACCATGTGCCGGGCGCGGATCGCGCGCGCGATCTCGCCGATGACATCCGCGGAGCCCGGTCCGTACACGGTCGCCGGGCGCAGGACCACGGCCTCGAGCCTCCGCGTCCGCTGCGCGCGGTCAACCTCCGCCTCGGCTGCGAGCTTCGTCTGCGCGTACCAGTTGCGAAATCGTGTCCCCCTGAACGTCTCCTCGATCCCGGCCCCGCCGGGGTAGCCGTACACGTCGGTGCTGCTGAAATGGACGAACCGCCTCACCGAAGCGTCGAGCGAGGCTTCCAGCAGGTTGCGGGTGCCGCCGACGTTGACGGCGGCGATCTCCTTCGCGGTCGCCCAGTCGGAAACCAACGCTCCGCAGTGGAACACGACGTCGCAGCCATCCACGGCACGCGCGAGTGAAGGCGCGCTCGTCAGCTCGCCCTGCGCGATCTCGACATCGAGCTCGTCGAGCGCCGATCTGTCGCTGCTCGCGCGCACGAGACAGCGCACCGTGTAGCCGTCCCGCAGCAACCGTCGCACAAGCCGCCCGCCGATGAACCCCGTCGCGCCCGTGACGAGGCAGAGCTCCCCGCTCACGAGAGCTTCGCGCGTGCGCGGCGGCGAAGCGTGGCCGTGGCGATGTCGCGCACGACGGCCAGGTTCCTGCTCGAGTGCTCCTGGCAATCGGCGAGCACGGCGTCGAGCGCCCCCAGGAAGCTCTGCGCCTCCGGCTCGGAAAGCGTCAACGGCGGCAGCAGCTTGATCACGTCGTTCTTGCCGGCCGCCATCGTGATGACGCCGTGGTCGCGGTGCAACGGGATCACAATCAGCTGGGGGAACAGCCCCTCGCTGGCGAGGTGGATCAGTCGCCAGTTCAGGCGCGCCGCGCGGGCGCTCGGCGGCCCCAGCTCGATCCCGATCATCAGACCGCAGGCGCGTACCTCCTTGATCAACTCGTAGCGCTGCTGCAGCTCTGCCAGGCCGTCGCGCAGCAGCGCGCCCATGCGCGCGGCGTGCTCGACGAGGCCATCGCGCTCGATGATCCGCACCGTCGCCAGGCCCGCCGCCATCGACAGGCAGTTGCGTCCGAACGTCGACTGATGCACGTAGGAGCGCTCGAGCGTCCCCACGGCCCGCTGGTAGATCTCGCGCGTCGTGGCCATCGCCGCGACCGGCATGTAGCCGCCGCTGAGGGCCTTGCCGACCAGCACGAAGTCCGGCTCGAGGGCGGAGTGCTCGAGCGCGAACCACCTGCCCGTGCGCCCCAGCCCCGTCTGGATCTCGTCGAGCACGAGCATCGTCCCGTAGCGTCGACACAGCTCCTGCGCCCCGCGCAGGTAGCCATCGGGCGGGAGCGTCACCATACGCCCCTGGACGGACTCGACGATGAAGGCCGCCACGTCCCCGGCGCTCAGCTCCGCCTCGAGACGATCGAGGTCGCCGAAGGGAACGAGCGCGCAGCCCGGCAGCAGCGGGCCGAAGCCCTCCTTGAAGAACTCGTCGCCGACGAGCGAGAGCGGCCCGAGCGTGACGCCGTGAAAGCCGTTCTCGCAGGAGATCAGCCGGGGCCGACCGGTCGCCGCCCGCGCGAACTTCATCGCCGAGTCGACCGCCTCCGCGCCCGTGCTGGTGAAGAACATCGCGTCCAGCCCCGGCGGCAGGCGCTGCGAGAGCGCCTCGGCCAGCAAGCCGGCCAGCGGCGAGTAGTGGATCTGCACGCCGTCGAGCAGGTCGGCCGCGAGAGCCGCCTCGAGCACCTCGCGGACGTCGGGATGGTTGTGTCCGAGGCTGGCGAAGCCCTCGCCGGTGTGGAAGTCGAGATACGCGCGACCGTCGGCATCGTGGAGATGAGACCCGCGCGCGGAGACGTACTCCCTGTCGAGCCCGAGGATGCCCAGCACGTCCACGAGCGACGGATCCAGGTGGCGTGATGCCAGCGCGAGCGTCTCCCCGGCGCGCGTGGTGGCGTCGGCGACGACGCCGAGCGGATCGAGGCGGGCGGTGGGCTGGGGCTCAGGACTCACGGCGGCGATTGGGCTCGGCTCCTCGAACGGCGGCGTTTGCGATCCGCAGCGTATTCGGAGTTCGCCCGCTACCGCGCCGACGGGGAGCGCGTCGAGCGAGCACCGAGGTGCGCTCGAGGTTCGGCGGGGTCAGCGCGTCGCTAGTGCGCGCGCGCCAGCGCGTGCGCGGCCTCGCGTGCCTGTCGGCCGCTGGCCTTGTCCTCGTACATCGCGACGTCGGCGCACCTGATCAGCTCGCGCACGGTCCGCCCGTCGTCGGGCCAGACCCCTCCGCCGACGCTCGCGCTGACGGAGATCGGTTCGCCGTCCACGAGGAAGGGGTCAGCAAAGGCGGACCTCACCCGGCGCTGGGCGGCGCGAACCTGCTCGTCGATGTCGATGTCCCCGAGGATGACGGCGAACTCGTCTCCGCCGAGGCGTGCGACCTGGTCCTCGCCCCGGCAGACCGTGTTCAGGCGTGCGCCCGCCTGGCGGATGATCTGATCGCCGGCCTCGTGGCCGTGCAGGTCGTTGACTCGCTTGAAGTCGTTGAGGTCGATGAACAGCAGTCCAACCCGCCGGCTCGTGTCAGCACCCGCCAGCGCGGCGTCGATGCGATGGCGGAAGCCGACCCTGTTCAGCAGCCCGGTGAGGCCGTCGTGGCTGGCCTTGTGATGGAGCTGATCGACGAGCTGGCCGTTCTGGATCGCCGGCGCGGCGAGTGCAGCGATGCCGGTGAGCCGCTCGAGCAGGTCATCGCCGAGACGCAGACGCTCCGGTCGGTCGGACACCGACACGGTGAGGATCCCGACGAACGCGCCGCGCGCGATGATCGGCACGACGCTCAACGCAACCACATCGAGGCTGCGCATCAGCCCTCCGACGAACGGGTCGTGGGTCGCGCGCTCGAACAGGAGGGGTCGAGGGTGGCTGAGCATGCGCTTCAGGTTCGGGGTGTCTTGGGGGGCGATCCGCAGTGCCGCCAGCGCCGTGCCGGACTCGGGCGTCTGTCCCCACGTGGCGAGGGCTTGCAGGCACCGCTCTGGTGCGTTCCAGAGCCACACGGCTGTCCTGTCGCAGTCCACCACAGCGGGTATTGCCGCGGCCAGACGCTCGGCGACCTCGGCGCTCGTGCCCGCCTCGGCGAGGGCGTGCGAGAGAGCCAGCAGCGAGCTCACCTGTTCGTGGCGCTGGACGGACTCCTGTCGCGCCAGCGCCATATCGAGGACCGCGGCGGCGTGCTTGGCGTACAGCTCGAGCGCCTCTCGTTCCTGCGGGAAGAACTCGATCCCGCCGGGATAGCGGGCGATCAGCTGCCCGTAGGCACGCCGGCTGGAAGCGACATCGACGACGAGCGTCGAGTCGGTGGGGGAGGGCTCATCGGCGAGCGTGGCGCGCGCGAGGGCGTCTGCCGCGCGGCTGTCGATGCCGCGACTGTAGACCTGCAGGTCGGCTCCCGGGCGGGGTCGCACCGCGAGAATGTGGCTCGGGGCACGGACCGCGTCGGCTGCGCGCTCGACGATGCGCAACAGCGCGGTCTCGATGTTCTCGGTCGAGATCAGGTCGCTTGCGATCGCATAGACGCTGTTCAGCCGCCCCGACACGGCCTGGAGCTGTGCCTCCAGCTCGGTGACCCGCAGCTGGGGATCGGCCGCCGACGCAGCGAGCTCGGCGTCCCAGGTGACCGTGTACAGGCAATGGGCGTCACCGCGCGCCTGGCATTCGCTCTCCTGCACGTCGGCCTGTGGGAGGCCGAACAGCATCGGGGCGCTCGCCACGATTCCGGCGGTCCAGTCGCAATGCACTCGCCGCCGGGTGAAACCCTCGCGCGCCACCGCCCGAACGACGGCGCGGCCGGGGCCGACCTCGACCGCCTCCATGTCGGTGGCGGTGCTGAACCGCGGTGCGGTCTGGGTGATGGCATTCAGCAGCGCCTCCACCGAGCCGAGCGATCGCAGCAGCGTGGCGACCTGCGTGCCAGCGTGCTGGCGCAGCATCGCTCCGCCCACTCGACGCGCAAAGGACGGATCGTCGGTTGCCTGGACGCCGGCGTCGAGCAAGGCGCACGCCTCATCGAGCGAAACCCAGTTGTTCAGGTCTTCCAGGTACGCCGGTGCGCGCTTGCTCTTTGCCCGCGCTAAAAGCTCCGGCACGCCTGCCTCGCCAAGCTCGCGGCGGACGAGGCTCAGGATCACGTTGGTCATCGAGCAGCAGATGTGCCGCTCTTCGTCAGCGGGCGCCTGCGCGCCCGGGGCATCTCGATCCATGTAGGTGCAATCGGCGCAACCCCGGCCGCGCTTGAGCATTTGCGCCAACGCTCCACGCTCGCTACACCGCGGCTGTCAGCGCGAGGACCTCGTGGAGGGCGGCCAGGTCGCGGTGCGCGTAGCCGAGCTCGCTCGCCTTCACGAGCATCTCCTGCGCGACGGCCGCCGAGGGGAGGGTGATCGCGAGCTCGTCGGCCGCGGCGCGCGCCAGGCGGATGTCCTTCTCCATCAGCGCCACGTCGAACCAGGCGTGCTCGGGAAGGTCGAGCAGCAGGGGCTCGCGCGCCTTCAGCATCGGCGAGGAGATCGAGCTCGTGCTCATCGCCTCGGCCGCGACGCCGGGATCGATCCCGCCGCGTTCGGCGAGCAGCAGGCCCTCGCTGAAGGCGAGCGTCTGCACGGCGAGGCTGATGTTGACGGCGAGCTTGATCAGCAGCCCCTGGCCGTTGGTGCCCACGCGGGTGACGGCTTGCCCGAGCTCCCGCAACAGCGGCTCGACGGTTGCGAACGCGCTCTCGCTTCCGCCGACGAAGATCGCCAGCGTTCCGCTCTCGGCCTGGGGAATGCTTCCGGAGACAGGCGCGTCGAGCATCTGTGCCCCCTGGGCATTCACCCGTGCGGCGAGCTGCCGGCTGGTCCGCGGGCTGACCGTGCTCATGTCGACGTAGACGCTCCCGTCGCTGAGCCCGGCGAGGATCCCGTCGGGCTCCGCCGTGATCGCCTCGAGCGCCGCGTCGTCGGTGACCATGCTGAAGACGACGTCGGACGCGGCCGCGACCTCGCGCGCGGACTCGCGCCACTGCAACCCCCGCTCGATCAGCGGATCGGCCTTGGCCTTTGTCCGGTTCGTCCCATACAGCTCGTTGCCCGCGTCGAGCAGCCGACCCGCGACGCGGCTGCCCATTGCTCCGAGGCCGACGAATCCGACGGTGCTCATCGCGTGCCTCCTTCGATCTCGGCCACGTCCGCGTCGCTGAGCTCGATGCTCGCCGCGGGCAGGATCGGGTCGACCTGGTCGGCTCGCCGGAAGCCGACGATCGCGCCGGTGACAGCTGGGTTGCGCAGCGTCCAGGCGACTGCGACGGCGCCGGGGGTGGTGTCGTGGCGATCCGCGACGGCGTCCAGGCGGGCGACCAGCTCGAGGTTGCGCGAGCGCTCTGGCTCGCGGAAGCGCTGATCGTGCTTGCGCCAGTCGTCCTCGGGCAGCGCCTCGATCCGCGCCCGCGTCATCTTCCCGGTGAGCATCCCTGAGCCCATCGGCGAGTAGACGATCACGCCGATTCCCTCGTGCTCGGCGAACGGGAGGATCTCCTGCTCGATCTCGCGCTCGATCAGCGAGTACTGCGGCTGCAGCGTCTCGACGGGCGCGATCTGCTCGATCACGCGCAGCTGGTCGGCGTCGAAGTTGGACACGCCGATATGGCGCACCAGTCCTTGCTCCTTGAGCGACGCGAGCGCAGCCCATCCCTCCTCGATGTCCGCCGCGGGGTTCGGCCAGTGGATCTGGTAGAGGTCGATCGCGTCGACCCCGAGTCGCTCGAGGCTGTTCGTCGCCTCACGCAGGATCGAGTCTCGCTTCAGGCTGTGGGCCACCGTGCGGTCAGGGCCTTCCAGCAGCGAGCACTTCGTGAACACGTACGGGCGCTCGGCGAGGCCCTCGAGCGCGCGGCCGACGATCCGCTCGGAGCGTCCGAAGCCGTAGGCGGCGGCGGTGTCTATCCAGTTGACGCCCTGCTCCAGCGCGCGGTGAATAGCGGCGATCGACTCGTCATCGTCTTGCGGACCCCAGCCGAACTCCCACCCTCCGCCACCGATCGCCCACGCGCCGAGGCCGACGCGCGTGATCTCGAGGCCGGTCTGGCCGAGCTGCGTGGTTTTCAGCGTTGTCCTGTGCATGGTTGCTCCTTGTCAGGCGGAGGTTGGCGGCTTCTTGTCAGGCGGAGGTTGGTTGTGGTTGGGAGGATGGATGGGTGGCGCGGCGGCCGACCAGGGCGGGCGTGGCGGCCAAAATCCCG
>DASZNB010000127.1:0-3974 GCA_035551395.1 Solirubrobacteraceae bacterium | reverse complement strand
CAGGCGATGCGCCTGCACGAGTCCGTCGATCGCCCCAATCTGATGGTCAAGATCCCCGCGACGAGGCCGGGCCTGGCGGCGATCGAGGACGTGATCGCGAATGGACGCTCGATCAACGTCACGCTGATCTTCTCGCTGCGCCGCTATGAAGAGGTTGCCGAGTCCTACATTCGCGGCCTCGAGCGCCTGATCGCCGAGGGCGGGGACCCGAGCAAGGTGGCGTCGGTCGCGAGCTTCTTCATCTCGCGCATCGACACCGAGGCCGACAGGCGCCTGGATGAGATCGGCGGCGCCGAGGAGCTGAAGGGCCGCCTCGCGATCGCCAACGCGCGGCTCGCCTACGAGCACTACCTGCAGGCGTTCGCCGGTCCGCGCTGGGAGTACCTGGCCGGCAAGGGCGCCACCCCCCAGCGCGTGCTGTGGGCGTCGACCTCGACGAAGAACCCCGCCTATCCCGACACGATGTACGTCGAGGAGCTGATCGGAGCGGACACGGTCGACACGATGCCGGAGGAGACGATCGAGGCCTACCAGGATCACGGCAAGCCCGAGCCGCGCCTGCGCAGCGGGCTGGCCGAGGCGCGTGAGCTGATGGAGCAGCTGGCGCAGGTCGGCGTCGACTACGACGATTTGACAAACACGCTCGAGCGCGAGGGCGTGGAGAAATTCGCCGCCTCCTTCGACGAGCTGATGGCCTCGCTCGAGAGCAAGCGCGAGTCGCTCGCGCCGGCCTGAGTCCTCAGCGGTAGGGCACCGGAATCAGCACGCGGATCGTCAGCGGGCCCGAGGGGAACGCGGTGGCGTCGACCGTGAGCACGCGGAAGCTCTGACCGCGATAGCTGTAGGAGCCTTCGGCGGGGACGTTACCCGGCGAGGGGCCGAGGCTGTTCTTGACCAGTCGTTCGTGCGCGGGGCCCATGTACATCAGGACCTTCAGGCCCACGAGCCTGTCGAGCAGACGCTTGTAGCCCTCGTCGTCCTGGATCGAGATGACGATGCTGCCGATGCGCCGGCCGCCGAGGCGCAGGGGCGCCGTTACCGGCGCCAGCACGAAGGGGCCGCCGTTGTCGTCCAGCAACGCGCCGTTGGCCCCATTCACCCGCAGGCGCACGAGATGCTGATGCAGCAGCGCTTCGCTGGCCGCGTGCGTTGCCGCCGCGTCGCCTCGCGCGACCGCCTGGAGCAGCGCCGGGTCGCGCTGCACGCGGTGGACCTGCGTGAGCGTGCGTGCGCCGGCCTCGCCGGCGTAGATCAGCTTTGCGATGCGGCCGAGCGTGTTCACGACGGTGTCCTCGCCGCTCGCACCGCACAGCGCCGTCGTGGTGCTGGTCGGTTTGAGCAGATACACGCGGATCGCCCCGGCGGGATAGGCCTCGCCGCTGAAGGAGCGGTACTGGTAGGGCACCCCGGCGATCGTGACTGAGCCTTCGCGACCGAGCGAGCCGGGGGGGAGCGACCGCGCGCCGCCGATCGTCCGTTCGCCTTTGCGCAGCACGACGACCCCCTCGCCGATGCCGTTGCCCTCGGCGAGGAATCCCGTCTGCGACCACACGCTCGTGATGTAGGTCGCGATCGGCTTGCCCTGCGCACCGGAGATCGTTCCCTGCAGCGGCGTAAGCGCCGCGCCGCCGAGGTCGGCGAGCGTGGTGTTGGCGCGCACGATGCGCAGGTTGGTCATGTGTCCGGTCGCGATCAGTTCGGCGGCCGCCGCCTTCGTCGCCGCGGGGTTCGCTTCTTCGACTGCCCTGCGCAGCGGCAGCGAGGCCGCGATCAGATGTTGGGCGGAGGCTGTGCGTTCGCTGAAGACGCCCTCGTGGTAGACACGGGAGAGCACCCTTGCGAGCGTGTCGAGGACTGTCGCCGGGCAGCTTTTCGCAGGGCCTTCGGCGCTCGCGCGCCCAGATGTCGACCCGCAACCGGCGAGCGCGGCTGAAAGGGCCAGCACGGCGGCAGCGCGCGTGGCGAACGGACGCATTCCCACGTGCCGAACCATCTCCGCACATCCTAAGCTGCGGCTGACCGCGGCGTGAGGCTTCTCCCACGGCGCACGTCGAGTAGGGTCGCGGCGTGCCCACCGTTCTGATCACCGGCGCATCGACGGGAATCGGCAGAGCCTGCGCCCTGCGCCTGGCAACCGCCGGCTGGACGGTGCTCGCGGGCGTCCGCGGCAGCGAGGCCGGGGAGTCGCTCGAGCAGGTCGCGCCGGGCGGGCGCGTGCGGGCGCTGACGCTCGACGTGACCGATCCGGCGCAGATCGCGGCGGCGGTCGAGCAGCTCCCCGAGGGCGGCCTCGACGGACTCGTCAACAACGCCGGCATCGGCGTCGGCGGCCCGATCGAGGTGATCGCCGAGGAGGACCTGCGCCGCCAGTTCGACGTCAACGTCTTCGCGCAGCTCGCCGTTACCCGGGCGATGCTGCCGGCGCTGCGACGGGCGGGCGGGCGGATCGTGTTCATGTCCTCGATCGGCGGCCGCGTCGCGCTGCCCTACACCGCCCCCTACGGTGCCTCCAAGCACGCGATCGAGGCCTTCGGCGACGCGCTGCGCATCGAGCTGCACAGCTCCGGTGTGCAGGTCGCGCTCGTCGAGCCCGGCTCGGTGGCGACGCCGATCTGGGACAAGGGCCGCGCGGACGCCGAGCGCATCCGCATCCCGCCCGAGCTCGAGGCCCAGTACGGCAACGTCCCGGCGGCGATCCAGAAGGCGCTCGCGGACACGGCCAGTCGGGGCGTGCCCGCCGAGGACGTCGCGGCGACGGTGCAGCGCGCCCTGACGGCGAGGCGAATGCGAGCGCGCTACCTCGTCGGCCGCGACGCGCAGCTGATGCTGGCGCTGCGCCGCTTGCTGCCCGACCATCTCTTCGACCGCTTCATCCGCAGCCGGATGGGGGTCTGAGCCGCGCTCACGGCGGCGGCGGGTAGACGGCCAGCCAGGCGAACACGCTGGTGGTCGCGGCCTGCGTCTGCAGCATCCCCGACCTCGCGTCGCGCGCCGGCAGCGTCTCGCCGTTCCAGGAGAGCAGGTAGAGACCTTCGCCGTTGACCGCGCGCGTCTGCGCGTCGCGCGCGTTGTCGGCGGCCATCGCATAGAGCGTGCGATCCCCGTCGAGCGCGTACAGCGCGAGCATCCACTGCAGGTAGATGGCGTCGTACTGGGGAGAGAAGTCGAGCAGGTAGCCGAAGCGGCTGAGCGCTGTCGCCTTCAGCCGCTCGGCACGTTCGCACTCGGCGGGCGTGCCGGTGGCGTGGCAGAGCAGCGCCTGGGCGTAGATCAGCGGGCCCTCGATGTAGTCGATCGGCGTCGGGTTGAGGTTGCTCGCCGCATACAGCTGGTCGGCCCCGCTGAAGCCGGCCGAGTCGGCCCAGCCGAGGAAGCGGCGCGCCTGCGCGAGCGCGAACGGAGAGCGCGTCTGCGCGTAGAGCAGGCTCGCCAGCAGCGTGCCCGCGGCGAGCGCCTCACCGGCCTTGTAGGGATGGTGCGTGTTCCACCAGATCCCGCCGGCGCGCGGATCCCAGCCGGCGGCCGCGATGTAGCGAAGCGCACGTTCGGCGTCGGCCAGGTAGCGACGATTGCCCGTCGCGCGGAAGGCGTTGACGAAGCCCAGACCCCACCAGCCGTTGTCGTCGAACCACGTCTCCGTGCTCGCCGTGCGATCGCCGGGGTAGGGCGAGTAGCCGGCCAGCGGGCGCAGGCCGCGGTTCAGATAGCGCTCGGCCCCCGCCGCGAGGTGCGCCACGGCGCTCCTGTTGGCGGCGGTCGGCTCGGCGATGGCGATCGCATCGACCGACTCGAACAGCGGCACGATGTCCCAGATCGTCGCCAGCGGATAGCGGTCGTGGTCGTTCAGCCGCGCGTCATACCAGCCGAGCCGCGAATCGTGCCAGCGCCGCTCGGCTGCGCTCACGCCTGCCTGGGCGAGTGCGAGGTAGCGCTGCTGGGCTGGGCTCAGCGACGCCGCGGCGGCTGCGGGAGGT
>DASZNB010000126.1:0-9943 GCA_035551395.1 Solirubrobacteraceae bacterium | reverse complement strand
GGCGCCTGAGCGGATACCTGCTCGATCTGGCGCGCGAGTTCCACGGCCTCGACATCTCGCCGCTGATGGTCGCGCACTGCAGCCGCGTCTATCCGGGCGGCAGGTTCGAGCTCGGCGACCTGCGCGACCTCTCGCGCTATGCGCCCGGCTCGTTCGCGGTGGTGTTCGCCTCGTTCAACGTGATCGATGTCCTCGACGACGGCGAGCGCCGACGCGTGCTCGGGGACATCCGCCGGATGCTCGCCGACGGCGGCCTGCTGATGATGTCCTCGCACAACCTCGCCCACGCGCCGTCGATCCCCAAGCCCACGCGGCTGCGCACGCGCCACCCGCTGGGCGTCGTGCGCGCGCTCGCGAGGATGCCCCGGCGCGAGCTCAACCGCCGGCGCCTGTTGGCGCTGCAGCGGATCGAGGACGACTACGCGATCCTCACCGACGAGGCGCACGAATACGGCATCCTGCACTACTACATCGGCCGCGACGCACAGGAGCGCCAGCTGACGGAGTGCGGCTTCGAGTTGCTCGAGTGCCTCGACCTCGATGGGCAGCCGGTCCGGCCCGGCGAGCAGGCCGCCGAGCACCCGGAGCTGCACTACGTCGCCAGGCGCACCGCGAGCTCGACGCGCTAGGCCGGCTCGCTCGGCGCGACCGCGCCCGGGAAGGCCATCCTGCGCAGCGTGCGCAGCTGTTCGGCGGCGAGCAGCCAGAGGACACCGAGGTACACGACCGCCCCCAGGGGCACGCCGACGAGCAGCGCGATGACCGGCGTCGAGATCCACGTGTTGACGCCGAGCAGCGCCGCCGCCATCGCCGCGGCGGCTAGGACGGGAGGGATCAGCTCGCGAACGGACGCCCACAGCGGCAGACCGAGCTGCCGCGAGACGATCGTCGCCTGCATTGGCGCGATCGTCGCCTGCAGAGCGGTTGTCGCGAGCGCGACCGCGAGGATCCCTTGATCGGTGAAGATCACGAGCAGCCCCGCGAGAATGAAGATCACGGGGATCGAGAAGCCGACCATCAGCCACGCGCGTCTGGTCACCTTCAAAACGGTTCCCGGCGGGATCGCCAGCGTCGCGAACAGCGTGTATGCCGCGATCGCGCGCGTGACAGAGATCGAGCCGGACCACTGGTGGCCGAACACGACCAGGATCACGGGGCGCGCGAGGACCGCCAAGCCGGCGGCGAGCGGCACGGTCAGCATCGTCAGGTAGCGCAGCGACGCGATGTAGCCCTCGCGCAGTCGCCCCCGGTCGAGTGCCGAGTAGGCCGGGAAGAGCACGTCGGCGGCGACATGGGCAACATTCAGGATCGCCAGTTCGGGGATGCGGAAGCCGATCGTGTAGAGGCCGAGCGAGGCCGCGCCGAGCACGCGCCCGATAAACAGGTAGTCGGTGTTGTAGAAGATGACCGCGCCGACATCGACGATGCTCAGCACCCCGCCGAACCTGAGCAGGTCGCGCAGGTGCGTTCGCGAGAGCTGCATGCGAGGACGAAAGGGAACCTGCAGCCAAAGCGCCACGGTGCTGGCGAGGACACCGGCGACGAAGCCGAGCACGAGGCTCCAGGCACCGGCGCCCGCGAGCGCCAGTGCGATCCCGACAACCCCGCGAACGCTGACCTCGCAGATCTCGCTGACCGTGCGCACGCGGTAGTTGAGATGCTTGCGCGCAAGCGCGTAGTGGGTCGTTCCGAGCGCTCTCAGGATGAAGTTCAGCGCCAGCACCGGCAGCAGCTCCTTCAGCTGCGACTGGTGAAAGAAGCTCGCTACGAGCGGGGAGATCGCGGCCGCCAGGATCGTGAGCGCGACCCCGAGCACGACGCTCCACGCGAACACCGTCTGCGCCCGATCGGGCTCCTCCGCATCGCTCGCAACGATCAGCGCCTGGCCGAGGCCGAGATCCTTGACGGCTTCGAGGAAGACCGTGAAGACGAGCGCCAGCGCAACGACACCGAAGTCCTTCGGCGTCAGCAGCCGCGCGAGGATCGCCGTGGAGACGAGCACCAGCACGCGGCCGCCCACATAGGCGCCGTAGGCCCACGCCATCCCGCGCAGCGTGCGGGTCCCAAGCCCCTGGCCGCGCTCGCTCATCTCCGCAAACGCGCGCCGCGGACGTCGGCTGCGAGGATTGCGGCTACCGGCCTGTGCCAGGTTCGAGGGCCCGCGGTCCAGACAGCGTCATCCCGACCATCCATGCCTCAC
Organism: Solirubrobacteraceae bacterium; assembly: GCA_035551395.1. Lineage (GTDB taxonomy): Bacteria > Actinomycetota > Thermoleophilia > Solirubrobacterales > Solirubrobacteraceae > Palsa-744. Next base: position 7,743 of record DASZNB010000126.1, on the reverse strand, counting down.
GCCGCAGCGGGGGCGCGACACGGAAGAGCCAGCGATCGAGGCCGTCGAGCGCGCCCAGCGCGCGCTCGAATCCGGGGCGCTCCCGCAGCGGTATTGCGAGCAGCGAGGTGAGTGTGAAGAAGCGGGTGGCGACCTCCGCGAAGAAGCTCTCCGCGAGCGCCAGGTCTGCCACCAGCAGGGGATGCTCATCGACCGTGCGCAGCGCGGGCGTGCGATTGCGGTATGCGTTGATCACCGGGTTGTGTCCGAGCGGCTCGGTGAATACGCCAATGCCGTCGTCCTTGAGCACGCGCGCGATCTCACCGTAGGCCCGGGTGAGGCTGAGATGGTGGAGGATCCCCGAGCCACACACGACGTCGAAGCTGGCATCGGGAAGCTCGAGTTGCTCGGCGTCCATCACACGGAACTCCAGGCGCTGGTCGAGCCCTTCGGCGCGACCGCGCGCGGCCGCCTGCTCGATCGCGACAGGTGAGATGTCGATGCCGACGACGTGGGCGCCGTTGCGGGCCAGGTGGAACGCTCGGCTCCCTGGCCCGCAGCCGTACTCGAGCACCCGTGCACCCTCCGCGTGGGCGCTCAGCACACCCTCGTACCACGCGAGCATCGCGCCGGTCACCGCGTAGAAGCGTTTCGCGCTCGCGCGGACGTCCTCGGCGAAGGCGCGATCGTGATACTCGCGCTCGCGTTCGAGACGGGCGTCCATGGCGGGACAGGGTAGCTCATCCGATTTCGGCCACTCCACTGGCGCCTGCACCGGCGGCCAGCGATCTCTGATCGGCAATGATGGCTGGCATGTCCCCGCCCGCGTCCTCACCGCAGAGCGCTACCGAGACGGCCGGCGGCGTGTCGCCGGCTCCCCGCTCGCGCAGGGACCGCGCCGCCGCCCTGCTCGCGAAGCCGGTGCTGCGGAGCATCGCGCGGCGACTGCCGCGCTGGCGAGGGGTCGTGGTGCTCAACTACCACCGCATCGGCACGAGCGACGGTCAGCCGTGGGACCGCACGCTATGGAACGCCGATGCGGAGAGCTTCGACGCGCAGCTCGCGACGCTGGCAAGGCACGCCGACGTCCTCGCGCCACAGGACGCGGAGCGCTTCGCCCGCGAGGACCGGCCTGGCCGCCGCGTGCTGCTGACGTTCGACGACGGCTACCGCGACAACTACGAGATCGCCTATCCGCTCCTGCGCCGCCACGGCCTCACGGCGACGTTCTTCCCGGCAACCGGCTTCCTCGACCGCGTGCGGGCGGCCTGGTGGGACGAGCTCGCGTGGATGGTGCGTCACGCGACGCGCGAGCGGATTCCCGCCGGCGACCCGTTCCCGTACGCGCTCTCGCTCGGTCCCGAGCAGGACGGCACGATCGCGGCCCTGGCCGCGCGCTACAAGGAGCTCTCCGACGAGGACACCGAGCCGTTCCTCGTGGCCGTCGCGGCGGCCACGGGGGCCGGACGTTGCGAGCCCTCGCACTGTCGCGAGCTGTGGATGACGTGGGAGATGCTGCGCGAGCTGCAGGCTGCGGGCATGCAGATCGGCGGGCACACGGTCACGCATCCGATCCTCGCGCGGCTTCCGCTCGAGCGCCAGCGCGAGGAGATCGACGGTTGCGCGGAGCGGCTCGAGCAGGAGCTCGGGCGCCCGATGAGCTGGTTCGCCTATCCGGTGGGAGCCCGCGACAGCTTCACGGCGCAGACGCAACAGCTCCTCGCAGAGCGAGGCGTACGGCTCGCGTTCAGCTTCTACGGCGGCTTTGCAAGCTATGCGCGCTGGAACGCCCTCGACGTGCCGCGCATCCACGTCAGCGCGAGCCACGGCCCGGAGCTGCTGCAGGCGATGCTCTGGCTGCCCCGACTGCTCGCGCGCTGGTGAGCACGCTCGGCCGCCCGCTCCGTGTTCGCACGCGACGCGACTATTTCGTCCCGTTCGTCGTGGACCTCGGCCAGCGCAACGCGATCTTCGTGCGCCGGCCGTGGACGCCCCTGCGTCGCGTCATTCCGTGGGCGGACGCGTTCGCGCTGCTGCCCGACCGCGACTACGACATCGTCCACGCGGTCAACGCCGTGCCGCTGCTCTCGCGCCGCCCGTACATCGTGTCGTTCGAGGACTACCTCCCGCGCGTCCCCGAGGACCGGTACGTCGGCTGGCTCGAGCGTGCGCTGCAGCGAGCGCTGCTCAGCCCCCGCTGCGTGGCTCTGCTCGCGCTTTCGCAGTACGCGGCGCGTCAATTCGCGCAGCAGAGCCGCGACTTCTCCGGGCGTGAGGCGCTTGCGGCCAAGCTCGAGGTGCGCTATCCGGCGATCGCGGCGCGCCGCAGCGAGCCAAAGGAGCGTCTCGGCAGGACGCTGCGCCTGCTGTTCGTCGGCCGCGACTTCATGCGCAAGGGCACCCCGGCCGTGCTGGGCGCCCACGAGCAGCTGCGCGCGCGCGGTGTGCCGGTGCAGACGACGATCGTGTCCTCGCTGCGCTGGAAGGCCGACGACGCCTATGTCGACCCCCCCTCTCCGGAGCTGGTCGAGCGCGAGAGGGCCCGGCTGGGCCAGGAGGGGGTCATCCACCATCACAGCCTGCCCAACACCGACGTCCTACGGCTGATGGAGGAGTCCGACTTCCTCCTCTTCCCGACTCTCCACGACACGTTCGGCTACGTCACGCTCGAGGCCCTGGCGTGCGCCACTCCAGTGCTCGCGAGCGCAACGAATGCGCTGCCGGAGGTGGTCGAGGACGGCGGCTGCGGGTACCTGCTCCCACTCGAGCTCGACGGGCGCCTCGGACGCTGGGCCTGGACCTACCGGACGCGCGAGCCTGGCTTCCTCGAGGCCTACGAGATGGCGACCCGCTCGCTCGCCGACTCAATCGCAGAGCGGCTATCGCAGGTCTGGGAGACTCCTGGGCTGTACGCCTCGCTGAGCGCCGGGGCGCTTGACCGCGTGCGCACCCGCTTCGACGCCGTCGCGGCGCGCGAGCATCTCGAGCAGCTGTATGAGCGCTGCCGTGAGCAGCTCCCCGCCCGCCGCCGCTGAGCCTAGAGCGACGTCTGCTCGCCCGCCCGAGCCTCGAGCAGCACTTCGTCGTAGATGCGCCGCAGGCGTCCAGCCCAGCGCGCGGCCGTGAACTGCTCGGTGAAGCGCGCGTGCGCGCGGTCGCCCAGCCGGCGCCGAAGCTGCTCGTCGTCCAGCAGCGCCGCGAGCCGCTCGCTGAGGGCGGCCGCGTCCGGAGGAGCCGGCAGCAGCAGGCCCGTCTCACCGTCCTTGACGATCTCGGGGATGCCGCCGACGGACGTCGCGATCACCGGGACGCGCGCAGCCGCGGCCTCGAGCAGGGCGGTCGGGAAGGCATCCATCAGCGTTGGATGCACGAGCACGTCGGTAGCGGCGAGCACCGACATGACGTCGTCGCGATGGCCCGTGAGCATCGCGGCAGCGCCGAGCGGCCGCAGGAGCCGGTGGATCTCCTCGCGACCCGGGCCGTCGCCGAGAATGAGCAGGCGCAGTCGCGGAAACCGTGGCTGCAGCCGGCTGAAGGCCTCGACCACCAGATCGTGGCCCTTGCCGGGGCGGAGCACGGTGACAGTGCTCACAACCAGGGCATCGGGCTCGATGCCGAGCTCGGCGCGCACTCTCGCGCCGGCCCCGTCGAGCGGGGCACGCGCGATGCCGTTGTGCACGGTCACCACATGGCGGTGCTCGTCCCAGCCCGTCTGCAGGTAGGCCGCGCGAGCGGCGTCGGAGACGGCTATCACGCGCGCGCCGGCGCGGCGGCGAACGAGTCCTACGAGGCGGGCGCGCGCGCGTCCGCGCGCGCCGTTGTCGAGGGGTCTGCCGGTCGGCTTGCCGGCCAGCAGATGGATCGTCGATACGGCGGGGATCTCCAGCGAGCGGGCGGCGAGCGTGCCGAGTGCGTCGGCGAGGGTGAGGTGAGTGTGCACGATATCCGGGCGCACCAGCGCGAGATGGCGGCGCAGGCGCGGCAGGCCGGCGGGCTCGAGCATCCGCCGCACCGGCACGAGCACCGGCTCGACGCCGTGCTCACGCAGCCGAACCGCCGCAGGACTGCCGTCGATCTCGTTGAGGTAGCCGACGGACAGCTCGATCCCCGCCGCCGGTGCTCCGGCGGCGAGGTCGCCGAGCAGCATCTCGGCCCCGCCCCATGTCAGCGAGTCGATCATGGTGTGGACGCGCAGTGGCGCACTCGCGGCGGACACGGGCAGGCAATGGTAAGTCACGACGCGGCGCTCCAGACGGGCTGGCCCTGCGCCGATAATGAACGAGCCCGACCCCCTACCCATGCGAATCGCTGTCATCGAACCACTTCCCTTCGGGGGGCTGCTCCACTACGCCACCCAGCTGGCCGACGCCCTCGCCGAGCGCGGCAACTCCGTCGATCTCGTGCTGGCCCGCGAGCACGAGCTCACCGCCCACACAGGCCCGGCTCGCCGCCGCGCGATCCTCCCGCCCGACGCCGCGTCGGTGCCGCCCAACGCGTCCCCCGCTCAGCGCATGCTGCGCCGTGCCCGCACAGCCTCGCGCCTGGCCGCGACCTGGACGCGAATCGCACGCGAGGTGCGCTCCGCCGACCACGACGCGATCCTGCTCGGGGGCAGCTTCGACATGGCGCTCACGGCCGCGGCCGGCCTTCTCGTCACGCGCGTCAACGGTCGCACTCCGCTCGCCCACGTCTGTCACAACGTGCGCCCCTTCAACCGTTGGGGGGGAGAGGAGCTGTACGTGAGCTCGAGACCCACGATCGCGCTGCTGCGACACCTGTATCCGAGCCTGGAGCTCGTCTTCGTCCACGGCGAGCGCAGTCGAGTCGAGTTCGAGGCTACCTGGCCGCCGACCAACCTGGCGATCATCCCCCATGGCGATGAGCGGCTCTTCTCCGCCGAGCCCCCGCCGCCCGCCGATGAGGCCCGCATCCTGTTCTTTGGTGCCTGGCGCAAGATGAAGGGGCTGCCCGTACTGATGGAGGCCTTCGACGCGCTCGCCGAGCGACGCCCCGATGTGCGCCTGACGATCGCTGGTCCCCCGGTGCCCGAGGAGGGCGAGTCCGAGCGCGTGCTCGCGTGGGCGGCCGAACGGGAAGGGCGCGTCGAGACGTTTCCCGACTACGTGTCGATCGAGGACGTCGCCGGGCTGTTCGCGCGCGCGCGCGTCGTCGCGCTGCCGTACCTCGCCGGCTACCAGAGCGGCGTGGCGCACCTCGCTATGACTATGCGGCGGGCCGTCGTGGCGAGCGACGTGGGAGACCTCCCTGACGTCGTCGCCGACGGCGACAGCGGGCTCGTCGTGCCCTCGCGCGACCCACTCGCGCTCGCCCATGCGCTCGAGCGTGTCCTCGAGGACCCCGCCCTCGCCGAGCGACTGGGCGCGACCGGCTACGCGCAGATGCTCGGCGGATCGGGCTGGACGGCGGTGGCGGAGCAGGTCGAGATCGGCCTGCGCTCGATCGTGGAGGCCAAGTGAGCGAGGCACCGGACGTCAGCGTGCTGATCCCCGTGCTGAACGAGGGAGCCCACCTTCGCGAGACGGTCGCCGCGATGCAGGCCCAGGAGCTCGAGGGCCTGACGCTGGAGCTGCTGTTCGTCGACGGCGCCTCCGACGACGACACCAAGCAGATCCTCGAAGAGCTCGCGCGCGCGGATCCGCGCATCCGCGTGTTCGACAACCCCGCGCGGACGACGGCCGTGGCGCTCAACATCGCCCTCGCCAACGCACGCGGGCGCTTCCTCGCGCGCATGGACGCGCACTCCTTCTTCCCGCGCCGCTACCTCGCGCTCGGGGTCGAGCGCCTGCAGCGCGGGGACGGCGTCGAGCAGACCACCGGGCCGATGCTCCCGCGCGGCACCGGGCGCTGGTCGCGCCGAGTTACGCTCGCGCTCGCGACGCGCCTCGGAATGGGCGGCTCGCGCAAGTGGGAGGCGGTCGCCGCGGCAGGCTCCGAGCCGGTCGAGATCGAGCTCGACACGGGTGTCTTCGCGGGGGTCTTCAGGCGCGAGACCGTGATCGGACTCGGGGGCTGGGACGACGGGTTCCCGGTCAACCAGGACTCCGAGCTCGCCGCGCGGATCATCGCTGCGGGGGGACGCATCGTGTGCCTCTCGCAGATGGGGTCGAGCTACCTCCCGCGCGACGACCTGCCTGCCCTCTGGCGGCAGTACTCACGCTACGGCTACTACCGCGCGAAGACCGCGAGCCGTCACCCCAGCAGCCTGCGAACCTCGCACCTGCTGCCGCCCGCGCTCGTGCTCACGGCGCTCGCGGCATTGCTCGCGCCACGGCGCCTGCGCCGCCCGGCGCGCGTCGGCGTCGGCCTGTATGCGGGCGCCGTCGCTGCAGAGAGCGCGCGCACTGCGCGCGAGGCGCCCGTGCGCGTAGCGGCCGGCATGCCGGCGGTGTTCCTCACACTGCACACGTCCTGGGGGCTGGGATTCCTGCTCGGCGCGGCGCGCTTCCGCCGACTCGGCGGGGTCCTGCGCGAGCAGATCGCGCGCGTACGGCGGCAGCTCGGCTGAGCCCCGCCGGACGGTCTCAGCCCGCCCGCGCGCTCGCCGCCTCGGCGGCATCCGACGCCGAGACACCGAACATCTGGAGCATCCTGTCGGCCGAGCGCTCGATGTCGAACTCCTGCTGGATCAGGCGCCGCCCGGCGCGTGCTCGCGCGATCGTGGCGTCGGGGTCGGCCAGCAGCCGCGTGAATGCGCGGGCGAGGTCCGCGGGATCTCCGGGGAGGGCGAGCAGGCCTGTCTCGCCGTCGCGAACGAGCTCGGGGATGCCCGACAGCCGCGAGGCGATCACCGGCAGGCCCGCCGCGAGCGCCTCCATCAGCGCGACCGGGATCCCGTCCATCCAGCCGCTCGCCGTGACAACGCTCGCAAGCACGAACACGTCGGCCTCGTTGAGCATGCGCGCGACCTCGTCCTCCGAGCGCGTGCCGTGGAAGCGCACGCGCTGCTCGAGCCCGAGGCGCGCGACCTGCGCGCGCAGGGCCGGCTCCAGAGGGCCGCTGCCGACGAGGTCGAGCTGCACCCGCTCGAGATCCTCGCCACCGCTCGCCAGCGCATCGAGCAGGACCGTGTGCCCCTTGAGCTCGTTGAGGGTCGCGACGGTGATCGCTCGCACCGGTCCGCTCGCGGGCAGCGCGCGGGGGCGAAAGGCGTACGCCGCCGGCTCGACTCCGCAGCGGACGAGCTCGACCGGCGTCGCACTGCCCGCAGCGTAGGGGGCTAGAAAGGCGCGGTTGAACTCGGAGATCCCCGCGACGACCTTGGCCTCCCTTACCAGCGTGCGCAGGTGGAGCTGATCGATGTAGATGTCGTGGGCGTGTGCGGTGAAGGTGTAGGGGACGTCGAGGAGCCGTCCCGCCAGCCATGCGGCGAGCGCAGGATAGGTCGCGAAATGGGCGTGAACGTGCTCGATCTCGAGGCGGCGCATCGTGCGCGCGTGCGCCGCGGCGGACGCGGAGGCGAGCAGTGCGCGCGCTAGACGGCTGGGCTTGCGCCAGTGCCCCGCGAGCACGGATGCCAGGGAGCCGGTCATCCGCAGGGGCCTGTGCGCCAGCCACCAGAGGGTGCCGAGCGCTGCCGCGCCCGACGAGACGCGGTGGGCGCGCGCGACCCAGCGCTCGGCCTCGGGGTGCACGAATGGGTTCTTCGGGGGGAACAGGACGAAGAGCTCGGCCTCGACCCCGTCCCGGCGCTGCACGGCGTTCAACTCGCGCAGAACGAAGGTCTCCGAAGGATCAGGGAAGCGG
>DASZNB010000125.1:0-14214 GCA_035551395.1 Solirubrobacteraceae bacterium | reverse complement strand
CAACGACCACGTCGTGCTCGGGCACGTCGCCGGCAAGATGCGCCGGTTCCGGATCCGCATCCTCCCCGGTGACCGCGTCCGCTGCGAGCTCTCTCCGTATGACCTGGACCGCGCGCGGATCGTCTATCGACACCGCTGAGCGGGCCGATCGCTGAGCGCTCCCTGATCGAAGCAATCGCGGCCGAGCTGGCCGCCACGGCCGCGAGCGGCCCGGTGCGGGGCGGCGATGCAGAGGACACGGGGGCGCGCATCCTGCGCGGCATCGGCGATGACGCCGCCGTCGTGCGCGCCCGCCCGATCTGCGTGACCTCGGTGGACGCGATGGTCGAGGGCGTCCACTTCCGCCTCGGGGACGGCTGGGCGAACGCCGAGGAGGTCGGTCAGCGCGCGATCGCGGGCGCGCTCTCCGATCTGGCGGCGATGGGCGCGGAGCCGGGCCAGGCGTACCTGGTGCTGGGGCTGCCGGGCGGCTTCGGGGAGCAGCGCGCGCTCGCGCTGGTGCGCAGCGCGGCCGCGCTCGCCGCGCTCGCCGGTACGAGCGTCGCCGGCGGCGACGTCGTCGGCGCTCCGGTGCTGCTGGTGAGCGTCACGGCGGTCGGCTGGGCGGACTCACCGGATGATCTGGTGGGGCGTGACGGCGCGCGCGCCGGCGACGTGGTGGGGGTGACCGGGACGCTCGGGGCGAGCGCAGCGGCGCTCGCTCTGATGTCCGGCGAAGCGCAGCTTGGCGCGCGCACCGAGCCGGCGCTCGCGCGCGCCCGGCGCCCGGTCCCGCGCCTGGCCGAGGGCCGCGCGCTGGCGCGTGCCGGGGTGCACGCGATGGTCGACCTCTCCGACGGGATCGCCGGCGACGCGGCGCACCTCGGCCGGGCCAGTGGCGTCGAGCTGTGCATCGACGCGTCGGCGCTGCCGGTCCACGCGGGCGTCGCCGAGGTCGCCGCCGAGCTCGGCCGCCCCGCATGGCAGCTCGCCGCGAGCGGCGGCGAAGACTACGAGCTGTGCTTCTGCGCCTCGCCGCAGGATCGCGAGACGGTCGAGCGAGCGGTGGCGGCGCTCGGCGCCGTTCAGGTCAGCTGGGTGGGCGAGGTGCGGGCGGGAGCGCCCGGGGCACGCATCTCAGGAGAGGGGGGCGAGGATGCGGGGATCGAGGGTTTCGAGCACCGGTGGTAGCGGCGCGCGCACGGCCACGGCGGGCCGCGGCGCTTCGATCGGACGCGCCAGCGCGCCCCCGGGGAGCACGCGCGCAGCGCCGACCGGCACGGTGCGCGTGAGCGTCGCGAACACCAGCCAGCGTTTGGCGGCGCTGAACAGCGGCGTGCAGGCGGAGAGCACGAGGCGCGTGTAGCCGAGGTAGGCCTCGGCGGCGGAGACGTCGTGCGGCGATACGACGCGGTGGCCGATCACCGTGTAGGTGAAGTGGGCGTAGGGCATGTTCAGCGCGATGCGGTCGCCCGCGCGCAGCGCGTCGATGTGGCGGAAGGGCGCCAGGTAGGTGGTGCGGTGCCCGGCGATCGCGGTGGTTTGCGAGGCGCCCGGGAAGCTCGTGTCCGAGAAGATGCCCGGCCCGCTCTCGAGGTCGCTCGTGCTCGTGCCCTTGACGACGACGAAGCTCGCGCCGATGCGCGGGATCACGATGCGGCCCACGGCGCTGCCCTCCGGCTGGCGCTGCTGCAACTCGGAGGCGAGGAAGGCGATGCGCCGCCGCTCGTCGCCGAGGCTCGCCAGCGTGCGCCGCTCGGCCGGCGTCGGGGCGGCGTGTTCCTCCGCCCGCAGCGCGCCCCGCAGGTGGTCCTGGCGCAATGTCGCGATCAGCGCCGAGATCGGCTCCTGCCACACGAGCGTGACGAGCGCATCGCTGAGCGCGAGGACGCCGAGGGCTATCAGCGTGAGGCCGAGCGCACGCAGCGCCAGGGCGCCCCGGCGCCGCGGCAACACGCCTTCGCCGGGCGCGGGCGTCGGCTGTGTCGAGCTGTCGAGGCGGAGCGCGACCACGCGGTTCGCATGTTCGTCCACCAGGCGGACGTCGGCGCCGCCCGCCGCGCGCGGGGTCAAGCTTGCCTCGGACACGCCCCTATCGTCGCAGAGCCGACTCCGTGCCACCAAGCGAGCCCGGCCCGGCGTAGGACAGCGGGCCGCGGATCGTCACCTCGACGCCGTCGCCGACCTGCGGCGCGGTGGGCGGGGCGGGGGCGGCGGCCAGCAGCACGGCGCCTGCGCCGCAGCCGAGCGCGAGGCTCCACAGGATCGCCGCGCCGACGCCAACGTGCCCCCCGGCCACCAGCAGCAGAGCGCTCCAGGCGACGCCGCCGGCGCCCAGCCCGAGCTGGTGCGCGTAGAAGGCGATCAGCAGCGCGAGCGGAAGCAGCCCCACCGCGACGAGCGCGACGCAGGCCGCCCGCCGCGGGCGCAGCTCGGGCGCCGCCAGCAGCAGCCAGAGGTGCAGCGCGGGGAGCGCGAGCAGGGCGGTGAAGGGGTTGCCGATCCACGCCACGAGCACGAGCGCGAGCAGCACGAGCACGAGCGCGAGGCCGGCGACATCGCCGTCCGGGCGCGCGCTCGAAGCCAGGCGACGAGCCAGCCGCTGCCACAGCAGCCACGAGAGCAGGAAGACGAGCGCGACGGCGAGCACCGCCGCCAGCGCCTTGCCGTCGAGCGGCATCGCGCCGCTCGGCGCCGGCACAGCGGGAGCGGCGATGATGCCGAGCCAGCCGAGCAGGAGCGTGAGCAACGCGCAGCAGCCGAACGGCAGCGCGCAGCTCAGCGCCCACACCGTCGCGCGACCGATCGAACGCCGGCGGCGGCGAACCCGCGCGAGTCCGTCGGCGGCTGCGACAAGGACGGGGAGCAGGAGCGTGATGGCCAGCAGCCTGATGGCCCATTCGGGCAGTCTCTGGTGCTGCAGGACGATGCTCGTCTGCATCGTCGGCGACAGATCGGGCGCGGCGTCGAGCGCGTCCACGGCGCTCAGCACCGAGCGACCGAGGCCCTGCAGACGTTCGGAGGAGACGCGCTCGCCGGGCGCGGGACCGCGTTCGCCGGAGACCTGCACGAGCACCGCGGGCAGCCCCTGCGCGTCGAGCACGCCCTGCTCGCCGACGGCGAGCGGGAAGGCCAGGTGGGCGAGCTGTCCGAGCACGCTCGGCGCGCCCGGTTCGAAGCCGGCCTCCTGGCCGATCGCGTCGGCTAGCGTCCTCTGCAGGGCCAGCGGCGCCAGGCCGAGGCCGTCTGAGAACGGCAGCACCGATGGCTTGCGCACGCGCGAGCCGGCGACATCGCCGAGCACGATCGCCGCGTCGAAGGGTCCGCGCAGGGCCGCCGCGAGCTGCGCCGCGCCGGCATCCCCGCCGCTGCCGCCGCTCGTCGACGCGAGCACGATCGTGCGCTTCGTCTCGCGCCCCGCGAATACGCGTGCGAGCTCCAGCAGCGCCGCCGTGCTCGACAGCTCGGCCAGCGAGCCGCGGGCCGCGGCGTCGCGGTGCGCGAGGATCAGGATCGGCCGCGCGCTGGTCGAGCCGGGGCGTTCGGCGATCACGTTAAGCAGGCCCCGCTGGCCGTCGATCGTCTCGCCTTCGACGCGCTGTGTGTGCACCGAGAAGCCGCCGCCGGCCGTGCCGCCGAGGCCTTCGAGCTCGTGTGCGAGCGCGCGCGCGAGCTGTTCGTCGCCCGCGCTGCCCGGCCGCCTGCCGGGAAAGCGTTCGCCCAGGCTGCGCAGCTCGGCGAATGCGCGCGGGCCTTCGAAGGCGTCGGGGGCGAGCGTCGAGCTGAACGGAAGAGGGCGAGGGCTGAGGGAGAAAGCGGCGATCGCCAGCGCGAACACGAACGGTAGGAAGGCCACCCTGTAGAGGCGTCCGTTGAGCATCGGCCTAGACCTTAGTTCGCGAGTCCGCCCGCCGCGACGCCACCCGCGCGCCGCCGGCCCACTGGCATGGGCCGCTCGCCCCACGCGGGCGCCGGTTTTGTGGCTCGCGTTAGGTATCGTGCCGCCGCGTGCTCCAGCCCGTCGCAGTAGGCCACAAGACGCTCGCCGACTACACGCATATCTGCGGGCGCGAGCTGATCGCTGAAATCCGCGAGCTGGCCGAGCCGCTGCAGGGTCACAGGGTCGTGCACATCTCCGCCACGGCCTTCGGCGGAGGGGTTTCGGAGATCCTCTACACGCTCGTCCCGCTGATGCGCGACGTGGGCCTGGAGTGCGAGTGGCACGTCATCTACGGCCGCGAAGAGTTCTTCAACGCGACCAAGCTGATGCACAACGCTCTGCAGGGCGCTCCCCAGGACCTCGACGAGGAGCAGTGGGCCACCTGGCGGCGCTACAACGAGATCAACGCCAAGGAGCTCTCCGACGGCTGGGACGTGTGTCTCGTACACGACCCGCAGCCCGCGGGCCTCTACAGGCTCGTGCCCGAGAAGGCCAAGGGCTGGCTGTGGCGCTGCCACATCGACGTGTCGACGCCGAACCCCGACACGATCGCCCAGCTGCTGCCCTACATCGCCGACTATCCTCAGTCGCTGTTCCACATGCAGGACTACGTGCCGGCGGGGATGGGCGGAAAAGTCAACGTCGTGCCTCCGGCGATCGACCCGCTGACGCCGAAGAACATGGCGCTCTCACCCGAGGACGGAGCGTTCGTGTGCGGGCAGTTCGGCATCGACGTCGATCGCCCGCTGATCTGCCAGGTCTCGCGCTTCGACCCCTGGAAGGACCCCCTCGGGGTGATCGACGCCTACCGCCAGGTGAAGGAGTCGATGCCCGAGGTGCAGCTCGCGCTGGTCGGCTCGATGGCGAGCGACGACCCGGAGGGCTGGGACTACTTCAACGCCACCGTCGCCCATGCGGACGGCGACGCGGACATACACATCCTCAACAACTTCAACAACGTCGGGGCGATCGAGGTCAACGCCTTCCAGTCGCACTCCGACGTGCTGATCCAGAAGTCCACGCGCGAGGGCTTCGGGCTGACGGTCTCCGAGGCGATCTGGAAGGCGCGCCCGTTCGTCGGCGGCAACGTCGGCGGCATCCCGCTGCAGATCGAGGACGGCGTCACGGGCTTCCTCGTCGCCAGCTCCGAGCAGTGCGCCGAGCGCACCTTGGAGATCCTCAAGGACCCCGCGCTCGGCAAGTTCCTCGGCCGCCGCGGCAAGGAGCACGTGCGCGAGCACTTCCTCACGCCGCGCTACCTGCGCGACTACCTGCGGATCTTCCACGAGCTCAGCGACGCATGACGAGCGAGCCGGCACAGCGGGCTCCGCTGGTGCTGGTGAGCAACCGCGGGCCGGTGACCTTCCACCCCGGCGGCGAGGTGCAGCGCGGCTCCGGAGGTCTCGTGACGGCGCTGACGGGGCTCGCCTCCCACCGGCAGGCGATCTGGATCGCCTCCGCGATGACCGACGCCGACGCGGAGGTCTCGCGCGAGCACGGCGGCCGCGCGTTCACGGTGCGGGCGCCCGGCGGAGGCGACTACCAGGTGCGCCTCGTCGTCAGCGACCCGGAGGCCTACGATCGCTTCTACAACGTCTTCGCCAATCCAATGCTGTGGTTCATCCAGCATTACCTGTGGGACCTCTCCAATGCCCCGGACATCCGCCGCGAGGAGATCGAAGCGTTCGAGTTCGGCTACAACGTCGTCAACGAAGACCTCGCACGCGCGGTCGTCGAGCAGCTCGAGGGCGACGAGGAGCCGGTCGTGATGGTCCACGACTACCACCTCTACACGCTGCCCGACCTCGTGCGCCGAGCGCGTCCCGACGTCTTCCTGCACCACTTCATCCACATCCCCTGGACCCAGCCGGACGCCTGGCGGGTGCTGCCGACGCGGATTCGCGAGGAGATCTATGCGGGCCTGCTGGCCAACGACATCATCGGCTTCCACACGCGCTCCTACCGGCACAACTTCCTCCAGTGCTGCCGCGACCTGATGGAGCTGGAGGTGGACTTCCAGCGCGGCATCGTGCGCTTCGGCGAGCGCGAGGTATGGGTCAGGGCCTACCCGCTGCCGATCGACCACGTCGCCACCCGCCAGCTCTCGCGCAGCCCGCGCGTCGAGCAGTTCGAGCGCGAGCTGCTGCGCCGCCGACGCGACTTCCTGATCCTGCGCGTGGACCGCGCCGATCTGTCCAAGAACGTGCTGCGCGGCTTCTCCGCCTTCGACCTGTTCCTCGAGGAGCACCCCGAGTTCATCGAGCGGGTCACCTTCATCGCCCAGATGATGCCCTCGCGCACCGACGTGCCGCAGTACGCCGAGTACCTCGAGCGGATCGAGGCGCTCGTGGCCGTCGTCAACCACCGCCACGGCACGCCCGACTGGATGCCGATCCAACTGAAGCTGCGCGACGATCTCGAGGAGGCGATGGCCGCCTACAAGCACTACGACGTGCTGCTCGTCAACGCCATGTTCGACGGCATGAACCTCGTCGCCAAGGAGGGCCCGATCATCAACGAGCGCGAGGGCGTCTCGATCCTGTCGGAGAACACCGGCGCGCACGAGGAGCTCGGACGCTATGCACTGTCGGTCAACCCGTTCGACATCCAGGAGCTCGCCAACTCGATCTATGCGGCACTGACGATGGACCGCTCCGAGCGCCGGCGGCGAGCCGACGGCCTCGTCGAGATCGTCACCTCGCGCGACCCCGGGGACTGGATCGACGAGCAGCTCGCCGACATCCGCGCCAAGGCCCGCGCGAGCTAGCACGCTGGGAGCCGCTACTCTGTGCGGCTGAGCCGATGACCCTGCCCGCGCCCACATATGACCTCGTCGTGCTCCTCGACACCCAGGCGCCGGACGACGCGCGCGCGAAGATCGTCGCCGACACCCGTGCGGCGATCGAGGGTGGCGGCGAGCTCGTGCGCTACGACGCCTGGGGCGAGCGCCCGCTGACGTACCCGATCGAGCGCAAGTCGAGCGCCGAGTACCACCTGTTTCAGTTCCACGCGGGCACGGCGGAGCTGCTCAGCGGACTGAACCGCACGCTGCGGATCACCGACGGGATCCTGCGCTTCCGCGTCATCAAGCTGAAGCCGGGAGTGCCGGACGCTCCGGACATGGGCTCCGCCGGCCGCCGCAGCGAGCCCGAGCAGGCCGAGGGCGAGCCGCATGACGCGGCCGAGCCGACGCCCGTCGCAGCCGCGCCCGCCGACGCCGCGGCGGCGCCCGACGCGCCCGCCGACGCCGCGGCAGCGCCCGGCGCAGCTACCGAGGCGGCCGAGGCTGCCGTCGGCGAGCCCGCCTAGATCGCGCTGACACGGCGCCGAACCCGGCGCAGGCGTCGATCGGGTGCCCCGCTTATGGACTCGCGGTCGGCGTAATAAGATCGCATTCATGAACTGGGCTGAGGAGATCAACGAGGGGGAAGCGAACCGCGGCGACGTGCTGCGCGCGTCGCCGCCGATGTTCGAGTCGCGCGTGCTGGATGCGCTCTCGCGGGTGCACCCGGTGGTTCCGGTCATGATCTTCCTGCCCGCCATCGCCGCGATGGCCGCCTGGGGGCTGTCGGACCGCGCAGTCCCGACCGTGCTCGGCCTCGCAGTCGCTGGCTACGCCCTGTGGACGCTGTTCGAGTACTGGCTGCACCGCATCGTCTTCCACTTCGAGCCTGCGGACGGCGTCGGCGCGCGCATGCACTGGATCATCCACGGCGTCCACCACGACCACCCCAACGACCCCATGCGCCTGGTGATGCCGCCCGCCGTCAGCGTGCCGCTGGCGGCGCTCGTGTTCGGCCTGCTCTTCCTGATCTTCGGCGAGGGCACCGCGCCCTCGCTCGGTGCCGGCTTCTTCGCCGGCTACCTCGTGTACGACATGATGCACTACTACCTGCACCACTTCCGGCCCCACGGCCGCCTCGGCAGGATGCTGCGCGAGCGCCACATGCGCCACCACTTCCAGGACGACACGCGCGGCTTCGGGATCAGCGCGCCATACTGGGACGAGGTCTTCCGCACATCTCCGCGGGCCAAGCGATCCTCGCAATGAGCGGGCTCGGAGCGCGCCCGCGCAGCGCTCGCGCCCGCACGCCGGTCTAGACTCGAAGCCCGGACGCGAGCGCAGAGGCTCCGCGCGAGCGACGACGCTCTTCTCCGAGCACGACTCAGGAACAAGCTGAAAGGAAACGAACTCGTGGCTGCCACAAACATCAACCGGGTCGTACTGACCGGCAACCTGACAAGCGACCCCGAGCTGCGCTCGCTGCCGAGCGGCAACTCCGTGTGCAAGCTGCGCGTCGCCTGCAACACGCGCCGCAAGAACGGAAGCACCGGCGAATGGGAGGACAAGCCCAACTACTTCGACGTGACCGTCTGGGGCGCGCAGGGCGAGAACGCGGCGCGCTATCTCTCGAAGGGACGCCCCGTCGCGATCGACGGCCGGCTCGAATGGCGCGAGTGGGAGACCCCCGAGGGCGCGAAACGCCAGGCAATCGATATCATTGCCGACTCGGTGCAGTTCCTGGGCTCGCGCGATGACGCCTCAAGCGGAGGCGGGTTCGCGGGCAACGGCGCCTCCAAGGGCAGCGAGACTCCCGTCGACGAAGGGGATTTTCAGCCCGCACCTGTCGCCGGCAGCGCCGGCGACGACGATATTCCGTTCTGAGTAAGACAGCGAGGTCTTTGTGTTTTCCACCGTAGCCGTGCACGAGCGAGTCCGCATCAGCGGCGGGGGGAACTGATGGCCAAGGCGAGGGGTCGCGGCAAGCCGGTTCGCCGCCGCGACAAGAAGGGCGGCCCGGGCAGCGGACGGCGCAAGCCGTGTCAGCATTGCCGCGACAAGGTCGACCAGGTCGACTACAAGGACGTCGCCTCGCTGCGCAAGTTCATCTCCGAGAAGGGCAAGATCCGCTCGCGGCGGATCACCGGCTCCTGCCGCCGCCACCAGGTGCAGATCGCCACCGCGGTCAAGCGCGCGCGCGAGCTGGCGCTGCTGCCCTATGTCAACGAGGGCGGTCGCGACGACGCCCCCGGCGGTCGTCGCGAACGCGGCGACCGCGACCGCTAGGCGGCGCTCGAGCAATGCCTGAAGCGATCCTCCTGAAGGATGTCGAGACGCTCGGCGAGCAGGGCAAGGTGGTCGACGTCTCCAAGGGCTACCTGCGCAACTACCTGATGCCGCGCAGGCTCGCCCAGCCCGCGACGAAGGGCGCGATCGAGACGATCCGCCAGCGCCAGGCCGCGGCCGAGCGCGCGGCTCGCGAGGCGATCGAGAAAGCTCAGGAGAACGTCAACCTGCTCAACCGCACCGTGCTGACGATCCCCCAGCAGGCCGGCGCCGACGGGCGGCTGTTCGGCTCGGTGACCGCACAGGACATCGCCTCGGCGATCCGCGAAGCGCGAGGCCTGCGGATCGACAAACGCCACGTTCACCTGCCTGAGGCGATCAAGAGCGTCGGCACCTACATGGTTGTCGTCGAGGTCGTCGACAATGTCACCGCGACGATCAAGACGATGATCGTCGCCAAGAAATAGCTCGAGCGCCGCAGCCTGCCGCCGCCGCCCGTGCGAACATGTGTTCGCCCATGCGTGCTAGAGCTTTTCCTCCCGCGTATTGCGAAGAACGCTCGCGGGCCCTCGAGCGCGCGGACCTACACTGCGCGGACCGATGAGCGCCGCCCCGACAACCAACGGCGCCGGCGGAGCCTCCGCAGGCGCGATCGCGCCGCCGCACAACCTCGACGCGGAGCAATCCGTGCTGGGCGCGATCCTGCTGTCGGACCGCTCGCTGTACGCGCTCGTGATCGAAGAGGGGCTGCGCCCGGAGGATTTCTACCGCGAGCGCCACGCGCTCATCTACGAGGCGATGCTCGCCCTGTACAACGAAAGCGAGCCGGTCGACGTCCTCACGGTGACCGAGCGCCTGCGCCAGGCGGGCAAGCTCGAGCAGGTCGGCGGCCCGGCGAGCGTCGATGAGCTGACCGGCGTCGTGCCCGCGGCGGGGCACGCCCGCCGCTACGCGCAGATCGTGCGCGAGAACGCGCTGCTGCGCCGGCTGCTGAAGAGCACCTACGAGATCCAGGAGAGCGTCCTCGGTCACGACGCGCCGCCGCGCGAGCTCGTCGAGCAGGCCGAGAAGGCGATGCTCGAGGTCGCCCGCGACGATCGCCAGCAGGACTTCAGGGCGATCGAGGAGGTCCTCCACGAGGAGCTCGACAAGCTCCACCGCCTGTCGATCGAAGGCACCTCGCTGACGGGCACGCCGTCGGGCTTCAAGGACCTCGACGAGATCACCGGCGGCTTCCAGCCGGGCAACCTGATCATCATCGCGGCGCGCCCTGCGATGGGCAAGAGCGCGCTGGTGTGCAACATCGCCGAGAACGCCTCGGTCGAGCACGGCCGAGCGGTGGCGCTGTTCTCGCTGGAGATGGCGGAGGCGGAGCTCGCCCAGCGGTTCGTCGCCTCGCAGGCGCGGATCAAGGGCGAGGAGCTGCGCAAGGGCAGGGTGGCCGAGCAGCGCTGGCCGAAGATCCTCAGCGCGAGCCAGCGCCTGGCGAGCTCGCCCCTGTGGGTGGACGACTCCAGCGACGTCGGCATGCTCGAGATCCGCGCCAAGGCGCGACGCCTGCACAGCCAGTGCGAGGGCGGCCTCGGGCTGATCATCATCGACTACCTCCAGCTGATGCGCACGGACAGCCGCTACGACAGCCGCGTCACGGCCGTCGGCGAGCTCAGCCGCGGTCTGAAGATCCTCGCGCGCGAGCTCGGCGTGCCCGTGATCGCGCTCTCGCAGCTCAGCCGCGCGGTCGAGACGCGGCCGGACAAGAAACCCCAGCTCTCCGACTTGCGCGAGAGCGGGAACCTCGAGCAGGACTCCGACCTGGTCATGTTCATCTACCGCGACGAGTACTACAACGAGGACTCCGAACGACCGGGCGAGGCCGACCTGATCATCGCCAAGCACCGCAATGGCGCCGTCGGAAAAGTCACGCTTACCTTCCAGAAGGAGTACCCCAAGTTCATGAACTACGCCGGCGAGCGCTACGCCCCGTGAGCGACCCTGCGGGACCACCCGAGCTTCCCGACATGCATGCGCTGAGCGCACGGCGGATCGTGCCCGCCGGCGGTTGCATACTGGGCGTCTGCGACGGCAGCGGCTTCGTGATCGACGAGGCGACGAACACCGCCAGCGACTGCGGCTGCCGCGCCGCGCGCATCGCGGGAGCCCGCACGCGCAGCCTCGCCGGGCGCATCCCCCGCCGCTACCAGGGAGTCTCCTTCGACCGTCCGCCGGTCAGCGACATCGCGCGCACGGCGCCCGAGCAGATCCGCACCGTGCGCCGCTACGTGCGGGATATCGAGGCGCACCTCGATAGCGGGCGCGGCCTGTGGATCCAGGGCGACGTCGGCACGGGCAAGACGACGCTCGCGATGGTCGTCTCCAAGGCCGCCCTCGACGCCGGCCGCGCCGTCGCGATCTACTCGCTGCCGCGGCTGCTGAACCTGCTGCGCGAATCGATGGACTCGGAGGAGGGCATGCTCGACTTCATGGACCGGTTGACGGCGGTCGACCTCCTGCACCTCGACGACCTCGGCGCAGAGAACCAGACCGACTGGGTGCTCGAGCAGCTCTACTCGATCGTCAACTCGCGCTACGAGGCCGAGCGGGCGATCGTTGCGACGACCAACCTGATGCCCGACGAGCTCTCCCAGCGCCTCGGCGAGCGCACGGTCTCTCGCCTGGTCGAGATCTGCGGCGATCTGATCCCGCTCTACGGCGAGGACAAGCGGCGCGAGTTCCGTGCCGAGCCCTCCGCGCTGCCCGCGCCTGCCGCGCTGCCCGAGCGCGCCGGCTGAGCCCGAGCGGCGGCGCCCCTAAACTGCACCCCCATGCCAGGCATCGTGATAGTCGGCGCCCAGTGGGGCGATGAGGGCAAGGGCAAGATCACTGATCTGCTCGCCGAGAACGCCGACGCGGTCGTGCGCTTCCAGGGCGGAAACAACGCCGGGCACACGATCGTGCGCGGCGAGGAGGAGTGGAAGCTCCACCTGATCCCCTCGGGGATCCTGTATCCGGGCAAGCGCTGCGTGATCGGCAACGGCGTCGTGATCGACCCGCGCGTGCTGATCGACGAGCTCGACGCGTTGCGCGCTCGCGGCATCGACACGGGCGGCCTGCGCATCTCGGCCAACGCCCACCTGATCATGCCCTACCACATGCTGCTCGACTCGGCCGGCGAGGCCAAACTCGGGAGCCTGCAGATCGGCACGACCCGTCGCGGCATCGGCCCCTGCTACGCAGACAAGGCCGCCCGTCTCGGGATCCGCCTGCAGGACCTGCTCGACGAGAAGATCCTGAAGAAGAAGATCGTCGCGGCGATGGAGCCCAAGCGGTTGTCGCTGCGGCCGTACGAGAAGGACCCCACCCTCGACCTGCACACGATGACCGAGGAGTTCCTCACCTTCGGACACCGCCTCGAGCAGCACATCGCCGACACCTCCAAGCTGATGTGGCAGATGCTCGCCGAGGGACAGACCGTGATCCTCGAGGGCGCCCAGGGTGCGATGCTCGATATCGACCACGGCACCTATCCCTTCGTCACCTCCTCCAACCCGCTGGCCGGCGCCGCCAGCGTCGGGACGGGCATCGGGCCGAAGGCGATCGACGAGATCTGGGGAATCTCCAAGGCCTACACGACCCGCGTCGGAGCCGGGCCGTTCCCGAGCGAGCTGCACGACGAGATGGGCGAGACGCTGCGCTCCCGCGGCGGGGAGTTCGGCACCACGACCGGTCGCCCGCGCCGCACCGGCTGGCTCGACCTCGTGGCGCTGCGCTACGCCGCGCGCCTGAACACGATGACCTCGCTCGTGGTGACCAAGCTCGACGTGCTCTCCGGCCTCGACCGCATACAGCTCTGCACGAGCTACCTCGGCGCCGACGGAGCGGAGTTCGAGGACTTCCCCTACCACCAGACCGTGCTGCACCACACGCGCGCCAAGCTCACCGAGATCGGCGGCTGGCGCGAGGACCTGGGCGAATGCCGCACCATGTCCGACCTACCGAGCGGAGCACGCGAATACCTCGACTTCATCGCCGAGCAGATCGACGTGCCGGTCGCGCTGATCGGCGTCGGTCCGGGCCGCGAGCAGACGGTCTGGACGGACGCCGGCCGCGCCACGCTGATGGCCGCCGGCAGCCCCGCCGCCGCTGGCAGCCCCGCCGCCGCCGGCAGCCCCGCCGGCGCCAGCTCCTGATCTCGACACGGGCGCAGCCGGGGGCGGCGGTGCTCCTCGATTCAGCCGGCGCAGGCCGCCGCCCTCCAAACGGCCGACTGAAGGGTTGACGAGCGCCCGCGCGGACGGTTAGGTTTGCTGGACAAGCGCTCGCGCGGGGGAGGGAAGCATTGGCCTTGGCCGACGCACCCGTGTGCGGGCGAAAGCAGTCTGAGTGGGGAGGATGCAGCATGGGGAAGTCGCGCCGAATGATCGGCCTTGCGGTCGTGTGCCTGGGCGTGCTCGTGCCCGCAGCGGTCGCGAGCGCATCGCAGTACGTGGATCTCGGGGACTCCTACGCCTCGGGCGTGGGTACGCGTGTGTTCTACGAATCATCGGGCAGCTGCAAGCGCAGCCCTGAAGCGTACGGGCCGAAGGTGGCGGCGGCCAAGGCGTACAGCCTGAACTTCGAAGCCTGCAGCGGAGCCAAGACGACCGACGTGAACGAAAAGCAGCTCGGAAACCTCAAAAGCACGACCGCGCTCGTGACGATCTCGATCGGTGGCAACGACGCTGGCTTCAGCAACGTGATCCTCAACTGCGCGCTCTACTACTTCACGTGCGGAAGCGCGATCAACGAAGCGAACAGCTACATCGCCACGAAACTGGGGGGCGTGCTGGACACGACCTACAACAACATCCGCTCGCGGGCAACGACGGCGCACGTCGTCGTGCTCGGGTACCCGCACCTGTTCACCGACACGGGAACGACGTGCAACGTGAACTTCCTGACCTCCTCGAACGAGAAAAAACTGAACGAAACGGGCGACAAACTCGACGCGAAGCTCAAAGAACGCGCCGGAGCGCACGGCTTCACATTCGTGGACCCGCGGAGCGCATTCAAACCGCACGCGGTTTGCTCCTCGGAAGAGTGGCTGAACGGGCAGTCCAACCCGCTGGAAGAAAGCTACCACCCGAACGTCAAAGGTCACGTGGAGCTGACCAAAGAGGTCGAGGCGCGCCTGCCGTAGCCGTCGAGGTCCAGACCCGGCACCCCGATCGGGTGCCGGGTCAAGGCCCGC
>DASZNB010000124.1:0-6472 GCA_035551395.1 Solirubrobacteraceae bacterium | reverse complement strand
GGCCCTGAGCAGGTCGGCCCGCTGCTCGACGAGCGCACAATCGCGGTCGCCGGGCTACTCGGAACCACCTTCACCGGCCAGATGGACGACCTGCGCTCGCTCGACGGCCTCCTCACGAGGCTCGCGGGGGAGCGCGGCCTGCACATCCCCCTGCACGTCGACGCTGCCTCGGGCGGGTTCATCGTGCCGTTCGCGCGGCCGCACGAGGAGTGGGACTTCCGCCTGCCCTCGGTGCGCTCAATCAACGTCTCCAACCACAAGTTCGGGCTCGTCTACCCGGGCATGGGCACGGTCGTCTTCCGCGATGCCTCCGACCTGCCCGAGGAGCTCGTCTTCCACATCAACTACCTCGGCGGCGACATGCCCAACTATTCGCTCAACTTCTCGCGTCCCTCCTCCTCGGTGATCCTGCAGTACTTCGCCTTCCTGCGCCTCGGCCGCGCCGGCTACGAGGCGATCGTCAACACCGTGCTCGCGAACTCGCGCGCGCTCGCCGACAAGCTCGCTGCGATCGACGGCCTCGAGCTGCTGAGCGACGGCAGCGCCTTCCCGATCGTGGCGGTGCGCGCGAGCGATCCGCGTCAAGCCAACCTCGTCACGATCTCGCACCTGCTGCGCGAGCGCGGCTGGATCGTGCCCGCCTACACGCTGCCGCCCGACGCCGAGCACATCACAGTCCTGCGGATGGTGATCAAGGAGAACTTCTCACGCGACATGGTCGACATGCTCGCCCACGACATCGGCGCGGCGCTGCGGACGGCGACGGCCGCCAACGGCGCGACCCGTCACCGCGCGCGACACCGCCCACACTGCTAGCGCACATACCCCGACGAGCAGGCCAGCGGTCGCCGCTGGCGGGCGGCGGCGCGGCGCCCGCTCAGGGCGCGCCGAACGGTCAGTCGCGCTCGCGTTTGCGTTTGCGGTCGACGTACAGGACGGTGCCGACGACGAGCACGACGACGATCAGGATGCCGCCCGCGATGTAGCGCAGTTTGTGCGCTTTTTTCGGCACTTCTTTGGCAGCGGCGGAGGGCGTGAGCACTTCGAAGGAGACGTGCTTGGCCGTCAGGGTGGCGGCGATCTGG
Organism: Solirubrobacteraceae bacterium; assembly: GCA_035551395.1. Classification (GTDB taxonomy): domain Bacteria; phylum Actinomycetota; class Thermoleophilia; order Solirubrobacterales; family Solirubrobacteraceae; genus Palsa-744. The sequence goes on along the minus strand of DASZNB010000124.1, from coordinate 5,387 downwards.
TGCTCATGGCGGGGGACGTAATGGGCAAGGACGTACGTGCCGTCCTTCAGCGTCGTGCGCAGCGACCGCAGCGGCCGGTTGATGACCACCGAGGCGATCTTTCCCGCAGCCAGCTGTTTTTCCCATTCCTGCAGGCTCTCCTTGGTGTACGTGATCTTCGTTTCGGTGGCCGCGGAGGCGGCGACGGGGAGCGTTGCGGCGCACGCGAAGCAGGCGAGCAACGTGGCGATTGTGGCGAGCAGCGAGGCTCGTGTCGTTGCGATCATCGGCGGTACCCTACAGTCGCGCGGCGAGGCGTGCCGCGCCCCGCGGCACTCACTTGCGGGCCGCCCGCACAGCCTTCAGACGGTCGACCCGCGGCAGCACGACCTTGCGCATCCGGACCGACACCGGGGTCACCTCGACGGCCTCGTCCTCGCGCACGAACTCGAGCGCCTCGTCGAGGGTGAGTTTGCGGTGCGCGTCGAGGCGCACGAGCACATCGGAGGTCGATGAGCGCATGTTCGTGAGGTGCTTCTCCTTGATCGGGTTGACGTCGAGATCCTCGGCGCGGGCGTTCTCCCCGATGATCATGCCCTCGTAGACCGCCTCGCCGGGGCCGACGAACAGCGAGCCGCGCTCCTGCAGGGTGAAGAGCGAGAACGTCACCGTCTCGCCGCGGCGGTCGGCGACGAGCACGCCGCTGGAGCGGGTGAGGATCTCGCCGGCCCACGGCTCCCAACGGTCGAAGACGTGGTGCATGATTCCGGTCCCGCGCGTCTCGGTCAGGAACTCGGTGCGGAACCCGATCAGGCCGCGCGCGGGCACGAGGTAGTCCATTCGCACCCAACCGGTGCCGTGGTTGATCATCTGCTCGACGCGGCCCTTGCGCGCGGCGAGCAGCTGCGTGACGGTGCCGACGTGGGCGTCGGGCACGTCCACCGACAGGCGCTCGACCGGCTCGTGGCGCTTGCCGTCGATCTCGCGCTCGACGACGTGCGGCTGGCCGACGGTCAGCTCGAAGCCCTCGCGGCGCATCATCTCGACGAGCACGGCGAGCTGCAGCTCGCCGCGGCCCTGGACCTCGTAGGTGTCGGGGCGGGCGGTGTCCTGCACACGCAGCGAGACGTTGCCGACGAGCTCCTGGTCGAGGCGCGCGCGGATCTGGCGCGCGGTGATCTTGTCGCCATCTTTGCCCGCCAGCGGCGAGGTGTTGACACCGATCGTGATCGACATGGCGGGCTCGTCGACGGTGATCACCGGCAGCGGGCGCGGATCGGCGGGGTCGGCGAGCGTCTCACCGATCGTCACCTCCGCGATGCCCGCGACCGCGATGATCTCCCCCGGTCCGGCCTCCGGCGCGTCGACGCGGTCGAGCGCGTCGGTCACGTACAGCTCCGCCACCTGGGCTTTGCGTATCGAGCCGTCGGCGCGACACCACGCGACCTGCTGGCCCTTGCGGATCTTCCCGTGACGCACCCGGCAGATCGCGAGGCGTCCGACGTACGGGGACGCGTCGAGGTTGGTGACGAGCGCCTGCAGCGGGTGCTCGGGGTCGTACATCGGGGCCGGGATGCGTTCGAGCAGCAGATCGAGCAGCGGCGCGAGCGTCTTGCCCTCGAGCGGCTTGCCGTGCTCGTAGTGACGCGAGGCGATCCCTGCCTTGGCGTTGCAGTAGACGATCGGGAACTCGATCTGGTGCTCCTCGGCGTCGAGATCGAGGAACAGCTCATAGACCTCGTCGACCACCTCTGCGACGCGCGCATCTGGCCGATCGACCTTGTTGACGACGAGGATCACCGGCAGCTTCGCCTCGAGGGCCTTGCGCAGCACGAAGCGCGTCTGCGGCAGCGGCCCCTCGGAGGCGTCGACGAGCAGCAGCACGCCGTCGACCATCGTCAGGCCGCGCTCAACCTCCCCCCCGAAGTCGGCGTGACCGGGCGTGTCGATGATGTTGAGCTTGACGTCGCGATAGCGCAGCGAGGTGTTCTTGGCGAGGATCGTGATGCCCTTCTCGCGCTCGAGGTCCATCGAGTCGAGCACCCGCGTGGCGATGTCCTGGCCGACGCGGAAGGCGCCCGATTGCCACAGCATCGCGTCGACGAGCGTGGTCTTGCCATGGTCGACGTGCGCCACGATGGCGACGTTGCGGATGTCATCTCTTGCGACGAGCACGGCCGCACAGGCTAGCGGCGGGCGACGGCCGCCCTGAAACCCGTGCGCACGCCGAAGCGCGCCAGCGCGCTCGGGTAGTGCTCTGACGCCGCGATCGTCTGCTCCAGCGCGGCGGCGAACCGGCGAACCTCGGACTCCGCGATCGTCAGCGGCGGAAGCGCCTTGATCACGTTCATGTGGTGCCCGGCGACCTGACAGAGGATCCGGTGCTCGTGGAACAGCGGCACAGTGATCAGCTGGGAGAAGAGGCCGGGCTGGCGACGCTCGACGGTCTCCCACAGGCGCCTGGCGCCCGCGCCCGCGGGGGGGCCAAACTCGATCGCCCACATCAGTCCGAGCCCGCGCACGTCCTTGACGACCTCGAAGCGCTCGACGAGCGGCGCGGTCAGCTCGAGCAGCAGCGCACCCATGCGCTCGGCGCGCGCGATGAGCTGCTCGTCCTCGATCACGCGGAGGGTCGCCAGCGCCGCCGCCGCGGCGAGGTCGTTCCCGCCGAAGGTCGAGCCGTGACGCACAGCCCGCTCCATGCCGTCGAAGACCCGGTCGAAGGCCGCGCGGGAGACCAGCACGGCGCCGATCGGAACGAGGCCGCCCGAGAGCGCCTTGGCGACACACACGAGATCGGGTTGCAGGTCCCAGTGCTCGAGCGCGAGGAAGCGCCCGGTGCGGGCGATCCCTGTCTGCACCTCGTCACAGACGAACAGCGCGCCGGCCTGGCGGCACAGCTCCTGCGCCGCCGCCAGGTAGTCCGGCGGCGGCAGGTTGACGCCCTTGCCCTGCACGGGCTCGACGACGAACGCCGCCACATCGCCACTTGCGAGACGCGCGGCAAGAGCGTCGAGGTCGCCGAAGCCGACAGCCTCGCAGCCCGGCAGCAGGGGACCGAAGCCGTCGCGGAACTCATCGTTGCCGTTGATCGACAGCGAGCCGAGCGTGAGCCCGTGGAAGCCGTGCTCGGCATAGAGCACGCGCGGGCGGCCGGTGGCGGCGCGCGCGATCTTGATCGCCGCCTCGACGGCCTCGCTGCCACTGTTGGCGGGCACCATCGCCGCGACGCTGGCCGGGGCGCGCGCGATCAGCTGCTCGGCGAGGACGCCGCTCAGCAGCGTCACACCGAGCTGGGGCAGGTTGCCCGTGCGCGCCGCCATCACCTCCTGCAGCGCAGCGATCGCCTCTGGGTGGTTGCGGCCGATCGCGAACACGCCGTAGCCGCCGAAGAGGTCGAGATAGCGCTCCCCGTCGGCGTCGATCAGGTGCGCCCCCTCGCCGGCCACCCATGTCTTGTCGAAGCCGAGCGTGCGCAGGATCCGGCCCATCTGAGGGTTCAGATATCGATCGTTGAGCGCCATCTCCTCGCCTGTGCGCTGCGCGAGGATCTCGGCGACCCGCTGCGGAGGCCCTATCGCCATGCTGCGGAGCCTAGCTCGCGGTTTCCGCCGCGGGCCGGCCGCCCCGGCCGGGAGCAGCCTTTCCGGCCACCGCTCGAGAGCTGCCAACAGGGGCCTCCGCCGCGACCTCCTGGCGCCACACGCGAACACCTCGAACACCTGTTACCGCGAGGAAAAAGAGGGTAGACTTCGCTTGCTCGGTTGCGCACCGCCCCCGGCGGCGCAGCGGGAGGACAATCGACGAACGGAAAGGAGCCGCAATGCCAGGCGCCAGCACGGCAACACAAACATCGCGCACCATTCCAGGCACCGCCGAGGATCCACGTCAGCTCTTCATACGCTGGCAGCAGGACGGAGACGACTCCGCCCGCGAAGAGCTGTTGAACTGCTTCATGCCCCTCGCGCGCAGCCTCGCGCGTCGATACGGACGCTCCTCGGAGCCCTTCGAGGACCTGCTCCAGGTCGCTTCGCTGGGACTGCTGAAGGCGATGGATCGCTATGACGTCGAGCGCGGGCACCCGTTCCAGTCCTTCGCCGTTCCGACCATCCTCGGCGAGATGCGCCGTTACTTCCGCGACTCCGGCTGGGCGGTGCACGTCCCGCGCGGGGCCCAGGAGCGCGCGCTGAAAGTGCGCGACGCCCAGGAGCGCATCGCCAACGAGCGGGGTCACGCCCCCACGGCCAACCAGCTGGCCGAGTACCTCGAGTTCGACACCGAGGAAGTGATCGATGCGCTGCAGGCGATCCAGGCCTATGAGACGGTCTCGCTCGACGCGCCGCGTCCCGGTGCCGACGACGATGCGGGTGCCTCGTATGGAGACTCGATCGGCGGCGAGGACGAGCGCTACGAGCTGGTCGAGCTCGACGCCACCGTCGCGGCCGTGCTCGGACACATACCGCCGCGCGAGCGTACGATTCTCAAGATGCGCTTCGTCGAGGATCTCACGCAGACGGAGATCGCTGAGCGCGTCGGGATCTCCCAGATGCAGGTTTCGCGCCTGCTGCGCCGTTCGCTCGAGCAGCTGAGGACCCTGACGCATGCGCCTGGAGAGGCGCGCTAGAAGCCATTGGTGTGCCCGCGACCGCAGCGCCGAGCCGCTCAGATCGGGCGGCTCGCATGCGGCGCCGTGAGATCCGGTTGCTAACGCTCCGGTGGCCGAGATCCCCAACGTTCGACTCAACCTCTCCAACAGGGCCGAGAACGTCCTGCTCGTCCGCCAAGCTCTCAGCGGACTGAGTGAGGCGATCAAGCTCGACGCCGTCGAGCTCAACGATGTCAGCACAGCCGTCAGCGAGGCCTGCAACAACGTTGTCATGCACGCCTACAACGGCGAGGAAGGCCCCCTCGAGGTCGAGGTGTATGCGATCCGGAACGAACTGGAGGTGATCGTGCGCGACCGCGGCCGAGGCATGCGCCCGCCCGCCGAACATGCGGACGACGTCGGCGGCATCGGGCTGCCGGTGATCAAGGCACTCAGCCGCAGCATGGACATCTGCGAGGTCGCCGGCGGCGGGACCGAGGTGCGGATGCGCTTCGCCACGACCCAGACGATCGCGCTCGAGCGTCCGGCCGGCGCGGACGGCCACGTAGCCGCGATCTCCTATCCACTCGCGACGCCCGCCGCCACGACCTCGCTGACTGTGGGCCCTGCGCGCCTTGCGCGCGCTGTGCTGCCGCGCGTCCTCACGGCCCTGGCCGCGCGCGCCTATTTCTCCACCGACCGCATCTCCGACACCCAACTGCTGGCCGATGCGCTGGTCGCGCACTCCGAGAGCTCGATCGCCGGCGACCGCCTGAGCGTGCAGATCACCGCCACGCCACGCGATCTGCACCTGCGCCTAGGC
>DASZNB010000123.1:0-12004 GCA_035551395.1 Solirubrobacteraceae bacterium | reverse complement strand
CGGAGAAGTTCACGGCCTGCTGAGCTGAGCCGCACTGGCGGTCCACGGTGGTGCCCGGCGTCTCGATCGGCAGGCCCGCCTGCAGCCAGGCGTTGCGCGCGATGTTGAAGCCCTGCTCGCCGAACTGCTGCACGCAGCCGGCGATCACGTCCTCGACCTCGGAGGCATCCACGCCCGCGCGCTCGATGACCTCGGTATAGGTCTTTGCGAGCAGCGTGTTGGGATGGGTGTCCTTGTAGTAGCCCTTCTCCTTATGCCCGCGCCCGATCGGCGTGCGAACAGCCTCCACGATCACTACTTCGCGGCCCTCTGGTTGCCTCATTTCAAGATCCTCCTGCGGTGTGTAGCCCGGCGGAATATGGAGAGGATCCTGGGGCGCCCAAGCGTCTGGGCGCGTCTGAGAAAATGCCCGGACCCTGCACCCCATAGTCTACCGCCCAGATCCCCACTAGATTGACTGGTCAGTCAACGGCTGGGACGCAGTCCGCCACCTTCCAGAGAGCAAAGGAGCACAGTGAGCAAACGCCTTGCCGTCGCCGGGAGCGGCGCAATCGCCTGCGGCCTGGCGGCCACGGCCGCCCATCACGGGCCTGTGCTGCTGCTCGCCCGCTCGACCGAGTCCGCCGAGCGCGCGCGCGCGACCGTCGAGAAGACGCTCGCGAGGCTCGGCGCCGAAGTCGATCCCGAGCACGTCGAGATCGTGACTGACCCCGCGGCGCTCGCCGAGGCGACTTTCCTCGTCGAGGCCGTCGTCGAGGATCACGACGTCAAGGCCCGGCTTCTCGCTGAGCTCAACTCGATCGTCGGGCCCCAGGCGATCCTTGCGAGCACCACCTCGTCGCTGTCCGTCGAGCGCCTCGCAGAGGCCAGCGGACGGCCCGAGCGCTTCGTCGGCCTGCACGTCTTCAACCCCGTCACCAAGATGAAGCTCGTCGAGCTGATCTTCCCGACGCGCGCCAGCGACGACACGCGCAGCCGCGCGCTGGCGCTCTGCGAGAACTTCGAGAAGACCCCCGTCGAGGTTCCCGACGTCCCCGGCTTCGTCGTCAACCGGCTGCTCTTCCCGTACCTCTTCAGCGCCGTGCGTCTGGTCGAAGAGACGGGCATGGACGCCGCCGATGTCGACACCTGCATGCGCCTCGGGGCCGGTCATCCGATGGGTCCGCTCGCGCTGCTCGACCTCGTGGGCCTCGACGTCTCGAAGGCGATAGGTGAGACGATCGGCGAGCGCGTGCCGCCGCGCATCGAGGCGCTGATCGCCGAGGGCGCGCTCGGGCGCAAGAGCGGCCGCGGCCTGCATTCCTACTGAGTCCGTCATTCGGCGGATATGGCCCCGAGCGTAAGAATTCGCTCAAACTGAGGCGACTTTTAGCTGCGATTGATCGGGGTGGCGATACTGGTTCATGCGACGTCAAAGTCGCATCGCACACCCGCCTCCTCCCAGTGCACACGATCCGGTCCGCTCCCCCCGCGGGCCGGACGTGTTTAAGCGCCATGCGATCCGGTCCGCTCCCCCCGCGGGCCGGACGTGTTTAAGCGCCGTGCGATCCGGTCCGCTGCCCCCGCGGGCCGGACGTGTTTAAGCGCCGCCGTCGCGGGGTGGGTGGGAGTGACGCTCGCGGATGCGGACGGCCTCTATGCGGTTGTCGCTGACCGACTCCACGCGGATCGAGAAGCCGTCGGCGCTGACGGTGTCGCCGCGGCGGGGCAGGCGTCCCAGCTCGGCGAACACGAACCCGCCGACGGAGTTGTAGGCGTCGCTGTCCACTGGCAGGTCGAGTCCGTAGTCGGCCAGGTCCGTCACGGCGACGTGCCCGCGCACGAACCAGTCGCCGTTCGCCAGCCGGCGGATCTCGCCGGTGCTCGGATCGGTCTCGTCGGAGATCTCCCCGACCACCTCCTCGATGATGTCCTCGACGGTCACCACGCCGACGACGCGGCCGTACTCGTCCACGACGACCGCCATCGATGTGCGCTGGCGCTGCAAGTCGGCGAGCAGATCGTCCAACGGCTTGGTCTCCGGCACGATCAGCGCGTCGTGCACGACCGGTTCGACCGTCGAGTGTGGCCCGTCACTCATCAGCTGACGCACGAGCTCGGAGACGTGCACGAGCCCGCGGACGCGGTCGCGGTCGTCCTCCTCGGTGACCAACAGGCGCGTGTGCCCGCTCGAGACGCAGAGGCGCAAAGCGCTCTCCACATCCTGTGCGGTGTCGATCGTGACGACCGCGGGAATCGGCGTCATCACCTGGCGCGCCTCCTGTTCGTGCAGGTGAAAGACGCCCGTCAGCATCCCCGCCTCGCCCGGGTCGATGTGTCCGCCCTCGTGGGACTCCGCGATCAGGCGCTTGAGCTCATCCGAGGAGCCGCCGCTGCGCTCGAGGCTGATATCGACGCCGAGCGTCCGCAGGATCCGGTCCGAGACCGCCGTCAAGGCGACGATGATCGGGTGGAAGAAGGCGCTGAACGCCTGCAGCGGGCGAGCCACGCGCCGGGCGACCGCCTCGGCGCGGTCGATCGCGTAGAACTTCGGCACCATCTCGCCGGCGATCAGCTGCGCCGCTGCGATCAGCACGAACGCCACCACCACCGCCACCGCCACCGCGACGCCGTGGCTGATCGTGCTGCCGAACGCTCCCTTGAGGATCTCGGCGAGCGCGGGCTCGCCCAGGGCCCCGATCCCGATCGAGGTCATCGTCACGCCGATCTGCACTGCGGAGATGTACTCGTTGACGTTGCCGAGCTGCTCGAGCGCCAGCGAGGCGCCCTTCGCGCCGTCGTCTCGCATCACTTCGAGACGCGCACGCCGCGAGCGCACGAGTGCGTACTCGGCAATCACGAAGAAGGCGTTGATGCCAATCAACACCGCCGCGAGGATGAGCTTGAGGCCGTTCACGCGCGGACGGCGCTTCGCGCAGGACGACCGCGACCCGGACCGGGGTGTCGACCGCTTAGGCCGTGGCGCAGGCGGCCCCTGCGGGCCGCGCTACTTCGGGAGATGTCTTCGTCGTTCATCGCGTCGTCGACTTCCCCACCGTAGCAAGCGCGGGAGTCGGAGGAGCGAATGCCCCCGCTGCTCAGGCGCGCGCGTCGATCTCGCTCGCGAGCTTGAAGTCGGCCTCCGTGAGGCCGCCCTCGGAGTGGGTCGAGAGCGTCAGGCGCAGCTTGTTCCAACCGTGCACGAGGATGTCCGGGTGATGGTTGGCGGCCTCCGCGAGCGTGGCGACGGAGTCCACGAGCGCGATCGCCGCGGCGAAGTCCGCCAGCTCGAGATCGCGCTCGATCGCTTGGCCCGAGCGCCGCCACTGCGGCACGCCCGCCAGACGCTGCTCGATCTCGGCGTCGCTCAGCACGCTCACGTGTGCGAGCTTACCCGCACGGCGCGGCGGCCAACCCGTTTTTCCCGCTGGGCCGGCGCGAGCGGGGCGCGGCCGATCGGGCGTACAGTCTGGGAATGCGCATCGTCAGCCTCGTACCCCACGCCACCGAGCTGCTGTTCGCGCTCGGCCTCGGCGAGCAGGTCCTCGCGGTGACACACGAGTGTGACCACCCTCCAGCGGCGCTGGAGCGCAGGCGGGTGACGCGCGACAGGCTGCCGAGCGGCCTGGGCGCGGCGCAGATCGACGCGGCGGTGCGCGAGCGCACGCTGGCGGGCGAGGCGATCTACGAGCTCGACCGCGAGGCGCTCGCCGAGCTGGAGCCGGAGCTGATCGTCACGCAGGCGCTCTGCCCGGTGTGCGCGGTCTCCTACGACGACGTCGCAGAGCTGGCGCGCGGACTGCCCTCGCGCCCGCGCGTGATCGCACTCGACCCGCACACGTTCGGCGAGACGCTCGCCGACGTGCGCACGCTCGCGCAGGCGACCGGGACGCGCGACGCGGGCATTGACCTGGTGGCGCGGATCGCCGGGCGCGTGGACCGCGTGAGGCTTGCGGTGCGGGGCGAGCAGCGCCCGCGGGTGGCCGCGCTGGAGTGGCTCGACCCCGTCTTCGCCGCTGGCCACTGGACCCCACAGCTGATCGAGCTCGCCGGCGGGACCGATGTGCTGGGGCTGCCCGGCGAACCCTCGGCGACGGTCTCCTGGCAGGCTGTCGCCGCCGCCGAGCCCGAGGTCGTCGTGGTGATGCCGTGCGGCTATGACGCGCCTCGCGCGCACGCCGAGGCGCTCGCCTACGCCGGCGAGCTCGCCGCGCTCGGTGCACGCCGGGTCGTCGCCGTCAATGCCTCGGCCTACTTCTCGAGGCCCGGGCCGCGGCTCGTCGACGGGCTCGAGCTGCTCGCGCAGATCCTCCATCCACACGCAGTCGGGGATGGCGAAGCCGTTGCGGCGCTGCCCGTCGAGCTCGCCGCCGGCGCGGGGCGCTGACGCGAAGCGTTCTCGCCCACGTGGCGGGGCTCTCGGCGCGGCGCGGGGCCGGCTCAGGGTTCGGGGTTGAGCAGCGTGGCGGGTGCCCCGCCGCCCGCTTCGACCTCGCTGGACTTCGAGGTGGCGATCGCTCCCCCGACGGCGGCGGCGGCGATCACCACGCAGGCGGCGAGCGCCAGGGCTTGGGCGCGGCGGCGTTCGGCCTGCTGAAACGCGAGCGCCGCCAGGGCGCCTCCGATCAGGCCACCGACGTGCCCGCCCCAGGAGATGCCCGAGAGCGTGAAGCTGATGATCAGGTTGATCACGATCAGGCCGCCGACGCCGCTCTGCATCAGCGGGATCTGCCGCGCCCGCATCTCCACGGCCGCCGCGCCCATGATCCCGAAGACCGCTCCGGACGCGCCCACGGTGATGCTGTGGGGGGACACGAGCAGAGCACCGAGCGAGCCGCACAGCAGCGAGACGGCGTAGATCGCGCCAAAGCGCAGCCTTCCGAGCGCGGGCTCGAGCATCGTGCCGAGGTAATAGAGGACCCACATGTTGAAGCCGATGTGCAGCAGGTTCTCGTGCAGGAACCCACCCGTGACGATGCGCCAGATCTGCCCGTGCGCGACGCCTTCCCCGGCGAGGCCGGGAGCTTCGCTGGAGCCGAGCAATGCGCCTTTGAGGAACACCGAGCTCGTGCCGCCGCCGCCGCCGAACGTGAACACGCCGCTGCCCTCGGTCAGGAAGACCAGCACGTTGACCGCGATCAGCGCGTAGGTGACCTGGGGGAAGCTCGCGCGGTCGCGCAGGCGCATCGTGCGGGTGCTCTGCTTGGCGCACTCCGGGCAGCGCATGCCGACGGCTGTCGTCGTCATGCAGTCCGGGCATATCGGGCGCCCGCAGTTCGAACAGGAGACCCCCGTCTCGCGCGAGGGGTGGCGATAGCAGGTGGCCATGTCCGGGAAGCAGAGCGTAGCTGGCGCTCACCCTGCTCCCGCCCGCCACGGCCGGCGGGCTGGGAGCGAGCGCCCGGCGGCTCAGCGCTCGCCGAGGATCCTTCGAGTCTCGCGAGCGAGCTCGCGCACCGCTCGCTCGGCGCTCTCGCGCACTCCCTCCAGCGCGGGCGCCTGCGCGGCTCCGCGCCGGCGCGCGCGCAACAGCACGAGCGCGGCGCCGGCGGCGCTCCCTGCCACGACAGCGGCCGCCGGCCGCGCCCAGTTGCGGGGATCGCGCATTGCCGAGAGCTCCCACGCTTCGAGCTCGTCGGCGGCCATCGCGGTGATGCTCGTCAGCGTGCTCTCCAGGCGCTCGGCGAGGTCCGCCGGGGGCTCGACCGGTGCGAGCGCTTCGCGCAGCAGGCCCTCGAAGCTGTGCGCCGCCTCACTCATCGGCACCGCTCCGCTCGCCGGCTGCGGGCGCCGAGCCGTTGGGCGAGCCGTTGTGCGCAGCGGTCTTGACCTCGCCGCCGCGTTCGCCGACGATCTCCTCGAGCTGCTTGATGGCGCGATGGATCAGGACCTTCGTGGCGCCGTCGGAGCGTCCGAGCGCGCGCGCGATCTCGCGGTTGTCCATGCCCAGCGCGAAGCGCATGATCAGCGCCTCGCGACGGTCGTCGGGGAGGGTGCGCACACCGTCCAGCACGCGGCTCAGCTCGTCGCGCCCCTCGACCAGCTGCTCGGTCGTGTGCAGCGCCGCCAGCGTCGTCGTGTCGTCGATCGGCGAGGAGGGCTTGCGCGAGCGGTCGCGGTAGAGGTTGGCGGCGAGGTTGTGCGCGATGCGGATCAGCCACGGCCGCAGCGGCCGGCCGTTCGATTCGCGCTGCGCGCGCTCGAAATGTCGGTAGGCCTGCAGGAAGGTCTGCTCGGTCAGGTCCTCGGCGTCGTGGTGGTCGCCGATGCGGTAATAGGCGTAGCTGTAGACGTCGCGCAGATGGGCGCGATACAGGTCCGAGAACTCCGCGTCGAGCTGGGCCTTGGACTTCTGAGAGACATGCTCGGCCACTCATTGGAGCCTACCTCCACGGGTCATCTGCAGCCCACCAGTCATCTCGGGCACACTCCGCGCGTGCGACCTATGCCGCGCGCGAGACCTCGCCCGGGGCCGGCTCGGGCAGCGGCCGCTCGGGGGGCGTCTTGACGCCACCGAGCCAGTCCCACTGCAGCCGCACGCACGCCCACACGCGATCTGTGACCGCCGCGGCGAGTGCGGGCGAGGAGCGTCGAGTGCTCGGGAACAGCAGCGCTCGCCCGGCGCGGACGCGCACCTTGCGCGGCCTGATGCGCCACCCACGGCGAACGTGCTCGGTGCCGATCACGGCAATCGGGACGACCGGCGCGCCGGTCTCGAGTGCGAGGCGCCCGATGCCGCGCCGCGGGTCGCCGAGCGGGCCGGGGCGTACGCGCGTGCCCTCGGGGAACACGACCACGCAGTCGCCCCGCGCGAGGATCGCTCGCGCCGTCTGCATGGCATCGCCATCGCCGGCTCCGCGGTCGATCGGAAAGGCGCCCAGCGAGTTCAGGATCCAGGCCTGCCAGCGCTTTTCGAACAGCTCCCGCTTGGCCATGTAGTAGACCGGGCGGCGGGCCATCGTGCCGATCACGAAGGGGTCCAGGAAGCTGCGGTGGTTGGACGCCAGCAGCAGGGGACCGCTGCGCGGGAGGTGCTCGCGGCCGATGCGGTCCATGCGCAGATAGACCACGAAGGCGGGCACCAGCAGCGTGCGCAGGACGCGGTAGATGACGGGGTTGACGCCCTTGCTGAGCGTCCGATCGCGGAAGCTGGCGAGATCGACGCGGCCCGGGCGATCGCGGCCCTCAGCGTGCTCGGGGTCGCTCGTGACCGGCCTTGGCTGTTCGTCCATGCTCGGAGTACACCGCGGAGGACCGCGCCGTTACAGCCCGTGCGGTATGACTCGCTGGTGGGCGAGCGGGGCCAGACGTCGACGCGAGGGCGACGGCGATGAGCCGCTCCTACGAGAGCGGGCTGCAGGAGATCGGCGACGGCCTGTACGCCTACCTGCAGCCGGACGGCAGCTGGGGCTGGAGCAACGCGGGGCTGATCGCCGACGGCGAGAGCACGCTGCTCGTCGACACGCTCTACGACCTGCACCTGACCGAGCGGATGCTCGGCGAGATGCGCCGCGCCGTGCCCGCCGCGGCGCGCATCGACACGCTCGTGAACACGCACGCCAACGGCGATCACTGCTACGGAAACAGCCTCGTGCGGGGCGCCCGTATCGTGGCCTCCGAGCGCACCGCTGCGGAGATGCCCGAGCTTCCGCCGGCGGCGATGGCGGCGCTCGTCGAGCAGGCGCCACAGATGGGCGAGCTGGGCGCGTTCTTCCTGCGCTGCTTCGGCGCCTTCGATTTCGCAGGCATCGAGCTTGCGCTGCCGCAGGACACCTTCACCGGCGAGCTGACGATCGACGTCGGCGCGCGTGAGGTCCGCCTGATCGAGGTCGGCCCCGCGCATACGCGCGGGGACACGCTCGCGTTGCTGGCGCGCGAGCGCGTGCTGTTCAGCGGCGACATCCTCTTCAACGGCGCGCACCCGATCGCCTGGGCGGGCCCGATCTCGAACTGGATCGCCGCGTGCGACCGGATCCTCGCGATGGAAGTCGAGGTGATCGTGCCCGGTCACGGCCCGCTCGCCGGCAAGCGCGACGTGCGCGAGCTGAAGGCCTACTTCGAGTACCTCTATGAGCAGGCTCGCGCGCTTCACGCCGAGGGGATGAACGCGCTCGAGGCCGCCCGGTCGATCAGGCTGGAGCGCTGGGCGGACTGGGGCGAGGGCGAGCGGCTGGTCGTGAACATCGCCTCGATCTACCGCGAGCTGTCGGGCTCGCCCGAGCCCGCGAACCCACTCGAGGCGTTTCAGCAGATGGCCGAGCTCGCGTGCGACTAGAGCGGCTCCGGGCCACAGCGCATGGCTGGCTGCCCGTTCGTTCGACGCCGGCAGCGCTGCGGGCGGTGCGCGCGACGGTCGTGATGGCGGGCATGTTCGCGATCACCGACAAGCTGATCGGCAACCTGCAGATGGCGACGTTCGCGGCCTTCGGGAGCTTCGCGACGCTGGTGCTGAGCGCGTTCGGCGGCACGCGGCGCGACAAGCTCGTCGCGCACGCCCTGCTCGCCGTCGCCGGCAGCGCGTTGCTGAGCATCGGCACGGCCGTCAACTCCTCGACGCTGCTGGCAGCGACGGTCACCGTGCCGGTGACCTTCGTCGTGTTCTTCTCGGGCGTCGCCGGTCCCAACGCGGCCTCCGGTGCGACCGGCGCCCTGCTCGCCTACGTCCTGCCGGCGGCGTCGCCGGGGACGATCGCGATGATCCCCGACCGCCTGGCGGGCTGGTGGCTCGCATCGGTCGCAGGCACCGCGGCCGTGCTGCTGCTCTCGCCGCGCCCCGGCGCGGACGGGCTGCGGCGCGCGGCCGCGAACGTCGCCGCGTCGCTCGCCGAGGAGATCGAAACCGCGGTGCGCGGACCGCTGGGCGCGGAGCGCCCGGCAGCGACGATCGCCGCCGAGCACGAGCTCCTCGGCCGCTTCAGCTCGACGCCATACAGTCCGCTCGGGCTCGCGGCGCCGGCTCAGGCGCTGGCCAACGTCGTCGAGCTGCTCGAGTGGTCCACGTCGCTGCTCGCAGACGCCGTCCGCGAGCACGGCGACCTCAGCCGGGCCGCGACGGCCGACCGCGAGCTGCTGGAAGCGGCCGCGAGCGTGCTCGGCGACACCGCCTCACTGCTGGCGGGGCGAAGGTCCCGTCCCGACCTCGACCGTCTCGCGCGCTGCCGCGAGGAGAGCCTTGCCGCGGTCGCCCGCCTGCGGCCCGAAGGGCCCGGATTCCACAAGGACGCCCAGATCGCCTTTCACGCGCAGGCGATCGCCGTCGCGGTGCTGGCGATCGGTGCCGATGCGCTCGTAGCAGAGCGCCTCGCGCCGGCGGACGCGACGGCAATCCACGCGCCGCGGTCGCTCGCTGCGGGCCTCGAGCAGCGACGCTCGAGCCTCGCCGCGGCGGCCGTGCGCCACGCGAGCGTACGCTCGGTCTGGCTCATCAACAGCGTGCGCGGCTCGCTGGCGCTCGGCGCGGCGGTCGCCGTCGCGGACCTGAGCAGCGTCCAGCACGGCTTCTGGGTCGTGCTCGGGACGCTGTCCGTGCTGCGAACGAACTCTGCCGCCACGGGATCCACGGCGCTGCGCGCGCTCACCGGCACGAGCGTCGGCTTCGTGATCGGCGGCGCGCTGCTGCTGGCGATCGGCAGCGCCGAAACCGCCCTTTGGGCGGTCCTTCCCGTCGCGGTCTTCGTCGCCGCCTATGCGCCCGGCACGGCGCCCTTCGCCGTCGGTCAGGCAGCGTTCACCGTCACGATCGCCGTGCTCTTCAACCTCCTCGCGCCGGTCGGCTGGAGGGTCGGCATCGTGCGCGTCGAGGACGTCGCGATCGGGTGTGCGGTGAGCCTCGTCGTGGGCAGCCTGTTCTGGCCGCGCGGCGTAGCGGCGGTCGTGGGCGACGATCTCGCGGACGCCTTCCGTGCCGGAGCTTCCTTCCTGACCGAGGCGATCGCATGGACCGCCGGGTCGGGCGCCGCGGTGCCCGCCGGTGGCCCGGCGGCGCTCGCCGCGAGCCTGCGCCTCGACGACGCCCTGCGCGGCTACCTGGCCGAGCAGGGCTCCAAGCGAGTCGCCTCGGCGGAGCTGTGGCGACTCGTGGGCGGTTCGCTGCGCCTTCGCCTAACCGCCCAGGCCGTCGCCGAGCTGCCGCGCGATCCGATAGCGCTGCGCAGCGCTCGCGACGCGATCGACCATCGCACGCAGACGCTGGTCGTCTGGTACGACGATCTGGCGGCGCTCCTGGACCGACCCGGCGGCCGCCCTGCCGGATCTCTCGACCCGCCGACGTTCGGCGAAGAGGACAGCGTGCACGCCGCCTCCGGGTCCCACTATGGCGTGTGGCTGTGCGAGCACCTCAACCACCTCGCCGAGCACCTCGCCGAGCTCGTGCAGCCGGCCGTGCGCGTCGCTGAGCTCCGCCGCGAGCCGTGGTGGCGATAGCCCCCGCCGGCGCTAGGATGCCAGCCCCGTGCCGGAGTAGCTCAGCTGGTAGAGCGTCGTCGCGTCGGGAGCGCGTCGCACACGGCCCACCAGGGCCCCTTCCGGTAAAGCCAGCCGACCAGGCGGCCAGCGAGCCGCCTTCTTCTGGGCGAGGGTTGTCGTACCCCTACCGGGAGAGCGACAGTGGTTGTTCTCCGAGAGAGTCCTCTAGGGCTCTGCCGGCAGGTGTGCGGGTGCGTGTTGCCTCCCAACGCGCGAGCCCCCGCGAGCGCGCTCCCTCCCAGGGGGAGCTTGATAGACGCGAGCGAGCGCAAGCGGCGAGCCGGGCGCGGGGGGCCGCGCTGAGTGCGCTGCGGATAGCGGTGAGGGGGCGGGGGCGCTCCGCGCTGTATGCGGCTGTCGACGCTGGCGCCGATCCGCTAGCGGTCGCCGTCGTCGCCTGGGAGTGCTCGGGCGTTAACCGCCAGGAGCACCCGGCGCTTACGGCGAAGCGGCGGCTGCACCTCGAGCGCTACTGCGCGATCGCCGCGAGGCTCGAGGGCGCCGGCACCGGCGAGCGCTTCCTGCTCGACGTGATCGTCGGCCACCGCGCCGCGCGCGGCGAGCTGATCTGCTCGCTCGACTACTTCGTCTGCGAGCTGCGCCGTTGGGTGCGCGCGACCCGCCGGGCGCGGCGGGGCCGGGAGCCGATCCCGCACGAGCGCGCCGGCTGGTATCTCGAACGCGAGGAACGCCGCGAGCACGCCCAGGCGGTCGCGGCGCTCAAGAGGAGGGGCCGTGCTCGGCGTCGCTGACCCAGCTGCGGTTGCGCATCGCTTCGACCAGCGCCGCCGGGTTGATGTGCCCGATGTACTGGCCGGTCGTCGAGAGGCTCTCGTGGCCGAGCTGCGCCTGGATCATGTGCATTGGGATGCCTTCCTCGGCCATGTCGAACGCGCAGGTGTGCCGCAGCCCGTGGGGATGCACGCGCTTGTCGATCCCGGCCTTCTTGCCGAGCCGCTTGCACAGTTCGCGGTAGTAGGCGGCGCGCACCGGGCGCCCCGGCCCGCTCTCGCCGCTCGCGAGGTCGCGCGTGATCGTGCAGAACAGCGGGTGTCGGCCGTTGATCCCGCGGCGGCTGCGCTCGGCGAGCCACTGTTCGATGATCGCCGCGGCTTGCGGGTCGATCCCGCCGACGGTGCGCCGCTTACGCCGCTTGCCCTCGAGCACCGTTGCGCTCCCGGTGCGCAGGTCGATGTCCTTCGGGTAGAGCGCCAGCGCCTCGCTGATCCGCACGCCCGTGCGGTAGAGGAGCACGAGCAGCGCGCGGTTGCGCAGCCCGGCCGGGCCCCGGCCACACACGCCGAGCAGGCGGTGGAACTCCGCCCGCGTGAGAGGCTCGGCGGGGTACCTCTTGCCCTTGTTCGCAGGTGGCTGGCCCAATCGATACTCCGGTCTCGTGATCAGCGACCGGCGCCGCCCGCGCGCGTCGATCCAGGAACTCTCTTGCCGGCCAGCATCGCGCCGCCGGCGGATGGAACTGAGCATGGCTTGCCCTCCATGGCTCGCTGTCTCCCCCACGGTTTGCACTCCGAGGGGCTGACCCAAGTGAACCACAAAAAGT
>DASZNB010000122.1:0-11245 GCA_035551395.1 Solirubrobacteraceae bacterium | reverse complement strand
GTCTCTGTTTGGGGGGATGTGGTTGACGACGGGTTGACGGTCTCGGATCGGGGATCTGGTTGACGGCGGGGTCGAGGTCGGGCGCTCACCGGACACGGCGGGTTCAGCTCGTCAGATCGATTGTCATGCGGGGGGCGAGCGGCGGCGGCGAGGCGACTTGGCGGATCGCCGTGCCGATCGCGTTGAACGTCACCATCAGCCCGCTGCGAGTGCCCGCGCCCATTCCGCCCGGCAGCGAATGCGCGCGCGCGGCGTGGTTGATGCTGACGCCGACGACGCCGGATGCGCCGAGCGCGCCGGCCTGCTCGCCGAGCCGTGCCATCGTCCTCTCGCGCGCCGCGTAGAAGGCCTGTGTGAAGTCGCGTAGCTCGTATGTCTGCCTGAGGCTCGCGCCCATCATGCCGCCGCCCAGGCCCTGGCCGAAGGCGAAGCCGGCGAAGAACACCGAGCTCCACGCGACGATCCCGAGCGGCTCGAACCCCGCCTGCACGAGCTTGGCGAAGTCGGCGACCGTCAGCTCGGTGAGCACCGGGTGCTGCGCGCGCGGGCCCTCGCGCCGCACCGCCGTGCCGAGCACGGTGTGCTCGAGCGAGACCGATCCCGTTTCCAGGGCGATTTCGCCCGCGCGCGTGGTGACCCCGACGACCGCATCGCCTCCCACCGCCAGCGCCTCCTCGGCGAGCCGCCCGAGCGCTCGCGAGCGGACTTCGTTGAGCGCCTCGGACAGCGTGTCGAGCTCGACCATGAACGTGGCGCCACCCAGCGAGCCACCGGAAATGGGCTGTCCCCAGGCGCCCTGATAGCCCATCTGGTAGATCGAGCTGCCCATCACCTGCGACAGCGGCTGCAGGCAAAGCTGATCGCACAGCGCAAACCCGTTGACCGACAAGGTCGAGGTGAACGTGTTTCCGCGACGGCGCGCTGAGGCGCCTCCGAGCTCGCTGCCCGCTTCCTCGCTCACAGCAGCAGCCTGTCGAGCGCCGCTCGCGCCTGCTCGCTGCGCTCGGCCTCCGAGCGCAGGTCGGCGGTCACCGCCGCGATCCACTGCGCCGCGTCGAGCGGCTCGCGCTTGATCGCGATGCCGCCGACCTGGCGCTCGCGGAAGCCCTCCACGCGACCGTGCTCGACGGCCAGCTGGTAGCGGTTGGCGCCCAGCTCGACGAGCACCTGGCTCACGCGCTTTGCGCCGCGTCCGAGCAGCCCTCCTCCGCGACGCTCGACGCGCGCGCGCCCGGGGAGCGCCTGCTCGAGCTTGGTGGCGAGCACCTCCACCGACCTGAGGAGCTCGGCGCCGTCGCCGCGCAGGCCGGCGGCCGCGAGATCGAAGGTCTCCTCGGCGCTCACACGTGTGAGGGTACCGGCGTAATAGGCTCCGGTGCTGAACTGGACAAACGAGGATGGGCCGTGGAGGTGCGATGGCGCAGCAGATCGAGCAGGTCGGGGTGCTGGGGGCTGGTCTGATGGGTCACGGAATCGCTCAGGTCGCCGCCCAGGCCGGCTATCGGGTGGTGCTGCGCGAGGTCGACGAGGCGACGCTCGGGAAGGGCATCGCCAAGATCGAGAAGCAGCTCGCCCGCGCGGTCGCGAAGGAGAAGTCCTCACAGCAGGAGGCCGACGACGTACGCGGCCGCATCCAGGGGACGGTTGACTACGGCGATCTCGCCGACTGCGATCTGGTCATCGAGGCGATCACCGAGAGCCTGCCGCTGAAGCTCGAGATGTGGAAGGCGATCGATCCGATCGTCAAGCCCCAGGCGCTGTTCGCGACGAACACCTCCTCGCTGGCCGTGATCGACCAGGCAGCGGCGACGACGCGGCCGAGCCAGTTCGTGGGCCTGCACTACTTCAACCCGGCGCAGGTGATGACGCTCGTCGAGGTCGTCCGTTGCCTGACGAGCTCCGATGAGGCCGTCGCGACCGCGCTCGAGTTCGCCCGCTCCGAGAACAAGCTCGCGATCCCCACGCCGGACAAGGCCGGGTTCATCGTCAACCGGCTGCTCGTTCCCTACATGCTCGACGCGATGCGCGCCTACGAAGAGGGCGTCGGGTCGGTTGCGGAGATCGACGAGGCGATGCGGGCCGGCGCCGGGCATCCGATGGGCCCGCTCACACTCGCCGACTTCGTCGGGCTGGACACGCTCGGCTCGATCTGCGACGTGCTGTTCGAGGAGTTCCGCGAGCGGCGCTTTGCGCGGCCGCCCGTGCTGCGCAAGATGCTCAGCGCGGGCTGGTTCGGACGCAAGGCGGGAACGGGCTTCTACGACTACACCGGCGAGGCTCCCCAGCCGAATCCGGCGTTCTGAAGGCTTCAGCGGTGAGCGAGGACTCGAGCCTGCGCGCCGCGAGCGAGCGCGCGCTTGCCGGGGGCCCCGAGCGCCACCGCGAGAAGGCCCGTGAGCAGGGCAAGCTGCCCGTGCGCGAGCGCGTCCGGCTGCTGCTCGACGCGGGCTCCTTCGCCGAGGAGGCGTTGCTCGCCAACTGGCAGGAGGACGGCCTCGGGGCCGACGGGGTCGTGACCGCCGTGGGCGAGATCGACGGGCGGCCGGTGGCCTTGATGGCGAACGACCCGACCGTGAAGGCCGGCTCGTGGGGACCGAAGACGGTCGAGAAGATCCTCCGCATCCAGGAGCGCGCGCTGACGCTGGCGATCCCGATGATCTACCTCGTCGACTCCGCCGGCGCGCGGATAACCGAGCAGGTGCAAATGTTCCCCGGCCGGCGGGGGGCCGGGCGGATCTTCCACAACCAGGTCAAGCTGTCCGGCGCCGTGCCACAGGTCTGCGTGCTGTTCGGCCCGAGCGCCGCCGGCGGCGCCTACATCCCGGCCTTCTGCGACATCGTGATCATGCGCGACGGCAACGCCTCGATGTACCTCGGCTCGCCGCGCATGGCCGAGATGGTGATCGGAGAGAAGGTCAGCCTCGAGGAGATGGGCGGCGCGCGCATGCACACCGGCATCTCCGGCTGCGCCCACCAGCTCGTCGACAGCGATGAGGAGGGGATCGAGACGGCGCGGCGCTACCTCTCCTACCTGCCCACCAACTGGCGCCAGCATCCGCCCGCGGGCGCCCCCGACCTGCCACCGGCGCCGCCCGCCCACAACGGGACGGGCATCGCTGCGCTGATTCCCGAGGACGAGAACAAGCCCTTCGACGTCAAGGCGCTGATCGCGGCGCTCGTCGACGACGGCTCGCTGATGGAGATCCACCCGCGCTGGGCGAAGGAGATCGTCGTGGGCTTCGCGCGCCTGCGGGGACGGGCCGTCGGCATCGTCGCGAACCAGCCCAAGCACAAGGGCGGGGTGCTCTTCTCGGACTCCGCCGACAAGGCGGCGCGCTTCATCTGGACGTGCAACGCCTTCAACGTGCCGCTGCTCTTCCTCGCCGACGTCCCCGGCTTCATGATCGGCACGCGGGTCGAGCGCGACGGGATCATCAGGCACGGCGCGAAGATGATCAGCGCAGTCAGCGAGGCGACCGTGCCGAAGATCTCGGTGATCGTGCGCAAGGCCTACGGCGCCGGGCTGTATGCGATGGCCGGACCCGCGTTCGAGCCGGACTGCTGCATCGCGCTGCCGAGCGCCTCGATCGCGGTGATGGGCCCGCAGGCTGCGATCAACGCCGTCTACTACAACCAGCTTCAGGCGATCGAGGACGAGCAAGAGCGCGCCGCCAAGGTCGCGGAGCTGCGCGAGGAGTACGCCGCCGACATCGACGTCCTGCACCTCGCCTCCGAGCTCGTGGTCGACGCGGTGATCGAGCCCGAGCAGCTCCGCGGCGAGCTGATCAGGCGGTTCGCGCACGCCGCCGCCAAGCAGCGCGACTGGCCCGCCAAGCACAACGCCGTCACGCCGGTCTAGCGCAGCGGACGCTCAGCCGTCCGCACCCGCGGGAGGACGGCGGTTTGAAATAGATTGCCGGGAGATGGACGCCGTCGACATCGCCTACGCCGGGATCGCGCGCCAGGCGCAGCTGATCGCCGCGGGCGAGATCTCCTCGACCGACCTCGTCGAGCTCTGCCTCGACCGGATCGACCGCCTCGACGGGCGCTTGAATGCGTTCCGCGTGGTCTTTGCCGAGCGCGCACGCCTCGAAGCCGGGCAGGCCGATGCGCGCCGCGGCGCCGGAGGGGAGCGTCCTCTGCTGGGCGTGCCGATCGCCGTCAAGGACGACACCGACGTCGCCGGCGAGGTGACCGCTTATGGCACCAATGCCTACGGCGAGCCCGCCGGCGCCGATGCGGAGGTGGTCCGCCGCCTGCGCGAGGCGGGCGCGATCGTGCTCGGCAAGACGAATGTCCCGGAGCTGACGCTGTGGCCGTTCACGGAGACCGCCACCTACGGTGCGACACGCAACCCATGGGATCTGCAACGGGCGCCCGGCGGCTCCAGCGGCGGCAGCGCCGCCGCGGTCGCGGCGGGTCTCGTCGGCGCTGCGCTCGGCTCCGACGGCGCGGGCTCGATCCGCATCCCGGCAGCCTGGTGCGGGCTCTTCGGGCTCAAGCCGCAGCGAGGCCGCGTGTCGATGGCGCCACGTCCGCGCGCCTGGCACGGGCTGTCGGTCAACGGCGTGCTCACCCGCCGCGTCGCCGACACGGCGCTGTTCCACGACGTCGCGTCGGGCACGATCGACGTCGATGAGGACCGCGCGCCGCCGCCGCCGGTGGCCTTCTCCGCGGCCGCCGCCAGTCCGCCGGCGCGTCTGCGGATCGCCTACTCCAAGCGCATCCCCTTCGGCGTCATCCCGCGCCTGGACGCGGACGCCGCAAAGGCCTACGAGGAGACGATCGAGCTGCTGCGCTCGCTCGGCCACGAGCTCTCCGAACAGGACCCCGAGTATGGCCAGGACGCGATTCCGGCGCTGCTCACGCGCTACCTGCGCGGCGGCCACGACGATGCCGCGAGGCTCGCCCATCCCGAGCGCCTGGAACGGCGGACGCGCAACTTCGCGCGCCTCGGCGGCCTGATCCCGCAGGCGCTCGTCGATCGCACCCTCGCCGGCGAGCCGCAGCTGTCGGCGAGGCTGAACCGCGTTCTCGCCGAGCACGACGTGCTGATCACGCCGGCCACCGCGAGCCCGCCCCCGCGGATCGGCCAGCTGCAGGGCCGGGGCGCGCTGTGGACGCTCAACGCGGTCGCCGCGATGGTGCCGTACAACGGGGTCTGGAACGTGACCGGCCAGCCGGCCGCCTCCGTGCCGGCCGGGTTCGGCGCGGACGGGTTACCCCGCGCGGTGCAGCTCGTCGCCGGCCCGGGCGAGGAGACGACGCTCCTCTCGCTCGCCGCGCAGATCGAGTCCGCGCGCCCGTGGGAGCAGCTGCGCCCGCCCGGTTTCGCGTGAGCGACAGCGCCGAGGAGCTGCTCGGTCTCGCCGTCGAGGCGGCCTTCATGGCCGGGGGGATGCTGCTCGAGCGTGTCGAGCACGGCGCCGAGCGCCGCATCGCCAGCAAGAGCACGCCCACCGACCTCGTGAGCGAGGCGGACACGGCCTCCGAGCAGGCGATCCGCGGCCTGCTCGCCGAGCGCCGACCGCAGGACGGCTTTCTGGGCGAGGAGGGCGGCAGCGCGAGCGGCACGAGCGGCTTGAGCTGGGTCGTCGACCCGCTCGACGGCACCGTCAACTTCCTCTTCGGCATCCCCCAGTGGTCGGTCAGCGTGGCCGTGCGCGACGAGCGCGGAACGCTCGCCGGCGCAGTGTATGACCCCAACCGCAAGGAGCTGTTCACGGCGGCGCGCGATCGCCCAGCCGTGCTCGAGGACCCATCCGGGAGGAGAGAGCTGGATACGACGCGCGGTCGGGGCGCCGGTGAGGCCACGGGCGCACACGCCAACGACGCCAGCGCGGCGCTTGCGACGGCGATGGTCGCGACCGGCCTCGCCTACGGCGCGGATGTGCGCGCTGCGCAGGCGACGGTGCTGGCGCGGCTCGTGCCGCGCGTGCGTGACATCCGTCGCTTCGGCAGCGCGGCGCTCGACCTCGCCTGGACTGCGGCGGGGCGCTACGACGCCTACTTCGAGCGCTCCGTGAAGCCCTGGGACATCGCGGCGGGCGCGCTCATCTGCGAACGCGCCGGCCTCGAGGTGCACGAGCTCCCGGAGGAGGGCATCCTGCCTTGGGGCATCGCCGTCGCGCCGAGCGCGCTCGCCGATTCGCTGCTCGAGCTGGTCCGCGGCGGATGAGGCCGTGCGCCGCGCTCGACGCGCGCGAGGCGTCTGACGCCGGCCACGACCGGGGGGAGTGCGGCGGGTGGGATTTGAACCCACACGCCCTTTCGGACAGGGCCTTTTGAGGGCCCCGCGTCTACCGTTCCGCCACCGCCGCAAAGATGTCGACGGACGCGAGGATACTCGCCCGCTCAGCCGGCGTGGGTGGCCAGGGCCGAGCGCTCGCGCGCCGTCGCGCGGGCAAGCGCGAGGGAGCTCAGGCGGGGTGCGGAGAGGCGCCCGTGAACGTGTCCGCACGCGCCGCGGGATCGCGCCGCTCGAGCTCCACGTTCCAACCCTGCGAGAAGCCGCGCATGGCGAACGCGACGAGCAGCATCTGCAGCGGCACGATCAGCAGCGTGAGCAGCCCGAGCAGGCCCGCGTTCAGCGTCGGCTGAGCGAACCCCGCTTTGTCGCGATTGAACCAGGCGGGGCCGGCGACGAGCGCGAAGATCCCGAGCAGCACGGCCAGCGCCGACGCGACGGGGAGCACGCCGCGGTTCCAGCGGGCGGCGAAGAAGGCCATCGTCAGATACGCGGCGATATAGCCGATCTGCACTGGGAGGGCGCCCTCGAGCACGCTCCAACCGCCGACCGTCACGATCAGCACGAGCGCCGCGCTCGCGAGCAGCAGCAGGATGACCGTGGCGCGCGTGGCCTGCACGACGGCCTTGTCGCGGTTGGGGTGCGTGATGATCACACCCGGCTGCACCTCGGGGGTCGCGGCCATAACGCCCATGACCATACAAGTTCGCGCGCGCTGCGTGTGTGCACGAGCGTGGCTTCTCCGTCAGCGACGGCGCGCTCGCTGTGCGCCGCGCGCCGTTTGCGTTCGCGCGCCGGCCGGTAGGCTGGACGAGACGCGCGGGCGTGGTGGAATTGGTAGACACGCCGGCCTTAGGAGCCGGTGGATGAGAGTCCTTGGGGGTTCGAGTCCCTCCGCCCGCATGCTCGTCGCGGTCACGAGCGGCGTGGCCGCCGACGCCCGGTCCGCTTCGTCGCGCTCGCCGCGCGATCATCACGGCATGCACTACGAGGACCGTCGCGACGCTGGACGCCGGCTCGCGGGCGAGCTCGCCGAGCTGGCCGGCGCCGGAGCGGTCGTCGTCGCGCTGCCCCGCGGGGGCATCCCGGTCGGCCTCGAGGTTGCACGCGCGCTGCAGGCGCCGCTGGAGATCCTCGCGGTTCGCAAGCTCGGCGCTCCGAGCAACCCCGAGCTCGGCGTCGGCGCCTTGGCCGAGGACGGGATTGCGGTCCTCGATCCGGCCTCCGTGGGGATGCTGGGGATGAGCGAGTCGGCGCTCGCGGCGACGCTCGAGCGAGAGTCCGCTGAGCTGCGGCGCCGCGTCGAGCGCTACCGCGGCGAGCGTGCGGTGGTGGCGCTGCAGGCGCGCACGGTGATCGTCGTCGACGATGGGCTCGCGACCGGGCTGACGGTTCTGGCCGCGGTTCGGGCGCTGCGCAAGCGCGGAGCCGCCACGATCATCGTCGCGGCTCCCGTCGGCTCGCGCGAGGCGATCGCGATGCTGCGTGAGGACGCCGACCGCGTCATCTGCACGATGGTCCCGCAGCGGCTGATGGGCGTCGGCAGGTGGTACCGGGACTTCGCGCCCGTGTCCGACGAGGAGGTCGTCAGGCTGCTCGCGGAGGCGGGAGGCGAGTAGGAGGGATCGGCCCAGCAGGCGGAGGCGGCGACCGCTCAGATGCGCGCCGGCACGAGCTGTGCGGCGGGCGCCGCGGTGATCTGCTCGCGCGCCCTCGTCCCGCCCGCGCCGATCGCGGCATCGAGCATCGACATCAGCAGCAGCTTCTCGTCCTCGAGGGCGAGCGAGCCGAACTGGGCGCCGACGCGATAGCCCGCGTCGGTGTGCGTGCAGCTCATGATCGTCGCATCGACCGCGATCGTCTCGCCGCCGAGCAGCAGGCGGATCTCACTATGAGCTCCGGGCTCCGCTGCGCTCGCTGTGAGCAACGACAGGCCGCCGAAGCTGACGTTCTCGGTTTCGCCCGACATCTCCACGCCGTCGGCGAGCCGCACCTGCGCGGGCAGCCCGACCGCAACGCGGTAGTGGTGGCGGCGGTAGACACGCCGCCACAGACGGGCAACGGTGAGCAGGTAGGTCGCGGCGACGAGCCCGGCGCAGACCGAGACGGCGATCGTCGCGCCGGTCGCGAGGCGTCCTGGCTGTGCGATCAGCAGGGCGACCACGGCGACGTTGACGAGGGCGACCCCGATGTGCGGGTAGAGGGCGCCGCGCGCCGACTCGCTCGGGGTCTTCGGCGTGACGCGGAAGCGCAGCTTCGTGCCGCCGGTCACGAGCACCGGCAGGGCGCGCAGGAACGTGAACAGGCGCAGGAACGAGAAATACTGGTCCCACAGCATGCGCTGGCGCGAGCCGCCGAGGAGCTTGCTCGCGAGCATCGTCAGAGCGAGATAGGGGATGAAGCGCAGGAAGAACGGTCCTCCGAGGTGGGCGATCGGCGCCTGGTCGCTGAGGGCCACGAGCGCGGGCATCGCGACGAGCACGGCCAGCTGAACGGCCTGGACGTAGGTCGTCATCGAGGCGAAGTAATTGATCCGCTGGGGCAGCGACAGCCCGCGCTTGAGCAGCGGATTCTCGCGGCTGCGCAGGATCTGCATCGAGCCCTGGGCCCAGCGCAGACGCTGGGTGCGAAACCCGTCCAGATCGCCCGGCGCGACTCCGACGGCGAGCACCTCGTTGTGGTAGAGCGAGTGCCAGCCGCCGGCGTGCATGCGCATCGAGGTGAGGATGTCCTCGGTGATCGTCTTGGTCGCCGCACCGCCCACCGACTCCAGCGCGGCGCGGCGCAGGACGGCCGGCGAGCCGCACCAGAAGGCCGCGTTCCAGCGGTTCTTACCCGGCTGGATGACGTCATAGAAGAGGCTCTGCTCGTGCCAGCCGGTGCGAATGTCGCCGCCGACGTGCTGGATCGAATCGACGTTGTAGAAGGCCTGCGGCAGCTGTACGAAGGCGAGCTTGGCGTCGTCGAAGTGCCCGAGCGTTCGCTCGAGCAGGTGCGGCAGCGGGATAAAGTCGGCGTCGAGCACGACGATGTAGTCGCCGCTCGTGCGCGGCAGCGCGGCGTTGATGTTGCCGGCCTTGGCGTGCTCGTTGGAGTCGCGCGTCAGGTAGCCGACGCCGAGCTCCTCGCACATCTCGCGCACCTCCTCGCGGCGGCCGTCGTCGAGCACCCAGGTCGCGTGCTCGCGCCTGATTTCGCGCGCGGCGAGGACGCTCTTGCGCAGCAGCGAAACGCTCTCGTTGTAGGTGGGGAGGAAGACGTCCACGGTGCCGGTCACGGGCGCGGGCATGGCGGCGTCCTCGAGACGCTCATCGGGACGCACGCCCAGTCTGCGCTCGAGCGCGCGCGTGTCCCAGGTGAGGAAGATGTGCAGCAGGAACATCGCGAGGCCGTAGCACTCGGCGAGATACAGCAGCCACGACAGCGCCAGAGCGTGCGGGTTGAACGTGTCGAGCGCCCTCCAGGTGAGGTAGTAGACGCTGAAGGCCACCGCCACGAAGCACAGGGCGCGGATCAGCGGACGGGTGTAGGGCGAGGTCGTGCGCATACCCCCCCATCGTCAGCAGGCGCCTTGCGACTTGAGCCGCGCAGCGAATTTGGCCGGCAGGCGCGGTGCGCCGCGTGAGCGAAACGCGCAGGCAGCTATCCCCTGACTCTCGCTCCCGGATCGCGTTACCGATAATGGATGGGAGATGGAAGGGCAACTGATCAGCGGCTCGCGCGCCCCGCGGCGCGCGCTTGCGCTGCAGCTCGCGCGGCTCGGCGACGAGCGCCTCGCGCGCCTGGTCGCGACCGGCGACGAGCGGGCCTTTGCGGCGCTCTACGAGCGCTATCACCAGCAGCTCTACCGCTACTGCCGCTCGATCGTGCACAGCGACGCGGACGCCCAGGATGCGCTGCAGTCGACGCTCGCCGGCGCGCTCGTCGCGCTCCAGCGCGGCCAGCGCAACGCGCCGCTGCGTCCGTGGCTGTTTCGCATCGCGCACAACGAGACGGTCTCGCTGCTGCGCCGTCGGCGCCCCACGGCCGAGCTGACCGAGCGGGACGAGGTGACCGCCGACTCGACGGAGCAGCGAGCGGCCGCTCGCGCGCGGCTCGCCCAGCTCGTCGCCGACCTGCAGGCGCTGCCCGAGCGCCAGCGCAGCGCGCTCGTCATGCGCGAGCTCAGCGGCCTCTCCCACGAGGAGATCGCGACCGCGCTGGCAACAACCGTCGGTGCCGCCAAGCAGGCGATCTTCGAGGCGCGTCAAGCGCTCGTCGATTTCAGGGAGGGTCGCGCGATGGGCTGTGAGGACGTGCGCCACGCGCTCTCCGACGGCGACCGCCGCGTGCTGCGAGGCCGGCGCATGCGCGCGCATCTGCGCGACTGCGACGGGTGCGCCGCCTTCGCGGCGGCGATCCGAACGCGCGGCAGCGACCTTCGCATCCTCGCGCCCCCGCTCGCTCCGGTCGCGGCGGCGGGCGTGCTCGCGCACCTGACGCAGGTGGGAACGGTCCACGGGGGCGGTTCGCTCGGGACTGTCGCGAGCGTAGGCGCGGGCAAGACGATCGGAGCGACGCTCGCCGCCAAGGCGCTCGTCGGTGCGGCGGTCCTCACGGCTGCGACCGTCGGCGTCGCGAGCGTCCTTCCGCGCATCCATCACGGCGCGGGCGGGGCCGGCGCAACTCCGTCGCTCACGAGCAGCGGGCCGGGCGCGAGCGCGCGTCGCACGCAGCCGGCGGGAGGCGCCGCCGGGTCGGCGGGCGCCCGTCGCGGGCGGGCGGCAGCGCACAAGGGCTCGGGCGCGCGCGCGGCAAGTGCGGGCGGCGTGCTCGGTGGCGCCGGGTCATCGTTGGCGCCCGCGAACGCGGGGCTTGGCCACGGTCACGGCGCCCGGGGCGCACCCGCCGCGCGCGGACACGCGAAACCTGTTCGTGTCAAGAGCCGCGTGCGAGCGCGCGAACGGGGCTCACACCGCGGCGGCTCCTCGCGCGAACATCGCAGCGCCGGCTCCGGTG
>DASZNB010000121.1:0-7773 GCA_035551395.1 Solirubrobacteraceae bacterium | reverse complement strand
GGCCGCACCGGGTCCCATCTGGGGCCGAGCGCCACCCTCGCGGGCCCTGCCCGCACCCTCGCGGCCACCCCCCATGTGGGGACCAGCACATCTAAGATGCCCAGGCGTCAGTGAAAGGAAGAGCCGATGATGATCGTGATGCAGGAAACGGCCAGCGACGAGCAGATCGGAGCGGTCATTGAGAAGATCGAGACTGCCGGCGCGATCGCCCACCCGATCAAGGGCGCGCGCCTGACGGTGATCGGCGCGATCGGGGACGTCGAGCAGGACGTCAACATCGAAAGCCTCGGGCTCGAGGGCCAGCCGGGGGTCGATCGCGTGGTCCCGATCCTCAAGCCCTACAAGCTCGCCTCCAACCAGATCCGCCACGGCGAGCGCACCGTCCTCGACATCCAGGGGCGCAAGATCGGTGGCGATCACTTCGCGCTGATCGCCGGTCCCTGCACGGTGGAATCGCGCGAGCAGACGCTCGAGACCGCGCGCGTGGTGCGCGACGCCGGCGTCGCGCTGCTGCGCGGGGGCGCCTACAAGCCGCGCACCTCCCCGTACGCCTTCCAGGGTCTCGGCAGCGAGGGCCTGCGGCTGCTCGCCGAGGCCAAGGCCGAGACCGGCCTGCCGATCGTCACCGAGCTGATGGACCTGCGCGACCTCGACGACGTGCTGGAGGTCGCCGACGTGATCCAGGTCGGCGCGCGCAACATGCAGAACTACCCGCTGCTCACCGAGATCGGTCGCTCCGGGCGCGCCGCGCTGCTCAAGCGGGGGCTGTCCGCGACGCTCGACGAGCTGCTGATGGCCGCCGAGTACATCCTCAAGGAGGGCAACCCCAACGTGATGCTGTGCGAGCGCGGCATCCGCACCTACGAAACCGACCATCGACGCACGACGCTCGACATCATGGCCGTGCCGATCCTCAAGGAACTCTCGCACCTGCCGGTGATCGTCGACCCGAGCCACGCCGCCGGACGGCGCGACCTCGTGCTGCCGCTCTCGCTGGCAGCGGCCGCCGCGGGCGCCGACGGCATCATCGTCGAGGTGCACCCGCGTCCCGACGAGGCCGTCTGCGATGGACCGCAGGCGCTGCTGTCCGACAGCTTCGCCGAGTACGCGAGTGCCGTGCAGCGGACCGCGGAACTGGCCGGCAAGGCACTCAGCGCAGTCTGATGCGCCCGCGGGCGGGGCACGCTCCTTGAAGGTCGCCGTCCTCGGCGTCGGGCTGATCGGCGGCTCGATCGGCCTGGCTGCACGTGCGCGCGCCGGGGCGCACGTCAGCGGGTACGACACCGACGAGCAGGTCCTCGTCAGAGCGCTCGAGCTCGGCGCGATCGACGCGCGCGCGAGCGATCTCCTCGACGCCGTCGACGGGGCCGAGGTGGTGTTCGTCGCGGCGCCCATCGGCAGCCTGCCCGAGACGGTGCGGCGTGCGCTCGCGGCCGCCGGCAGCGACTGCGTGGTCAGCGACGTCGGCTCGACCAAGCGCACGCTGGCCGAAATCGGCGCCGACGGGCGCTTCGTCGGCGGTCATCCGCTCGCGGGGGCCGAGACCAGTGGCGTCGAGCACGCGCGCGAGGATCTCTTCGACGGCGCGAGGTGGTACCTGACGCCCGCCGAGGGCAGCACCGCAGGCGCTCTCTACGAGCGCCTGCACCGTCTGCTCACGACCCTCGGCGCTCACCCGACGGCGATCGACGCCGACACCCACGACCGGCTGATGGCCGGTGTCTCGCACCTGCCTCATGTGCTCGCCAACCTGCTCGTCGGCGGAGCCGCCGGCGTGCTCGGCGCCCAGGACGGCACGCGCCTGCCAGCCGTCGGCCCGAGCTTCCGCGACGCCACCCGCGTCGCCGGCGCCAACAGCGCGATCTGGACCGACATCTACATGTCCAACCGCGACGCCCTCAGCGCGGCCATCGACGAGCTCGCGCGGGGGCTCGCACAGGTGCGCGGCTGGCTCGCGGCGGGCGACGCCGAGGCTGTGCGCGCGTGGAACGAGAATGCGCGCGAGCAGCACGAGGCGCTGCTCGGCGCCGGTCTCGTCGGCGGCGCCGTTCACGAGTTGCGCGTGTCGGTGCCGAACCGGCCGGGCGTCGTCGCCGAGATCGCGCTCGAGCTCGGCCGCGCCGGCGTGAACATCGCCGACATGGCGCTGTCTCCCTCGCAGGAGGACCGCCAGGGCGTCGTCGCGCTGTGGATCGCGGGGGAGCCCGAGCTGGCCCGTGCGGGCGAGCTGATCGCGCGGCTGGGCTTCCCCGTCGTGCGAGCATAGGCGCCCATGAGGGGGTCGCGATGAACCAGCGCTTCGAGCCGGCGGGCCCGCTCACGGGCGAGCTGCGCGCGCCGGCCGACAAGTCGATCTCCCACCGCGCGGCGCTGCTCGGAGCGATGGCCAGCGAGCCGGTGCGGATCGAGCGCTACCTGCACGCCGCCGACACGACCTCGACGCTCGACGCCGTGCGTGCCCTGGGGGCCCTGGTGGAGGTCAACGGCGGCGACGTCGTCGTGCGCGGCACCGGCCTGCGCGAGGCGCGCGAGCCGGAGGCGCCGATCGAGGTCGGCAACGCGGGAACGCTGATGCGGCTGCTCCCCGGCTGGCTGGCGGCGCAGGAGGGCCGCAGCTTCACGCTCGACGGCGACGAGTCGATCCGCCGGCGGCCCGTCGACCGGATCATCGCGCCGCTCGAGCAGATGGGCGCCGCTCTGAGCGCGCGCGCCGGGCGCTTCGCGCCGCTGGCGGTGCACGGCGCGCGTCTGCGCGCGATCTCCTACGAGCTCGAGGTCGCCAGCGCCCAGGTCAAGTCGTGCGTCCTGCTCGCCGCGCTCGCGGCGGACGGCGCGACGACCGTCGGCGAGCCGTCGCGCAGCCGCGATCACACCGAGCGGATGCTGCTCCGCGCCGGCGTCGCGATCCACCGCAACGGCCGCCACGTCACCGTCGTCAACGCCGACGAGCTGCTGCTCGGTCCGGTCTGCGTCCCCGGCGACCCCAGCTCGGCGGCCTTCCTCGTCGCCGCCGGCGTGCTCGTGCCCCGATCGCGCCTGCTGATCGCCGATGTCGGCGTCAACTGGACGCGCACGGGGTTCCTGCGGATCGTGCGCCGGATGCGGGGCATCGTGCTGGGGGACCTCGAGGAGGAGGGCGAGCTCGTCGCCGACGAGCCGGTCAGCGACCTCGACGTCGCCCACGGCGCGCTCGAGGGCACCGTGGTTGATGCCGAGGAGGTGCCGCTCGCGATCGACGAGCTGCCGCTCGTGGCGCTGCTCGGCTGCTTCGCCGAGGGCGAGACGGTCGTCCGCGGCGCCCACGAGCTGCGCGTGAAGGAGTCCGACCGCATCGCCGGTGTCGTCGAGGGCCTGCGCGGGCTCGGCGCCGACATCGAGGCGACGCCCGACGGCTTCGCCGTGCGGGGGACTGGCGGCCTGCGCGGCGGCACGCTCGAGGCGGGCGGCGATCACCGCATGGCGATGCTCGGCGCGATCGCCGGTCTCGCCTCGCGCGAGGGGGTCGAGGTGATCGGGATGGACGCCGCCAGCGTGTCCTATCCCGGCTTCGTCGAGGACCTGGCGGCGCTTTGCTCGTAGCGATCGACGGTCCCGCCGGAGCCGGCAAGTCGACGGTCGCACGTGAGCTGGCTCGGCGACTGGGCTTCACCTATCTCGACAGCGGCGCCATGTATCGCTGCGTCGGCCTGCTCGCACTCGCCGCGCCGCAGCGCCCTCCCGGCGAGATCGCCCGCCAAGCACGCATCGAGCTCCCGCGCGGCGGCGGCGCGCAGGGTGCAGGCGCACCCGCGCGTGTGCTTCTGGACGGGCGCGAGGTCACCGAGGAGATCCGCGCGCCCGAGGTCTCCGAGGCGGCCTCCCGCGTGGCCGCCGACCCGTCGGTGCGCGAGGCGCTCGTGGCCAAGCAGCGCACGCTGATCGCCGTCGGCGACTGGGTCGCCGAGGGCCGCGACATCGGCACAGTCGTCGCCCCCGCCGCCGCCCTGAAGGTGTTCCTCACGGCGGAGCCGGCCGAGCGCGCGCGCCGCCGCGCCGCCGAGCTCGGCGCCGAGCCGAGCACCGTGCTCGCCGAGCAGACGATGCGCGATCAGCGCGACGCGACCCGCGAGCACAGCCCGCTGCGCCCGGCGCCAGGGGCGGTCGTGCTCGACACCAGCGGCCTCGAGGTCGAGGAGGTCGTCGAGCGGCTCGCCCTGCTCGCACGCGATCTCGCAGCGCCCGAGTGAGCCGGGCGCCCGCGTTGCGCGCGGTCATACTGGAACGATGAAGGTCGCCGTCGTCGGCTATCCGAACGTGGGGAAGTCCTCGCTGATCAACCGCCTCACGGGCACCCGCGAGGCGGTCGTGCACGAGCGCCCGGGCATCACGCGCGACCGCAAGGAGCTCGACTGCGAGTGGAACGGCCGCCTGTTCACGCTGATCGACACCGGCGGCGTGGACTTCGAGGACGAGGATCCGCTGGCGGGCTCGATCCGCGACCAGGCCCGCGCCGGGCTGGCCGACGCGCAGGTCGCCGTGCTCGTCGTCGACGCCCGCGCCGGCGTACGCCCGGGCGACGAGGAGATGGCCGAGCTGCTGCGGCGCTCGCCGCTGCCGACGATCGTCGCGGCGAACAAGATCGACGGGGTGGCCGACCTCCCGCTGGCGGCCGACTTCCACCGTCTCGGGCTGGGCGAGCCGCTGGCGGTCTCCGCCACTCAGGGCCTCGGCTCGGGCGACCTGCTCGACCGCATCGTCGAGCTGCTGCCGCCGGGCGACCGCGCGCCCGCCGACGACACGATCCGCCTCGCGATCATCGGCCGCCCGAACGTCGGCAAGTCCTCGCTCGTCAACCGCTTCCTCGGCGAGGAGCGCGTGATCGTCTCCGACGTCGCCGGCACGACCCGCGACGCGATCGACATGCCCCTGCTGGTCGGCGAGCGCAAGCTCGTGATCGTCGATACGGCGGGGATGCGTCGGCAGTCCAAGGTCGCGGACTCCGTCGAGTACTACACGACGTTGCGCTCGCAGCGGGCAGCCGAGCGGGCGGATGTCGCGCTGGTCGTCTGCGATGCCGCCGACGGCGTCACCGCGCAGGACCTGCGCATCGCCGAGCTGGCGATGAAGGCCGGCTGCGCGACCGCGATCGTGCTCAACAAGTGGGACGCCCAGGAGCCGGCCGACAGCGACAGCGGCGGTCGCCTCGACCTCGAGCACGAGCGCGCGCGGGTGGCCGCAAAGCTGCGCCTGCGCCCGCGTGTCCTGACGGTGAGCGCGAAGACGGGCAGGCACGTCGCGCGCCTGCTGAGCGAGGCGATCGCGCTCGGAGACCGCATGAACGGTCGCATCCCCACGCCCGAGCTCAACCGCTTCCTGTCCGAGGCCACGCAGGCACGCCAGCCGCCGGTGGGCTCGCGCAGGGGCGCGAGCGGGCACCGCCTGAAACTGATCTACATGGCCCAGATCGGCGAGCGGCCCCCGCGCTTTGCGATCCAGGTCAACTCGCGCGGGAGGGTGACCCGCGACTACGCCTACTTCCTCGAGAACCGGCTGCGCGAGCGCTACGCGCTCGACGGCGTTCCCCTGATCATCGATTTCGTCGAGCGCGGGCAGCGCGGTCGCGCCCGCGCCGCATAGACTCTGCGACTTTGTGCCAACCCCGCCGGCGCCGGGTAGCCTTCCCGCCGGCGCCCGACCACCTGGAGCTGACCCCACCCGCATGACTGAGCTTTCCGACAACGAGTTCCTGTTCACCTCCGAGTCGGTCACGGAGGGACACCCGGACAAGATCGCCGACCAGATCTCCGACGGCGTCCTCGATGCCGTGCTCGGCGACGACCCTTACGGCCGCGTGGCATGCGAGACGCTCGTCAACACCGGATTGATCGTCGTCTCGGGGGAGATCTCGACGGACACCTACGTGGACATCCAGGAAATCGCCCGCGAGACGGTCCGCCGGATCGGCTACGACAACGCGGCGTACGGCTTCGACTGCGACACCTGCGCGGTCATCAACGCGATCGACAAGCAGTCTCCCGACATCGCGCAGGGCGTCGACGCCGCCTATGAGACGCGCCACGATCCCGCCGACGAGGACGAGCTCGACGTCGCCGGCGCGGGCGACCAGGGGATGATGTTCGGCTACGCCTCCAACGAGACCGACGAGCTGATGCCGCTGCCGATCTCGCTCGCGCACAAGCTCGCCAAGCGCCTGTCGGAGGTGCGCAAGGGCGAGGTGCTCCCGTACCTGCGGCCCGACGGCAAGACGCAGGTCACGGTGCGCTACGAGAACGGCAAGCCGGTCGAGATCGAAAAGATCCTGATCTCCACCCAGCACGCCGACGGGATCGACTCGGAGACGCTGATCAAGCCCGACCTGCTCGAGCACGTGCTCAGACCGGTGCTGCCGGGCGAGCTCTACGACGAGAAGAAGCTCGCGCGCAACTTCCTCGTCAACCCGACGGGGCGCTTCGTGATCGGTGGGCCGATGGGCGACTGCGGGCTGACGGGGCGTAAGATCATCGTCGACACCTACGGCGGCAAGGCGCGCCACGGCGGCGGCGCGTTCTCCGGCAAGGACCCGTCCAAGGTCGACCGCTCGGCGGCCTACGCTGCGCGCTGGGTCGCCAAGAACATCGTCGCGGCCGGCCTGTCCGAGCGGGCAGAAGTCCAGGTCGCCTACGCGATCGGCGTCGCCCACCCCGTGTCGGTGATGGTCGAGACGTTCGGGACCGAGCAGGAGGGCCTCGCGCGGGGACAGATCGCGCGCGCCGTCGACGCCGTCTTCGACCTGCGCCCCGGGGCCTTCCGCGAGGAGCTCAAACTCCACCGCGCCATCTACCAGAAGACGGCCGCCTACGGCCACTTCGGCCGCGACGACCACGACTTCACGTGGGAGCGCACCGACAAGGCCTCCGCGCTGCGCACCGCCGCCGGCCTCTGACCGGGTCGCTCTCTAGGGTCACGGCGATGTCCAGCATCGCCCAGGTGGAGCCGATGACGACGGCCCGCGCGCTGCGCGGGCCGTTCGACTACCGCCTCCCGGAGGAGCTGCGCGAGGGCGTCGACGTGGGCTCGATGCTGGTCGTGCCGTTCGGCCGCCGCGAGGTCCTGGGGGTCGTCGTCGGTCTGGCCGAGACGAGCGAGGTCGCCGAGGAGAAGCTGCTGGCGCCGCTGCGCGCGCTCGAGCTCGGCGTGCCGATCGAGCTCGTCGCGCTGGCCGAATGGATCGCCTCCGAGTACTGCTCGACGCTCGCCCGCGCGCTCGCGCTCGTGCTCCCGCCGGGCGCCGCCAGGCGCCTCAGCGGACGCAAGCGTCGCGCGGTCGCGCGTCCGCACCACCTCGCGGTCGGGACGCGCAGTCCGCGGTCCCAGCAGCTGACGCTCGAACAGAGCGCCGCGCTCGCGCCGATCCTCGCGGCGCTGTCCGCGCGGCGCGGCGAGCAGCGACTGCTTCACGGTGTCACCGGCTCGGGCAAGACGGAGGTGTACGTGCAGGCCGCGCGCGCCGCCCTGGCGCGCGACCGATCGGCGATCGTGCTGGTGCCCGAGATCGCTCTCACGCCGCAGATCGTGGCGCGGTTCCTGGAGCGCTTCGGCGACACCGTCGCCGTTCTGCATTCGCGTCTGACGCCCGCACAGCGCTACGCCGAGTGGCGGCGCCTGCGCGAGGGGCAGGCGCGCGTCTGCGTGGGGCCACGCTCGGCGGTGTTCGCGCCGATCGCCGACCTCGGGCTGATCGTCGTCGACGAGGAGCACGACGCCTCCTACAAGCAGGACTCCGACCCGCGGTAC
>DASZNB010000120.1:0-5898 GCA_035551395.1 Solirubrobacteraceae bacterium | reverse complement strand
CAACGCTGCACGCACGGCCAGTCGCTGGCCGGCTTCTCGCCGCGTGCCTACAGCCGCGCGCTGAAAGAGCTGAGCGCGGACGCGGAAGAGTACACCGACTGCGCGTCGCTGATTCGCCAGGCGCAGCTCGCTGCGGCGACCCACGGCGGCGCCGGGGGCGGCCCGGGCGTGGCCGCCGTCGCGACGGTGGCCACGCCGACCGAGCAGCGCTCGATCACCCACGCCGCCAAGGCCGGCTCGAGCCCCGTCCGTCTCGACGGCGCGGTCGTGCACCCCGGGGTGATCCACGCGAGCCTCGCAAGCGCGCTGAGCACCCTGCCCACCCCGCTGCTGGCTGTCCTCGCGCTGATGCTCGCGGGCCTGCTCGCCGCTGGAGCCAATGCCGTGCGCAATCGCGTCCGTGCCCGCCGCCCCGACTGAGGAGGCGCCGGCGCCGGCGCTCGCGCCGGCGCCGTCCGTCCCGCTCGCGGGGGTCCGGGGGCCGCGCACCGCCGGCGCGGACCTGCGCACGGTGGCGGGCCAGCTGTGGTGGGTGGCGCTGGCGTTCGCGGCCGTCGTCTGCTTTGCGACCTTCTACGCCAAAGGCGGGCTCAACCTCGAATCGATGACCGCCACGGAGATGGCGCTGACGCTCGCCGCGGGCGCGCTCGTGGCCGCCGTCATGCTGGTCGGACGGCGCCGCGGCCCCCTCCACGGGTTGTCCTCGCTCGGGCTGCTGCTCGCCTTCACAGCGCTCAGCGCCGTGTCGGTCGTGTGGTCGGTGGCGCCTGACGGCAGCTGGCACGACGCGGGGCGGCTGCTCGCCTACAGCGGCGTGTTCGCGGCAGCGCTGGCGCTCGCCCACGTCGCGCCTGGACGCTGGCCGGCGCTGCTCGGCGGGCTCGCCTTGGCGGCCGTCGTCGTGTGTGGCTTCGCCCTGCTGACGAAGGTGTTCCCGGGCAAGCTCGCACCGTCGAACGGGTACGCGCGACTGGAGGAACCGTTTGGCTACTGGAACGCGATCGGCCTGGCCGCCGCACTCGGTGCGATCTGCTGCATGTGGCTCGGCTCGCGCCGCCGCGGCCACGCGCTGCTCAGCGCGCTCGCCTACCCCGCGATGGGCCTGCTGCTGCTCACGCTCGTGCTCGCCTACTCGCGCGGTGCGCTGGCGGCCTTCGCGATCGGCGCGGTGGTCTGGTTCTGCGTCGTGCCGCTGCGCCTGCGCGGCGCCGCCGTGCTGATCCTCGGCGGCCTCGGGGCGGCGGGTGTGGCGGCGTGGGACTTCTCCAACCACGCGCTCTCCTCCGAACAGGTGCCGCTCGCCGAACGCGTGGGCGCCGGCCACCAGCTCGGCGCGCTGACCGTCGCGATGGTGCTCGTGCTCACCCTCGTGGGCCTGGCGATCGGCTTCGCCACCAGCCGCCACGCCCCCACTCTCGCGCTGCGCCGCCGCGCCGGCGCTGGCCTGCTCGCGCTGCTCGTGCTCGGCGTGATCGCGTTCGCGGGCGCGCTCGCGCACAGCCACAGAGGCCTGACGGGAAGCATCTCGCACGCCTTCGACGCGCTCACCAACCCGAACGCGAAACCGCCCTCGAACACCCCCGACCGGCTCACCGCCGTGGCAAGCGTGCGCGCGCGCTACTGGAAGGAGGCGTTGCAGGTCTTCAACGCCCATCCGCTGCTCGGCTCCGGCGCGGAAGGCTACGCGACCGCGCACCTTCGCTATCGCTCCGAGACGCTCAGCGTCAGGCACGCGCACGGCTTCGTCGTGCAAACGCTGGCCGACCTCGGGATCGTCGGACTCGCCCTCGCGCTCGCTCTGCTGGCCGCGTGGATGGCCGCGGCGGGACGTGCGACGCACCCCTTCAACCGCAGCTGGAGGCCGTGGGGCGCCTGGCGTGGCCTGCGCGACGCGAGCCCGCACGAGCGCCCCGGCTGGCACAGGCTGAGCGACTCCTCCGCGCGGCGCTACACGCCCGAGCGGATCGGGCTGCTGAGCATGCTCTGCGTGGTGATCGTGTTCGGCGTGCACTCGCTCGTCGACTGGACCTGGTACGTGCCGGGCAACGCCTGCGTGGCGCTGCTGTGCGCCGGCTGGCTCGCCGGACGCGGGCCGCTCGTCCGGACTCCCAGCGGGCCCCGCGCACCGCTCGCGGCGCCTGCCTGGGTCGTGGAGGAGGCCCCCGGGCGCCCTCGGCGCTCGGCGCAGTGGGCGCGCCACGTCGGACCGGTGCGCGCGGGACTCGCCGCGGCGGCGATCCTCGCCGTGCTGCTGGCGGGGTGGGCACAGTGGCAGCCGCAGCGCTCCGAAGACGCTCGCCAGGAAGCGCTCACCCTGCTCGCGAGCAACCCGGCGGGGGCGCGCGCGGCGGCCACCCGTGCGGTCTCGCGCGACCCGCTGTCGGCGGAAGCCCTGTTCACGCTCGCGGACGTGCAGAGCGTGAGCGGTGCCCGCTCGCAGGCGCGCGCGACGCTCGAGAAGGCGGTGCGCATGCAGCCCTCGAACCCCAAGACGTGGCTGGAACTCGGGCGCTTCGAGCTGGCCGCCGGCAGGCCCGCGGTGGCGCTGGAAGCGCTGCGGGCGACGATCTACCTGAACCCTGAGTCGATCGCCGCCGAAGAGATCGCGCCACCGAACGGGCAGCGCGAAGGGATCGAAATCTACAACGACTACATCCAGGCGCTGCGGGCCACGCAGGCCTCCGCGCGGGTCAAAAGCGCGAGCGCACGGCGTGCGCGAGCAGCATCCGGCGCGCGCCGGGGGGCCCGCCGGCGCTCCGCACCGCGACGCGCTGGAAGCCGAAGTCCTCGATCAGCCGGGTGAGCGTCGCGCGGGTGTAGAAACGCAGGTGCTCCCCGCGCGGATCGAAGCGCCGCGCAAACGAGCGCCGCGACAGCGCCGCCGCGATCAGCGCAAGAGGCCCGTTGGCGGGAGTGCTGAGCACGAGGCTTCCGCCCGAGCGCAGGACCCGGCGCAGCTCCGAGAGCCAGGCGGCGGTGTCGGCCACGTGCTCGATCACCTCGCCGGCCCAGACGGCGTCGAAGCTCGCATCGGCGAGCGGCCACGGGCCCGCCTCGCCGACGAGCACAGACTCCAGCCCGCTGTGGCGCTCGCGCGCGCGTCGCAGCGGCTCCTCGGCGACGTCGAGACAGCTCACGTGCGCGCCGGCGCCAGCGAGCACGGCGGCGAAGGCCCCCTCTCCGCAACCGACGTCGAGCACGCGCATGCCGGGCTGCACGTGCTCGAGCAGGAAGCGGCTGCGCCGCGCGAAGTCGGCCGGCTCCAGGCCGAGCGGCAGCGCTTCCCAGATCGCCTCGTGGTGCTCGCGCGCGGGCATCGCGCCGAAGGCTAGAGCGTGCAGCGACGCTGTCATCCCTATCCAGGGCTCGGTGGTGGGAATATGTTGGCGCGATGCGCGACTCGAGTATCGGAGACAGACTGTGAGGGTCGCGTTCGACTCCCGCGCGGTCTCCGATCCGAACGGCGTGGGCCGATACTCGCGCTGCATCCTGAAGGCGCTCGGCGAGACGGTCGCGGCCGATGACGAGCTGCTCGAGTCGCCGCGACCGGCGGCGACCGTGCGCTCGCACCGACCCGACGTGCTGCACTCGCCGTGGATGGACGGCGCGATGCTCCACAGCCCCTGCCCGACGGTCGTCACGATCCACGACATCGCGCGGCTGAGGCGCCGCAGCGAGCTGCTTCGCAGCGGGCTGCGGGTGCGGCTGCGCCACCTCGCCGTCCAGCGCGCCGCCGGCGTGATCGTCGCGAGCGAGTCGGTGGCCGCCGATGCTGTCCAGCATCTGCAGCTCGACCGCGAGCGGGTCGTCGTGGTGCCCGAGGCTCCCGATCCCGCGATGTACAGGCGCGACGAGCAGGACGTGGCGGCGGCGCGCGAGCAGCTCGAGCTGCCGGAGCGCTATCTGGTGTGGGTCGGCGACCTGCAGCATCCGGCCCCCGGCAAGCAGCTCGCCAAGCTCGCCGCGGCGGCGCGCGAGCTGCCGCTGGTGCTCGTCGGACCGACGCGCCCGTGGGCGCACGAGCTGCCGGACGTGGTCCTCACCGGCCAGGTCTCAGACGAGCAGCTCGCCGCGATCTACAGCGGCGCCAACGCGCTCGTGCTGCCGTGCGAGAGCGCCGGCTTCGGGCTGACGGCGGTCGAGGCGCTGGCCTGCGGCACGCCGGTCCTCGCCTGCGACACCCCCGCGCTGCGCGAGGTCCTCGGCGGCCGTGCGACGTTCGTCGCCGGCGGCGACATCGACGGCCTGATCGCGGCGGGCGAAGAAGCGACGCGACCCGCGCCGGCGCCGCCGAGCTGGTCGTGGCAGGACGCGGGCAGGGCGACGTGGAGCGTCTATGCGAAGGCGCGCGAGGCGCTCGGCACGCCGCTCAGTAGGCGCCGCGGCGCAAGAACACGGCGGGGATCGTCTTCAGGAGGATCGTGAGATCGAGCGCGAGCGACCAGCGCTCGAGGTAGATGAAGTCGAGGTTGACGAGGTCGTCGAAGTCCAGCTCGGAGCGCCCCGAGACCTGCCACAGGCCGGTGACGCCGGGAAGCACGAGGTAGCGCTTGCGATGCCAGTCCTCGAGCATGCGGTAGTCGCGCTCGGGCAGCGGGCGGGGTCCGACCAGCGACATGTCGCCGCGCAGGACGTTGACGAGCTGGGGCAGCTCGTCGAGCGAGAAGCGCCTGAGCAGGCGCCCGACGGCGGTCAGGCGGGGGTCTTGGCGGATCTTGAAGAGCGCTCCGGAGGCCTCGTTGAGGTCTTCCAGATCGGCCTGACGCTCCTCGGCGTCGGTGTGCATCGTGCGGAACTTCAGACAGGCGAAGGGGCGCTGGCCGATGCCGCGGCGAACCGAGCGGAACAGGATCGGGCCACGCGAGGTGAGCCTGACAGCGAGCGTGATCGCCACCAGCAGGGGGCTGAGCAGCAGCAGCAGGGCGCTCGCGCCGACGATGTCGAAGGTGCGCTTGAGCGCGAAGTCGACGCCCTCGAAGACGGGCGGGCCGAGCTCGAACAGCGGCACGGACTGGCCGGGGACGAACTCGGCGCGGTGGATCAGGATCTCCATCGTGGAGGGCGCGAGCCGCACGCGCACGCCGCGGCGGTGGCACTGGTCGACGAGCTCGACGGCGTCGTCCTTGGGGAAGTCGGGGTCCGCGATGATGACCTCGTCGACGCGGCCGGCTGCCAGCACCCGCTCCAGATCCTCGAGCCGGCCGAGCTGCTGCATGCCGTTGGCGGGCAGCTGCTGGGGAGCGAGGTAGCCGACGAGCTCGATCGGCGAGCGCGGCGCGTCGCCGAGCGCGCTGGCGACGTCGCTGATGTGCTTGCCGCGCCCGACGAGCACGGCGCGGCGCTGGTAGCCGGCGGCCCGCAGCAGCGCGAGCGTGAGCTTTTCGTAGACCGCGCGCAGCGAGGCGATGTAGAAGAGCGCGAACGCCAGCGAGCCGTAGAAGAGGTAGTAGCTGGAGAAGTGTTCGCCTGAGACGACCGCGAAGATCAGCGCGACGACTGCGACCTGGAAGAGCGAGCCGACGATGCGCGAGAGCCCCGGGCGCTGAGCGCGCTCGGCATACAGGCCGGAGCGCGCGAACAGCAGCGCCGTGAGCAGATAGGCGAACGCCAGGAACTGCCTGGTTCCGTGGGCGGCGTTCTGCACGTCGATGTTTCCGCGCACGGCTTGCTTGAGCAGCAGCGCGGTGAAGATCGCGAGCGCCAGGCCGCCGAAGTCGAGCGCCAGCAGCGACAGCACGCGCGCACCGCGCCGCAGCGTGGACATGCGCAACAGGAAGGAGAGGGCGGGCGGGCGCTTGCGGCGGATGTCGTGCTCGGCGAGCTCCACGGTGCCCGGCGCGAGCTCGGCGGCGGCGCGGCCCACGAGCGCAGGACGAGTCGGCGGCGGGGCGGGCTTGC
>DASZNB010000119.1:0-30889 GCA_035551395.1 Solirubrobacteraceae bacterium | reverse complement strand
CCTCGGGGAAGTTGTGCCCGGTGTCGACGTGCATCAGCGGGAACGGAAAGGGCGCCGGGCGAAACGCCTTCTCGGCCAGGCGCAGCAGCACGATCGAGTCCTTGCCACCGCTGAACAGCAGCACCGGCCGCTCGAATTCGGCGGCGACCTCGCGCATCACGTGGATCGCCTCCGACTCGAGGGTCCGCAGGTGCGTTAGATGGTAGGTGGCTGGCATCCGTGCTCGTGGTCGAGGTGGCGCGATGGAGTGGGTTTCGGCGTGACTGGGCGTGCGCCCGCCCGCTGCACCCCCGCGCCCCCTGCCGAGGCGAGAACGTTAGGGCGTTCGTGCGCACATTGCAAGATCGTCGTGCACAGCTTCACGGGTCCGCAACGTGCGCCGCGCGGGCGACGACGCGCGCATACAGCGCCAGCACCGCGGTGACATGCCGCTCGAGCGCGAATCGCTCCTCGACGCGCCTGCGCCCCGCCCGGCCAATCTCGGCGGCGCGCTGCGGATCGTCGGCCAATCCCGCGATCGCGCGCGCCCACGGGGCGGGGTCGCGGGGCGCGAGCAGCCAGCCCTCGACACCGTCGTCGAGGATCTCCGCCGGACCGCCAACGTTTGTCGCGATCAC
Source organism: Solirubrobacteraceae bacterium (assembly GCA_035551395.1). Lineage (GTDB taxonomy): Bacteria > Actinomycetota > Thermoleophilia > Solirubrobacterales > Solirubrobacteraceae > Palsa-744. Next base: position 30,272 of record DASZNB010000119.1, on the reverse strand, counting down.
CGGCACGCCGAGCGCCATCGCCTCGATCAGCGAGCGCCCGAACGGCTCCTCCCACGACGGCAGCAACAGCACGTCCAGCGCGCGCACCAGCTCGGGGACGTCCTCGCGCTCTCCCAGCCAGCTGATCCGATCCTCCAGCCCCGCGGCGGCCGCGAGCGCGTGCAGGTGCGCCACGTAGCGCTCGTTGTCGAAGCGCGTCGAGCGCGCCACGAACTTGGCCGAGCCGATCAGCAGCAGGTGCGCGTCGCGGCCTTCCTCGCGCAACAGGCGCAGCGCCTCGATCGCAGTGTCCTGTCCCTTCCAGGGGGAGAGCTGCGCCACCACGCCGAGCAGCAGGCGTCCCGCCACGACCTCGCCCAGGCGCGCGCGTGCGGCGCCTCGATCGAGGCGCGCGGGATCCCAGCGCTGGAGGTCCACCGGGTTGTAGATGACCTCGACGCGCGCCGCCGGCGCCGCGGACAGGACCGAGCTCGCGGTGTAGCGCGAGTTCGCGATCACGGTGGTGGCGCTCGCGGCGATCAGCCGCAGCGTGGCCGTGCTCAGCGCCCCGGGCGGCAGACAGTCGCGCACGTGCACGACCGTGGGCACGCCGGGCGCTCGCGCGAGCGCGAGCACGAGCCCGGCGCGGATCGAGTTGGCGTGCAGGACATCGCTGGCGCTGCGGCGTGCGAGACGGCGCACCTGGGCGGCAGCGAGCGCCATCTCTGCGACCGCGCGCGGCGTGTGCGCCGGGTGCAGCCTGAGGCTGCCGGCAGTGCCCGTGATCGTCGCGACGGGGACGCCCAGCGCCCGCACCGTCGCCTGCAGCTGGCCTCGCGGGGCGGCCACGAGCGCATCGACCGAGTCGGGCAGGCCCGAGAGGAGGCTCAGCAGCGAGCGCTCGCCGCCGCTGACGGCGGCGGTGTGGTTGACATACAGGACCTTCATGCGCGGGGTGGCGGCACGGAAGACGCGCCGCGGCCGGCCGCCGCGGGCGCGAGCCGCTCGAGCAGGACCGCTTCGAGCCGTTGGGCGATGATCGGCCAGGCGTAGCTCTGCGCGCGGCGCTGGCCCGCCGCGCCGAGGCGTGCGGCGAGCTCGCCGTCGAGCAGCAGGCGCGTGATCGCATCGGCGACGGCGACCGGGTCGTTGGGGTCGACGAGCAGGCCGCTCTCGCCGTCGCTGACGGAGTCCAGCGCGCCCCCGACGTTGCCGGCGACGACCGGCTTGCCGTAGGCGCCGGCCTCGAGGAAGGCGATGCCGAATCCCTCGCCCGCGAAGCCTCCCGCGGGCAGCCGGCTTGGCATCGCCAGCAGATGCGCACGCCGCAGCCACTCGTTGCGCTGCTCGTCGGAGACGGTGCCGAGGAAGGAGATCGCCCCGAGCACGCCGTACGTGCGGGCCAGCGCTTCGATGCCCGCTCGCAGCGAGCCGTCGCCGATCACCACCCAGTTCACGTCTGGCACTCTCGCGTGCACGAGCGCGAGCGCGCGCACGAGTACGTCGTGCCCCTTGTAGCGCTCCTCGAGGCGGGCGACGGTGACGAACGTGGGGCGGTCGACCGCGAGCGGTGACGGGTCGCCGGGGATGTCCACGCCGGGGGAGATCAGACGCACGCTCGCGGGGGTCGCGCCGGTGGCGGCTATCAGGGCCGCCGTGTATCGGCTGACCGCGATCACCTCGTCGGCGTGACGGATCGCAAACGCGGCCAGCTTCGGGCGCCCGCCGATCTCTTCGGCGTGGAAGATCTGCACGTTGGGGGCACCGAGCACGGCCCGGATCGCGGCCGCCGCTGGACTGGCGACGATGTGCACGCACAGGGTGACATCGGGACGGAAGCGCAGGGCGTCCGCGAACGCGACCGCATTCAGCAGCCCGCCGCGCACGCTCCTCGGCAATCCGTTCGCGCCAACGCGGCGCACCGCGGGAGCGCTCTCGCGGTCGAACTCCTTGGCCCCCGGGCCGGACAGCGTGAGGACACGCGTATCGAAGCCGGCGATGCCGGACGCGTAGCGGTGCGCCATCAGCTGGATCCCCCCCGGCGCGGGCGGGTAGTCCGGCGTGAGGATCAGCAGGCGCGGTCTAGCTGCCATCGAGCCCGCAGAACCGGTCGGTCCACAGGCCGAGCGCGAGCAGGGGCCAGAGCTGGTCGCTGTGGTCGGCGCTCTGCGCCATGTGCTCGCGAATCAGCCCCGCGACTGCCTGACGGTCGAAGTAGCCCTCCTCGTAGATGACCCCCCGCTCAACCTGTCGGTGCAGGACGCTGGCCAACGGTCCCCGCAGCCACTCCGCCGCCGGCACGCGAAAGGCGGTCTTGCGATAGCGCCCGAAGCGAGGTGCGGCGATGATCCCATCGGGCAGCATCGCGCGCACCAGCGCCTTGCCGCCGCCTTTGAGGTGCACCGTCGTGTCGACCGAGGCGGCGAGCTCCGACAGCTCGCGCTGCAGGAACACGGTGCGGATCTCCAGCGACGCGAGCATGCCGGCGCGATCGGTCTTGAAGAGGACGTCGTCGGGCAGGTAGTCGACCTGGTCGAGATGCATCAGCCAGCGAACCGGTCCCTGGCCGTCGAGCTCGCCGGCCCGCGTCGCGAGCGCGTCGAGCACGCACCGGCCTCCGACGCCGGCCAGACGCGGGCCGTACAGCGCGCCTCGCAGCCGACGACGCGCCGCGGTGACCCAGTCGAGGTTGCGCTCGAGTATCGGCGCGTCGCCGAGACGCTCGCCGAGGCGCTCGCCGCGGCCGAGACGTCCGGCGCCTCGCAGCAGCCCTGACACGCAGGCCGTCGCTGGGCCGGGCGCCACGGCGCGCAGCCGCGCTGAGCGCGCGAGCCAGCGATATCGCGGATATCCGCCGAACAGCTCGTCGGCGCCCTCGCCGCCGAGCGCCACGGTGACGCGCGGGCGCGCGAACTCCGACAGCGCGTTCAACGGCAACAGCGCACGATCTCCGAGCGGCTGGTCGATGCCGGCCAGCACGCCCGGCGCGCGCTCGGCTACCTCCTCCTGCGTGAGCGTGACCTCGTGATGGTCGCTGCCCAGATACGCGGCCGTGTGACGAGCCTGGAGCGTCTCGTTGACGGAGCCGATGTCATAGCCGATCGTGAACGTCTGCAGCCGCTGGGAGGACTGCTCGGCGGCGGCGACGGCGACGAGCGTGGAGTCGACCCCGCCGCTCAGGAACACGCCGACGGGAACGTCGGCCACCATGCGCGTTCGCACCGACTCGTTGAACAGCCGCCGCGCCTCGGCCACGAGCGCGTCGAAGCGCTCGGGCGGCGCGAGGTCCCGCTCGCCCGCCGACCACCACTGCAGCTCGCGCGCGCGCCGGGTGTCGCGCTCCCAGCTCAGCAGGTGCCCCGGCGGGAGCTGGCGCACGCCGCGGACGATCGTGCCGGGACCGGGGACATAGGCGAACACGAAGAACGCGTCGATCGCCGCGGGCTCGAGCTCGCGCAGGTGGGGGGTCGCCTCGAGCAAAGCCGTCAACTCCGAGGCGAACGTGAGCTCGCCGCCGCGCTCGTGCACGAACAGCGGCTTCTCGCCAAACCGGTCGCGGGCGAGCAGCAGGCGCCCGCGTCGCTCGTCCCACAGCGCCAGCGCGAACATGCCGTCGAGCGCGTGGACGAGCGCGTCGCCGTACTGCTCGTAGAGGTGAACGAGCACCTCCGTGTCCGAGCTCGTCCGGAACGTGTGGCCGCGCGCGCGCAGGTCCTCGCGCAGCTGGCGGTGGTTGTAGATCTCGCCGTTGAACGACACCCAGATCGAGCCGTCCTCGTTGCTCAGCGGCTGATGGCCGCCCTCCACGTCCATCACCGCCAGCCGGCGGATGCCGATGCTCACACCCGCGGCGGGATCGGTGTACAGGCCCTCGTCGTCGGGACCGCGGTGGCGCAGCTTCGCGGACATCGCGCGGACGGCGTGTCCCTCGGGGTCGTCCGTGCTCCCAGCGATTCCGCACACCGCGCAAACATAATGATCACGACGCGTGCGAGCGGTGCCGCCGCCCGCCGGCGCCACGCGCGTCGGGCGCCGCCCGGCCACAAGACGCTGCCCCAATTCGTCCGCCGCGCCGATCGCCCTAAAGCCGTGGCCCGGCAGCGCCGATAGGCCTCCTGTCACGATGAGCCGCCCCGCCCCCCTCCCCCTCACAGAGCGCCCTCCCAGGTTGCGCTGGGCTCGGCGCCCGGCGCGGGGATCGATCTGCGCGCTCGCCGTGCTCGGCGCTGCGCTGCTCTCGCCCCTTCCCGCATCGGCGGCGCCCGTCGACGAAAGCTCATACCCGGTGACGCCACCCGCCCATACGGGCGCGACGACCCGCGAGGAAAGCTCCTCGCCCGAAGCCCCGGCTCCTGAAACGCCGACCGTGCCAGAGCCGACCGTGCCTGCACACAGCGGGCGCTGCCAGTTGAGCGTCGCGGCGAGCTCGGCGCAGGTCATCTCCGGCGAAACAGTGACGCTGACGGGTGCGCTCGCGTGCGCGGACACCGAAGCCGCCGCCGGCGTGGAAGTCACGATCCTCGCGCGCGTGCACGAAAGCGGCGGCTCCAGCCTCAATGAAGTCGGCACCGCGACGACGCAGGCGGACGGCACCTACGAGTTCACGACCCCGACCGTCGCCGCGAACAGCACGTTCGTCGTGCGCGCGCCGCGCGCAAGCAGCGCACGCGCCGTCGTCAAGGTCGCTCCGGCGGTCACGATCCGCGGTCCCGTTTCCGGCTCGACTCTCTTCACCCGCGGGAATGCGGGCGCGCACAACCGGCTGACGTTCAGCGGCACCGTCAGCCCGGCCAGCGAAGGCGCACACGTCGCCCTGCAGCGCGAGTACGCCGGCTCGGGCGAGCAGTGGCACACGATCGCGCTCACGCGCGTCGACAGCGAAGGCCACTACTCGGTCACGCACGGCTTCAGGACCCCCGGGCAGGTGAGCGTACGGGTGGTCGTGCGACCGAAAGGGCCGAGCACGCTCGCGATCTCCGAAGCGCTCTCCTACACGGTCGCGCAGACCCAGAACCCGCGCCTCACGATCCAGGCCTCGGCCGACCCTGACCCGTTCGGCCAACCGGTCACGATCACGGGAGTAGCCGCCGGAACACCCGGACAGACCGTCGCGCTGCTCGCGCGCACCCCCGGCAGCTCCTACGCGGTGCTCGACAAAGCCAAGACCGACGCCGGCGGCGCGTACAGCTTCACCGTGTCACCGCTGCAGAACACCTACTACCGCGTGACGAGCGCCACGACCACCTCATCCCAGCTGTTCGAGGGCTCGCGCTACACGCTGCAGACGGGACCGTGGCCGGCGACGGTCGAAGACGGCTCGCCGCTGACCCTCACCGGCTCGCTGCCCGGGGCGAGCGCGGGCGTCCTTCTGCTCGAACAGCACTACGGGACGGGCCTCGCCTTCCACGTGGTCGCCGTCGGCACCGTCGCCTCCGACTCCTCGTTCTCGGTCACGCAGACCTTCCATGGCGTCGCCCAGCGGGTGCTGCGAGTCAAACTCCAGCCCAGCGCCGCGCACCTCGCGACCACCAGCCCCGAGTTCACCGTCAGCGTCACCCCACACGTCCTCGCCAGCCCCGAAGGCGAAGACGAAGGTGCACCGGAAGCGCCGGCCGCGCCCGCGGAAGGCGAACCGCAACCGTAGGCGGGCGAGCGCTCCGGCGCCGCGGAGGGCTTCAGCCGATGTCCTCGTAGCCCCACAGGGCGAGGAGATCACGGTCGAGGTACTCGCTGACGGCGAGCACCTCGTCCTTGAAGCGACGGCGCAGCTCGAGCATCAGCTCGCGATCGGGCGGCTCGGGGCGCCCCCACTGCAGCCGGCGTTGCGCCGCGAGGGCGCGGTGACGCAGCCGCCGCGATGACAGCGCCTTGATCGTCGAGCCGGCCGCTCGCGCGAGAGGTCCATGTCCAAACGACAGCGAGCGCACGAGCTGATACAGGCGCGGCGAGCGAACGCGCACGGTGGGATTGGCGTCGAAGACCTCGATCGGAACGGTGTCGTCGGCGCCGAGGAAGCGCAGCACGCGGCGCATCGTGCCCTCGTTGTCCGAGCGGAACTCGTCGTAGATCAGAACGAGGATCTGCTCGGGCGGAAAGACCGCATGAAAGCGCTGCAACTGCTCGACATACCGCACATAGTCCGAGTAGAGCAGCTCATGCGGGCGCGTGCACCCCGGCGGTATGTGCCTCCCTTCTCGGCGGGCATCCTCCAGCAGCAGCGCCTTGCGGAGGTCGATCTCAGTCTCGACGTGGTCTTGAACCTGCTGCGCGTGAAGCGAGCGCAGGAAGCTCGCGGGCTCTCTCAGGATCGCGATCACGCGCGCCTCGGGTTGCAGCTCCGCGATGTCGGCGGCGGCGTTCGCAGACGCGAGATACCACGGCGTCGCGTCCCCGGCGAGCTGATCGGGGCGGGCGTCGGCGTACAGCGCGAGATACTCAGCCAGCGTGCCCGGGCGTTTGCCACCCGCGGCCCCCGCGCGCAGCTCGGGGACGAAGAAGCCCGGCTCCTTGAGGTTGAAGTAGATCTGCGGGTCGCGCCTGAGCATCTGGCACATCGCGCTGGTCCCACACTTGGGGTGACCGACGATGAAGAAGTCGGGCAACCTGCTCATGCGCGCATCCCCGGGGGGAGATCCCAGCGAACCTCGAAGCGGTGGATCTCGGGGTCGGCGAGCAGCTGCCGTGCGCCATATTCCAGGCACGGCAGCTGGGTCGCGTAGCAGCGCATCGCCGCGAGCTTCGCCGACGCTGCCGCGTCGTCGAGCCGTTCCACGCGGGCGCTGCGCAGGGCCGGAATCTCGGGCACGCCATCGAGCTGCGAGAGCCAAAACGCGTCGACGTTGCGATTCGCCTCGGGCGCGCGGCCGTCGACCCACGGCGGCCAGCCGTGGAGCACGCAATACGGCAGCTCGGCGTACAGCGAGACGGGGATCCCGGCCCGCCGCAGCATGCGCCCGTAGCGACGCAGGTAGCGGTGGTCGGGATGGCCGCCGATGCCCGCCGGCACGTGCACGCGCGAGACGCCCGCGAGGATCTCTACGAGCGCCGCGTCCAGCTCCCCCAGGCGGGGGCGGGCGAACCGCGCGCGGTACTGCGCGTCGAGGTTCGCGAGGTTGTGCGCCGTGCGCGACGCGCGCGCGAGCGCACCTGCATCCTCCTCGAGCCGCGCTCGCACGCGGGCCGCCGAGTCCTCCGCTCCCGTCATGGCATCCCACAGGGTCAGGTTTCCGGCCGGCGGAACGCCGGCGAACACGTTCACGACGCTCAACGGGCGCTCGCTGGCGAGCAGGCCCCAGCAGTCGAGCACGGCATCGTCGAGATGTGGCGAGAGCACCAGCTCCGGCGCGCTCGGATCGGACCGCATGCGCGTGCGGAATCGACGTTGCTCGAGGTCGTCCGGCAGCGTGCGGGGGGCGCGGTAGACGGCTCTGGGGATGCTCTTGAGCGTCGCTCGATTCACACGCTCACCATATCCGCGGCTCAGCCGACGGCGCCGCCGGTCGCGGTCAGCCCGACGGGCCTGGCGTGCTGCCCGCCCTCACGCCGCCGTCGTGGCGGATGGCGTCGCCAGCCAGTTGACGATCGCCGTGGCGCCCGCAAAGCTGGCGCGCGTGACGGGGCCGTCACCCGTGATCGAGAAGACCCGGTAGCCGAGCTCCGCGAGCAGGTCCCATACGCTGCCGGAGCTCGTGCCGTAGAGCGCCGCGGCGGGCGCCACGTGCTCGAAGACGATCACCGGTTTCACCTCCGCGAGCACGACACGGCCGCCTTCCAGCAGCCCCAGCTCGGCGCCCTCGACGTCGATCTTGACGAGGGCCGGGGTCATCTCCCCGAGCTCCGCGTCGAGCGTCGAGACGTCGACTTCGATGTACTCGGGGTCGCCGCGCTCGTCGCTCACCTCCGGGCTGCGGCGCAGGCCGCTCCAGCCATCGAGAGCGCGAAAGTGGCAGAACTCAGCCCTCCCGGGCGCGGCGCCGAGCGCCATCTGACGGCAGTCGACATCCGGAAATGCATTCTTGACCTCCGCGGCGAGCGCCGGGATCGGCTCGAACGCGAGGTGCCGCCCACGGTCGGCGACGCGCACGGCCTCGCCCAGCACCTGCCCACGGTTCGTGCCGACGTCGACATAGGTTGAGTCGCTGCTCAGGACCGCGGCGAGAATCCCTCGGATCGCGATCTCTTCCCGCAGCGTCTGACGCGCACCCGGGTAGAGCGCGGCGCTCAGCTCCGGACGGTCCAGACGCCGGGCCAGCGAGCCGACCGCGCGCTTCAGCAGCGGCATGAGGGACCGGTCATCGACGGCGCACTGTAGCACCGTGCTCAGCCGGCGAGCGAGCGCTCACAGCGGGACGCAGTCGCGACAGCAGCGGACGCCACGGCAGCTCGAGCAGCAGCGTCAGCCGCGTCCGCTCGTCGGGCTTCGGGCCCGCCGAGGAGGATCGCTGGAGGGCGATTCGCTGCGAGCGGATCAGCCGGTTGCCCTCGATCGGGGTGCCGATGCGAAGCGAGCTCAGATCGGGGACCGCTGCCGCGGAGCCGACGCGCTCGAGCAGCTGCTCGAGCACCCCCTCGGGGTCGGCCAGGAACTCCTCGTGGCGCAGGAACACTCGCCGCGCGCGTGGCTGGCGCAGAAAGACGATCAGCGACACGAGCTGGGTCAGCCACAGGTTCGCGTTCATGCGCAGGATGCGCAGCCTGCGCTCCGCCACTTCATGCGGGCTGATCTCGCGCAGGTTCGACGCGACGACCCCCTGGGCGTCGCGTACGAGGTACACGAGAAAGACATCGACTCCCCCCAGCTTTTTCAGCTCGCGCGCGCGCAGGGGGAAGTGGGAGGTGTCGACGACGTGCTTCGCGCCCGCGACCTGCGATATCGCGGCGAGCAGATCCTCCGCCACGCGCCGATAACGGCCGAGCATGCGCATGCGGGCGAGCCAGCGATCGACCCGCAGGACGGCCGCGGAGCGCTCGACGTAGCGGTTGGCGCGATCACCGAACAGGTCCGAGCCGTCCACCCGGTCGGCGACGGCGTCCCAGAATCTGGTCCGCTCGTCCTCACCCCATGGCGGCCTGCCCGACTTCACGAGCCACTCCTCGATCTCGCCGGCGTAGAAGAAGTCGGGGCAGTTGCCGAGCGTGACCCCGAGGATCGTGCTTCCACTGTGACCGGCGCCCATCACATACACGACCGTGGGTCGCTCGCGCGCTGATTCGCCTGCCATCGCGGCGGCAGTCTAGTGAGAGCCCGCGCGCCCGGCGTCCGCGTGCGAGCTCGCGTGCCGCGCGTCTGCGCGCGCGGCGGTGCTGAAGATCTCACCGCGGTAGGCAGCCGCGATCGCCTCGGTGAGCGCGTCCTGATCGCCCGTCGGCAGCACGAGGCCGGCGCCGGCGTGGCCGATCAGGTCCTTCATGCCCGTGTCCTCGGTCACGATCACGGGCACGCCGCACGCGAGCGCCTCGGCAGGCGCGTAGCCGAACCCGTCCTCGTAGGTCGGGTGAACACACAGGCTTGCCGAGCGCAGGTGCGCAAGCGGGTCGCCGGGGCGCACGCTGATCCGCCGATCGCCCGCGCAGGCGGCCTCGACGAACCGGCGCATGCCACGGCTTCCCCAGCCGCCGACGAGCGTGAGACGCAGGTCGCCGTGGCTGACACGGCGAAACGCGTCGATCAGCAAGGGCACGCCCTTGGCGACGGACAGGCTGCCGATGTACACGATCTCGAACGTGTCGCTCGCCAGGGCGCCGGCGGGGCTGTAGCGGGGGTCCGGCGTGAAGGGGAACAGGCACAGCTTCTCAGCCGGGAACCCCTGCTCGAGAAACGATTCCACGGTGTAAGCCGAGCCCGCGTAGAGGAGATCCGCCTGCTCGTACTCGGCGAGGTTTCGCCGCAGCAGGTGCGCGGCCCACGACCCCTCGAGCGGGTACCGCCGGTGCGCGGTGGCGTGCTGACGCAGGACGCGCCGCAGGTGCGAGTTGGCCGACACGAGCGAGACGGACGCATAACCCAACCGGCGTGCCGCGCGGAACTGCCCCAGGGCCTGGCCGTTGAAGGCGATCAGGTGATCGCGTGCCGGCAGCCGTCGGGCGGCGTGGGCGTCGAATTCACTCATGAAGACGCGCGTGCGCACACCTGGCGAGAACGGAACCGGAAGGGCGGCGAGCAGCTCGCCGCCCGACGGCCGCCAGCGCCGGCGCGGGGACCGCGGGGGCGTCTCGGACGCGGCGGGCGAGGCCCCATCCAGGCACACCGTCGGCTGCCCGCGGCGAGCGAGGGCGTCGACGATCTCCTGCAGGTGACGTCCGAGCCCGCCGACCCCGAGCGGAGCCGAGCACGTAGCGGTGCAGGCGCCCGCGGGCATTGCGCGCTCCTGCGCGCTTTCAGCCGCGGATCGCCAGCCAGCGCCCAGACCGGCGCCCGGCTCCAGGCCGGCCCCCGATTCCTCACTCGACGGCGTCATAGCCCCACTGGGTCACGAGATCGCGCCCCAGGTACTCGCTCAGCGCGAGGACCTCGCCCTTGAAGCGGCTGCGAACCTCGGCCATCAGCGCCGGATCGGGCGCGGGAGGCTCGGCATACAGGACCCGGCGCCGCAGCGCGACGAGGCCGTCGCGGCGCACCCGCTGCGGCGTCAGCACCTTGATCGAAGCCTTGGCGGCGCGCGCCGCGGCCCCGCGTCCGAGATACAGCGAGCGCACGAGCTCGTACAGCTGCAGCGAGCGCACGCCGACCGACGGGTTCGCCTCCGTCGGCTCGATCGGCACACCGTCGTCGACGTCGAGAAAGCGCAGAACCTGGCGAACGGTTCCCTCGTTGTCGGCGCGAAAGTCCTCATAGATCAGCGTCAGCACCTGCTCCGGCGCGAACACGGCGTGATAGCGCCGCAGCTGCTCGACGTACCTCACGTGCTCGGAGTACAGGAGCTCCTGCGGTCGCGCTGCATGGGTGGGGATCGCCTTGCCTTCGCGGCGCAGGTCCTCCAGCGCGAGCGCCTTGCCGAAGTCCGCCTCCGTCTCGGCGTGGTTGCGCACGCTCTGCAGATGCAGCGAGCGCAGGAAAGCGGCGGGCTCGCGCAGGATCGCGATGATCCGTGCGTTCGGCTGGAGCTCGGCGATGCGGGCCGCGGCGGCGCGGGAGAACAGATATGACGGCGTCGCCTCGCCGGCGAGACGGTCGGGGCCCGCGGCTGCGAACAACGCGAGGTATTCCGGCAGCGTCGCCGGCAGCCAGCTCTGCGGCTCGAAGCGGAGCGGGAGGTCCTCGGCCAGGAACCACGGCTCCTTCACATCCGGCATGTAGATCTGCGGGTGTCCCCTCAGCATCTCGTAGAGAGCGGTCGTGCCGCACTTGTGGTGGCCGACGATGAAGAAGTCGGGGACTCGCTCCACGCCTGCAGGGGAAAGCGGGCTCGACGCCTCAGGCGAGGTGGTCATAGCCCCACAGCTCGACCAGGTCGCGGCGCAGGTACTCACTGAGCGCGACCACCTCTCCGAGGAAGCGGCGACGGAGCTCGCGCGTGAGCTGCTCGTCTTCCTTTGCAGGCTCGCCCGACACCATCCGCCGGCGGAGGGTCGTGACCCCCGCGCGGCGCAGCCTGCGGGGGACGAGTGCCTTGATCGCCGTCTTGGTGGGCCGCGCGATCGGTCCGTCCCCCAGGTACAGGGAGCGCAAGCCCCGATACATGCCCGGCGAGCGCACTCGAACGGTCGGGTTGGCATGTCTCAGCTCGAGTGCGAGCCCGTCGTCGACGCCGAGGAAGCGCAGCACCCGACGCACCGTCGCGTCGTTGTCGGCTTGGAAATCGTCATAGATCAGGACCAGCACCTGCTCGGGTGCGAACACCGCGCCAAGGCGCTCGAGCTGCTCGACATAGCGCACGTGCTCGGAGTACAGCAGCCCCTGATCGGTCGAGGACTGATCCTGCTCTCGTTCGCGGCGCCGCAGCGGCTCGCGCGCGATCGCCTCGCGCAGGGACTTCTCGGTCTCGACGTGGGACTCCAGGAGTTGCAGATGAAGTGAGCGCAGGAAGCTCACAGGCTCGCGCAGGATCGCGATGATGCGCGCGTCGGGTTGCAGCGCGGCGATCCGAGCGGCCGCGCTGGCAGAGCGCAGGTATGAGGGGGAGGCCTCACCCGCTAGCTGCTCCGGGCCGGCCGCCGCGAACAGCGCCAGGTAGTCCTCCAGCGTGACCGGATGGCTGCTCGACCGCCGCAGGCCAGGGTGCATATCCCGCGCGAAGAAGCGCGTCTCCTTGAGCGCGGGCATGTAGATCTGCGGGTGTGCCCGGAGCATCTCGTAGAGGGCGGTCGTGCCGGACTTGGCGTGCCCGACGATGAAGAAATCCGGCAGCCTCCCGCTGATGGGGCGGGCGCCTGGCTCGACTGTGACGGACGCCGTCATGCCCGCATGAGTCTAGACAGCGGGTGCTCGCCGACCGACCGGGAAACATCCTCGCGCGGGAACGTCAATCCGCGGCGCCGGAGCGCTCGCGACGCTCGCTGGAGCCGACCGCTGGGCGCAGACGCGAGAGCACCAGCGCCCACGGCAGCTGGAGCACGCTCGTCAGCAGCGAGCGGCGCACGGGCGCGTCGCGGTGGGGGCGCAGCGCGACCTCGTCGGCCTTGATCAGCCGGTTGCCGTGAAATGGCGAGCCCACCTGGAGGCAGTCCAGGTCGGGCACGTCCGCCGGGGCCTCGCAGTGGGTGAGGATCTCGCGCAGCACTCCCTCGGGATCCGCGAGGAAGTCCTCGTGGCGCACGAGCAGCCGCCGCCGGCGGGGATGGCGCAGGAAGACGAGCACCGAGACCGCGTACGTCAGCCACAGGTACGCGTTGGCGGCCGGCGCGGCGAATCGGCGCTCGGGCACGTCGCGGCGTCCGAGCGACGCGACGACGCTGTGCGGGTCGCGCACGAGGAACAGCAGATGCAGGTCGATGTCGGGGAGCGCCATCAGCTCGCGCGCACGCAGCGGATAGTGAGAGCTGTCGACGATGTGCGTCGCCCCGCTCGCGCGGGCGACCGCGAGGTACAGCGACTGCGAGACCTCGCGGTAGCGTCCGCGCAGCCTACGCCGCGCGCGCCAGTTGGCGAGATGGAGCAGCGTCGATGACCGCTCCAGCACGGTCGTATCGGCCACGAACAGATCCTCGGCGTCGCCCACCTGCTCGAGCACGGAGCTCCAGAAGCTGGCCCTGCGCGCAGCGTCGCGCGGCACACCCGATCTCGCGAACCAACGGTCGAGCTCGCCGGCGAAGAAGACGTTTCGAGAATTGCCGAGCGCGACGCCGAGGATCGTGCTGCCGCTGCGCCCGGCGCCCATGATGTAGAGGACCGTCGGGCGCGCCCGGGCAGCCGAGACCTCCCCCCCGCTCGCCGGCTCCGCATCCACGGCCGGCAGTCTGCCAGATGCCGAGCGGGTGCAGGCAGGGCGCGGGAGAGCGGGCCCTGCTTCGTCTATCCTCGCCTGGGATGCAGGAGGATCGCCGCACCAGCGCCGATGCCGCCGCCGGCGAGCGCCGCGACGGCATCAGCGCATGCATTTGACGGTTTCTCCCGTGCTCATGGTCACGCCGCGCTGGACGAGGGACGGCGGCGTGGCGACGCTCGCGATGGCGAGCGCGGCGGCGCTCACGCGGCGCGGAATCCCGGTACACGTCCTCGCGGCGCGCGCCGAATCCGAGGAACCGGTCCCGGGCGTGGCGGTGCACCTCAGCCCGGAGCTGTTGAACAGGCGAATCGAACCCTCGGCGCGGCTCGCCGACGGCTTGGCGATCGAGCCGGCGATCATCCATCTGCACCAATTCGAGGATTCGGCTGCTTTCGCGGTGATGCGGCGCAGCGCACCCGTGGCGGTCAGCGTGCACGGGTACTCGGCCTGCACCGCCGGCGTTCACTACTTCGCTCCGGGACAGGAATGTGCGCGTGCGCACGGACCCGGGTGCATCCCCAACCTGCTGTTGAGGGGGTGCGCGCACACGCGCGATCCGCGCGGGCTGCCGGGCGCCTACCGGCAGGCGACGAGCAGCGTGCAGACACTCACGCAGGCGGACCTCGCGATCTCACACTCGAGCGTCGTCGACCGCCATCTCGCGACGAACGGCGTCGCCCGCCGCGCCGTTATCCCGCCCTTCTCGACGCTCGAGCCCGCGAGCGGGTCGAATCACGAGACGCGGCGGCGCGTCGTCTTCGCCGGGCGCGTGGTTGCTTCCAAGGGTGTCGATGTGCTGATCCGTGCCGCACGCGACGTCGACGCCGAGTTCGTGATCTGCGGAGACGGCTGGCAACTGGACTCGATGCGCCGGCTCGCCCAGCGGCTCGGCGTGCTCGACCGCGTGCGCTTCACGGGCTGGCTCGACGAGGCGGCGCTCGCGCAGCAGCTCGCGGACGCCTCGATCGTGGTGATGCCGTCGCTGTGGCCGGAGCCCTTCGGCCTCGTCGGGATCGAGGCCTTCAGCGCCGGCAGACCGGTCCTCGCCAGCGATACAGGCGGTGTCCGCGACTGGCTCCAGGACGGCGTCAGTGGCCTGTGCGTGCCGCCGGGAGATGCGCGCGCACTGGCGCGCGCGTTGGAGGAGCTGCTCGCGAGCCCGGAGCGCCAGCGAGTCATGGGGGCGGCCGGGAAACGGGTCGTCGAGGCGCGCTTCTCGGCCGAGCTGCACGTTACTGCGCTGCTGTCCGCCTACGCGGACGCGCGCGCGAACTGGGAGCAGGCGGTCAGCGGCGGGCAGCAGGCGGTCAGCGTCGCGACGGTGCGATGAGCAGATCGAGCATTCCCGCCACGGCCCTGGCGCTGTGCTCCACGGACATCGTCTCGTCGTAGAAGCGACGGCCACGGACGGCCTGTGATTGGCGCAGGTCCTCGCTGCCGAGGAGCTGGCGCAGAGCCTCGGCGATCTCCTCGCGACGCGGCTGGACGATCAGCGCCGCCTGGGCGTCCACCAGCGCAGGCCAGCTCCGCGGGCCGTCGAGGGCGAGGACCGGGCGAGCCGACGCGAGCGCCGCGGCGAGCGCGGTCTTGCGGGAGCTGGGCCCCGGCGTGTCCGCGAACAGGAGCACCTCGCACGAGCTGAGCGCTGCCGAGAGCTCAGCCGCCGGCAGCGTCCCGGTGAACTCCAGCGCAGCGCCGAGGCCGCGCGCATCGGCCTCGCTCTGCCAGCGCCGGCCGGCCGCCGAGGCGGGGCCCGGCGCGCCGAGCAGCAGCAACCGCGTGGGCACGCCGCGGTCCGCCAGCAGGCGCAGAGCGTCGAGCACCAGCGCGGGTTCGCTGCCCTCGTGCGCGTAGCCGAACAGGCCCACGGTCGATCCGCGCACTGCCTGCGCGCCGGCGGGGGCGGCCGGCAGGTTGGAGAACACCGGCGCCACGGCCGTCGGCCTGCCGGGCAGCCAGCGCCGCGACTCCAGCCAGCGCGCGCGCCTGTCGGCGGTCACCAGCACGGCGGCCGAGCGACGCACCACATCGACGAGCGCCACCCGCTGGGTGAGCGCCCACACCGCCGAGCGCGCGCCGCGCCAGCCCCAGTTGTAGGCGGACTCGTGCAGCACCGTCAGCAGCGGCGCTTGACGGCCGCGCAGCGCCGACAGCGTCGGCGCGGCGAACAGCGGTATGCCCCGATAGGAGAAGGCGAAGACCGAGTAGTGCAGGAGGATCGCGTCGGGCGCGCGCTCCGCGAGCTCCTCGGCCAGGCCCGCGGCCCACGAGCGGACCTCCCTGCGCGCGCCGCGGAGACTCGGCTCCCGGCGATCGAGCCAGTGCAGCGAGCACGAGACCCCCTCGGCCGGCATGGCGTCGGCGAGCAGCATCGCGTGATCGCGCACGCCGCAGATCTCCGCGGTCGACATCCCGACCACGGCGACGTTCAGGCGCGCTGCGGGCGGCCCGCCACGGCGTCGCGCGAGCGGCGGCGCGGTCGCCGGCCCCCCGTGGCCGTCAGTCGAGATCGTCATAGCCCCACAGCGCGACGAGATCGCGCTCGAGATAGTCACTCAGCTCCTGCACCTCGTCCTTGTGGCGGAGACGCAGCTCGCGCAGCAGCGCATCGTCGGGGGGCCGCGGGGCAGCGGCGACGACCTTCGTCTTGACCGCCTTGAAGGCCTCCCGGCGTGGGCCGGCAGGCGTCACCGCCTTGATCGCCTCCTTGATCGTCCGGGACACGGGGCCACGCCCGACGCCGATTGCGTGGACGGCCTCGTTCAGCAGCTGCGAGCGAGGGCGCACCGTGGGATTGGCCTCGACCGTCTCGATCGCAACGGTGGGGTCGACGTCGAGGAAGCGCAGGACGTCGCGCATCGTCTCCTCGTTGTCGGCGCGGAAATCGTCGTAGATGAGCACCTTCACCTGCTCGCGTGCGAAGACGGCGTGGTATCTGCGCAGCTGCTCGACGTAGCGAACGTGCTCGGAGTAGAGCAGCACCTGCGGCCAGTAGGTGTAGCGGGGGATCGCCCGTCCTTCGCGCCGGCGTGGCTCGAGCGCCAGCGCCTTGGCGAAATCGCTCTCCGTCTCGATGTAGGTCTCGACCCACTGCATGTGCAGTGAGCGCAGGAAGCTCGCGGGCTCGCGCAGGATCACGATGATGCGCCCGTCCGGTACGGCCTCGGCGATGCGCCGCGCGGCCGTCCGCGACCAGAGATACAGGGCCGTGGCCTCGCCGACACGCTGCTCGGGCGCGGCTGCCTCGAACCAGCGCGCGTACTCGGTCAGCGTCGTCGGCGTTCCCCCGGGTCGCGGCGGCGTGCGTTCGTGCAGCTCGTCCGCGAAGAACCACGGCTCCTTGCCGGGGGGCATGTAGATCTGCGGGTGGCGTCTGAGCATGTGGTACATGGCCGTGGTCCCGCTCTTGCCGTGGCCGGCGATGAAGAAGTCAGGGAGGCGCATCGCATTCACCCTGCCGAGCTGCCGACGGCGAGCTCGGAGGCGTGACGGTAGTAGGCGTTCTCGCGCTGCAAGCGCTCGCGCGTGTCGAACCCGACCAGCCTGCCGTCGACCACGACCATCACGCGATCGCACATCTCCAGCGTGGACATGCGATGGGCGACGATGAACAGCGTGAGATCGTCCTTCAGCTCGTGCAGGGACTGGCCGATCAGCGTCTCGGATTGCGGGTCGAGAGAGCTCGTCGGCTCGTCGAGGATCAGCACACCGGGTCGGGCGGCCAAGGCTCGGGCGAGGCAGATGCGCTGCTGCTGACCGCCGGATACGGCATCGGCGCGCGGGCCGACGATCGTCTGATAGCCCTGGCTCCAGCTCGCGATGTCGTCGTGGATGCGCGCGAGACGCGCGGCGCGCTCGACGTCCTCGTCGGAGATGTCGCGAAAGAAGCGGATGTTGTCCGCCACCGAGGCGTGCTGCAGACGCGGTTCCTGCGGCACATAGGAGATCCGGCGGTGCCAGTCGGCGCGCAGATAGCGATCGGCGTCGACGCCGTTGACGAGGTACCGACCGGCCGTCGGCGGACGCAGACCGAGAAGGATCTGCACGAGCGTCGACTTCCCCGCCCCCGACGGGCCGACGATGCCGATCGCTTCCCCGTCCTGGGTCTCGAAGCTGATGTCGGCGAGCACCGCGCGCTCGGCGTTGTAGGCAAACGACACGTGCTCGAACGCCATCACCCGCACCGCGCTCAGCGGCTCGCTGCCGTCGACCGGCGAGCTCTCCGCATACCGACGCTGCGTCTCCTGAGTACGTTCGATGAACGGCATCGACTGGGCGACCCCTTGGTAGGCGCCCTGCAGGAGCTGCCCGGCGGTGCCCGCGCGCAGCAGCAGCAGCACCACGCCGCCGAGGGCGCCCGCGTGGTGGCCGCCCAGCAGATACAGACCGCCGAGCCCGGCCACCAGCAGGACATAGATGAGGCTCTGATACATGTTGGTGATCAGCCTGGTGATCAGCTGGGCACGGAAGAAGAATCCCTGCGAGTAGTCGATCAGCTCCCGCACGCGCCGGCGCTGAGCGGCGAGGACGCCGAGCACGTGCGCCTCTTCGGCGAGGCGGTTGGACTCGGCTATCCCGCCCGCATAGCGCACCTGTGCGCGCGAGAGCTCCCGCGAGATGCGAACGCCGCGCGAGCGCATCGGGCGCAGGAGCGCGAACAGCGCCGCCGAGGTGACGCCGACGACGAGGGCGGCGAGCGCGTTCAAGTAGATCGCGGAGGCGAGCAGCACGGCGAACTGCAGGGACGCGGTTATCAGCTGCGTCGCCTGCGTGGCGCCTGCGGCAGCCTGGAGCGCCTGGCCGGTCAGCGTCTCCTGCAGCTGTCCCTCGCGATCCGCCGACTGCACCGTCCACGAGGCGCGGGTGAACGCATCGAACAGGTCGGCGCGCACGTGTGCGAGCACGTCGGCGGAGATTCGCGAGGGGAGCACCGAGAGCGGGATCTGCAGGAGCAGACGCACGCCGGTGAGCGCAAACGCGACCACCAGCAGCGTCCCCACGCCGGCGTGGAAGTTGAACAGGGAGGCGTGGGCGTTTTTTGCGTGCGTGCCGACCAGGGACGTCGCTATCTCGGCGACGACCGCGAGGATCCCGGCTTCGGCGAAGCCCGACACGATCGAGCAGCCGACGAGCGCGACGACCAGCCGTCGGCGGTCGCCGATCAGCAGCGCGAGGCGTGCGCCGCGCGAGCCGAGCGAGGATCGGGGAGCAGCCTCAGCCGGGCCCGAGTCTTGCATTTCCGCCTCGTGTGAGCGTTCGTATGGGCTGCCGGCCGGGTCCTGCGAACCAGTAGGCGGCGACGCCGATCGAAAGCCAGAAGTAGGGGCCCGCGATCGCGCTGGAGGTGAACGCTCCCGAGGTCGACTCGAACAGGAGCGCGAAGAACGGCGCGAAGAAGCCCGCCAGCAGGATCGCGAGATCGCCGTCGCGGATCCTCGGCATCCCCCGCGTGATCACCAGCACCATATACAGGGACAGCGCTGTCCAAATGATCAGACCCGGCGCGCCGAGTTCATCGACGATCAGGTTGAACTGCGTCTCCGAGCTCACGCTGTGGCCTTCGAGCAGTTCGCCCTGCCGGCCTCCGACGCTCGACACCGGACCGACGATGCCGAGCCCGAAGCCGAACGGAGCCGCCGCCAGGTACTTGGGGACCAGGCTCAGCGCCCCTTCCTTGTCCGCCGTCGTTGAGGAGGAGGTGAGGTCGATGCTTTCGTAGCGCTTGAACGTGCCGCTGCGCAGCGAGCCGACGACGAGCACGCCCGCTGGGACTCCCAGCACGACCGCCACGAGCAGCGCGGCGAGCGGCTTGCCCACCCTGCGCCCCGCCAGCATCGCCAGGCCGGCGAACGCGATCACGCCGATCCCCGCGCCGATCACCTGCGAGCGCCCCAACGAGGTGATGACAGCGACGAGCGCCCCGATGCACAGCAGCGCCGCGATCCACCTGCGCCGACGCGACACCGCCAGGAGCGCGAGGCAGAAGGGCAGCGCGATGTGCCCCACGCCGCCGCCGAAGCCGGCCTCCGAGCCGAGCCCCGGGGGGCGGACACGAGCTTCTCCTTCGCTGAAGAACACCCTTCCCGAGCCCACGCCTTCTTCGCCGGTGAAGATCAAGTTGTGGTAGCCGGGCCCCCAGCTGGCCAGCTGGGTCGGCGTCAGCCCGGTTTGGTAGGCGGCGACGACCCCGTTGGCCAGCGCGATCACACCGGCGATCAGAAACAGCTGGCGCAGGCGCCGCTTGGAGCGCAGCAGATAGAACCCGAAGAAGAAGAAGGGCACGAACTGAAGCTGTTGCCTGAAACCGCCGAGGATCTTCAGGACGCCGGCTGTTTTCGGGTTGAGCGCCTCGATCGCCACGACCGCGACGAAGGCGATCACCCAGCTGGACAACGGCGGCAGTCGCGCGCGCTCCTTGCGCACGATCATCCGCATGACCGCGCCGATGGCAACCGCGAGGATCAGCAGATTGGGGATCGCCGCCGTCGCTTCGTGGGCGCCCAGCAGGAGCTTGACCGGCCCGTCGAGCATGCCGAGATAGATGGCCAACAGCGCCACCGTGACCTCCAGGCGGCTGCTCACCATCAACGCGATGATCCCGATCACCGCGACGATCCCGCCGAGCACGAATGCGCGGTCCCCGCTCGGCAGCTGAACCGTGACCGCGAGAGCGATCAGGCCGGGGACGAGAACGCTCAGCCCGAAGCGGACGCTGTCGCGCATGCGTCTGTCGAGGACGACCGGGTGAACCCCGGCAAGTGCGGCCGACCGCCCGTGTCGAGCGCTCATCGGCCGATCGGCTTGCGCTGCCAAACGCTCCCGGTCGACGTCGCGAAGCCGTAGCGCTCGCTGTCTCGAGGGGCCACGCAGTTGGCCACGACCCCGAGCACGGGCGCCGAGGGGGTGCGAAGTAGCAGGTCCATCAGGCGTCGCACGGCGACTTCGCGTGTGTGCCCGACGCGGGCGAGGATGATCAGGCCGTCCACGCCACCGAGCAGCGGCAGCACGTCGCTGAACTCGAGCGGCGACGGCGCATCGATCAGCACGTAGTCGAACTCCGCCGCCAGCGCGCCGAGGATCCCCGGGAAGGCCTCATGCGCCATCAGCGCGGGCGGGTTCGCCACTTCGCCGCCACCGGCAAGCAGGGACAGCGATCCCGCTCGAGCGCCAACGGCCGTGAGGACGGCTCCGCTGGGCGGCGCGGGCGCTGCCGGCTCGGCAGGCCGGACCGGCATCAGTGCCTCCTCGATCGGGACGCTGCCGGCGAGGACCTCAGCCAGGCCCTGCGGCTGGTCGGAGCCCAGCAGCCGAGCCTGCACGGGGCGACGGAAGTTTGCCTCGACGATCGCGACGCGCAGGCCCGCGTCACGCTGGACCAGAGCGAGATCGGCGATCAGGCTCGACTTGCCGTCGCCCGCGTCCGGGCTGATCGCAAGGATGACCCGTCGCGCGGTGTTGGTGGCGCCGTCGGCGCTGTCGCCCAGCCGCAGAGCGGCGTGAAGCGTGCGCAGCGGCTCGAGCAGAACACGCGAGGGGATCGGCCTTCCGTCGCGCACGACGACGGGCCGCCCGACCTTCGGCAGCGCTGTGAGGATCGGCAGCTGGAAGGCCGCCTCGATCCCGGCCAGCGAACGCAGCCGCCGATCCGAGCGACTGAGGACATACGCGGCGATCGCCGCCAGCAGGATCCCGAGCGCGAAGCCGAAGATCGCGTCTTTTCTCGGTTGGGGACCGAGCAGTTTCGCCGTCGCTGGGTTCGCCGGCTTGACCTGGATGGCGCCGGTGGCACCGAGCGTCGATTCCAGTTCGTTGATCTTGGTGCTCAGCGTCGTCGCGCGCAGGACCGTCACCGGGCTGGGCGAAGTCGAGCCGGCTCGTTTTTCTTTCGACCCGGCCGAGGTCTGCGGCGCACCCGCGGCTTCGACCCTGCGGAGCTGGCTGCGGGCGATGGCGATCGCTCGTTCGACGACGCGCTTGTGGCTGGAACGCACGCGGCTGATGTATGTCTGCGCCGTCAGGTTGGCGACCAGGGCGGGGCCGGCCGAAGTGTGAGGGCCTTCGACGCTGATCACGATGAATTCGCTTTTTTCAGGATTACGAGCGCGGATTTTGGCGGTTCGTGCCAGTGCCGCCTTGCCTTCTCTGACCAACTGCTGGTGGACCCGTTCGGCGATGATCGAGTTGATCACTGCGACCTGATCGGTGACGCTCGCCGACTGGAGCTTGGTCGACGTCTTTTCACCGGGGGCCTGTTCTTCGGCGCTGGCACCGAGAAAGATCTGCGTGCTCGACGCGTAGGTCGGCTGCTCGCGCTTGTAGTAGAAATAGCTCGCCACCCCGACGACGATGCCGACAGCGAGGATCACCCACTTACGCCTCCAAAGGGGAGCGAAGATGGCGGTGGCGTCGGTCGTGTCGTTCATGACTGCTGGTTCCGTTTTGGGCCGGCCGCCAGCCATCATAAGGACGGGCGTAACTTGCTGCTAAAGAGTAGCGAGCGCTCGGCTCGCGAGCAAACCGCCGCGCGCATGAGCGCGACTCGCACGCCGTCGCGATCGGATATCGTCAGCGCGCCGGGTTGGGAGCAAGCGCTGCGGGATCCGGGAGCTCGTGAGGACAGCTGTGAAACCGGCGAACAACGGACGGATCCTGTGCTTTGCCACGCAGGGCCACGAACACATCGAGGGAATGCGCATCCGCGCCCTGCTCGAGCCGCTGAATCCCGAGTCGTTCCCCTTCGACCGCGCCGGCAAGCTCCGCTCAGCGGTCGGCCTTCTGCGGACCGCCCGCGCCACGCGACCGGCTCTCATCGTGATGGAGGGGACCGGCACGGCCGGAGGTTTCACGTTGATGGCGATCGACGCCCTGCTCGGCATCCCGTTCGTCGTGTCAAGTGGCGACGCCGTCGGGCCGTTCCTGCATCTGCACTCGCGCCTGGCCGGGCTGCTCGGCGGCCTGTACGAGCGTCTGCTGTGCCGGCGCTGCGCCGGCTACGTGGGCTGGACCCCCTACCTCGCCGGGCGCGCGCTGACCTTTGGAGCGCCACGGGCGGTGACGGCGCCCGGCTGGACGCGCGGCCACGCCAGCGACGGCGCCCGCGAGCGGATCCGTCGCGAGCTGGGGATCGCCGGCGACGCCCTCGTCATCGGCCTCGCCGGCTCGCTGCACTGGAACTCGCGCGTCGAATACGCCTACGGCGCCGAGCTCATTCGTGCCGTCCGGCAGGTGCGACGCCGGGACATCGTCGTCTGCATCCTCGGCGACGGCTCCGGCCGCGCCCAGCTCGAGGCGATGGCGGGCGAGGACCTCGGCACGCGCGTGCTCTTGCCCGGCAGCGTCGCGCCCGCGGACGTGCCCGACTACCTCGCGGCGTTCGACGTTGGCAGCCTGTCGCAGAGCGTCGACGGCGTCGGCTCATTTCGGTACACGACGAAACTCAGCGAGTACGTTGCCGCCGGGCTTCCGATCGTCAGCGGCCAGATCCCCGCCGCGTACGACCTCGACGAGGGGTGCTTCTGGCGGTTGCCCGGGCGCGCGCCGTGGAGCCCGCGCTTCATTGCCGCGCTCGCGGAGCTGCTCGAGGGACTCACGAGCGCGGAGGTCGCCCAGCGCCGCGACGCGATCATGCGACGGCGCGCCGAACCGTTCGACATGGCGCTCCAGCAGCGGCGCGTGAGCGCTTTCGTCGGCGACGTGCTCGAGCGCGTCGCCGAGGAGTGACTCAGCGGACGGGCCCGCTCGGACCGGCGGAGGCCATGCGCGCGTAGAGCTCGTCGTGCTCGCGGACCATCCGCTCCCAGGTGAACGACAGCGCGGACTCACGCGCGGCTTCACCCAGCCTCGCGCGCAGCGCCGGATCGGCGCTCAGCTGCCGGAGGCGCTCGGCGATCACCGCCGGCTCCTGCGTGATCAGGAAGCCGTTGCGAGCGTCCTCGATCAACTCGCGCACGCCGTTCACCGGCGTCGCCAGCACCGCGAGCCCGCTCGCGGCCGCCTCGAACGTGACGAGCGAAAAGGTCTCATAGCTGCTCGGCAGCACCATCGCGTCGGCCATCTCGTAGACGGCTTCCACGTCGCTTACCTCGCCCAGCCAGTGCACCGCCTCGCCGACGCCGAGCGCCTCCGCACGCGCCCCATAGCTTGCCCGGTCACCGGCGCCCGCGACCACGAGCTCCCAGCCCGGCGCCGACGCGAGCGCCTCGATCGCCGCGGCAAGACCCTTGCGCTTCCACTCACTGCCGACGAACACGGCAACCAGCCGGTTGCCGGGAATCCCCAGGCGGGCGCGCAGCTCGTGCGCCGCCCGTCGATGCGCCCCGGGGGCGAACGCTGTGGTGTCGACGCCGTTGTAGATCGTGAGCACCCGGTCGCGCACCCGTGGGTGGCTGTCGCGGATCTCCTCCGCGACGCCGTTGGAGACGCACACGAACCGGGCAGTCGTATTGCGGGCGAATATCAGCCGCTCGCCCAGCCGGCTGATCGCGGCCATCGCTTTCACGTGTGCGCGAAACAGCCAGCCGTTGCGACTCGGAGTGATCGAACCGACCTGGTGGCAGTAGTGAACGGCGACTACGTCTGCGCGGTTGAGCACGATCGCGCCTGTCACCTGCAGCACTCCTCGCCGCCATCGTCGAACGGCCAGCGAGCCGAACACCATGAACCACGGGTAGCCGAGCAGGAACGGCCGGCTCGGGCCGCGCACGCGGTGAAATACGACTCCCGAGTCGGTCGGCAGTGCGCACTCATGCGCGATCACCGTGACGTTGTCTCCGGCGCGCCGAAGCCCGAGCGCAAGCTCCGCGAGCTGACGCTCCATTCCCCCGACGGCGCCGACGTGATGAGCGACGAGCGTCACCTCGCCGGCAGCCTTTCGCGCCTGCGCCGTCGCCGGCGTCGCGGTCGTCTCGACGGCAGCCGCGGGCACTGGATCGGCCGGCGCGTTGGCAGGCTCAAGACGCATCGGAGGCACCCCTTTGCGGCCGCGCCAGGCGCTCGAGCTGACCCCAGAACCGGCCGCGCATCGCGACATCGGTGAAGTCCTCGGTGAATCGCGCGCGCCCGGCCTCGCCGATCGCATGACGCAGCTCGCTCGACTCGAGGATCGGCTGCAGGGCGTCAGCCAGCGCGCTGGGGTCGGCCGAGCGGGCGAGCACACCGGTCCGTCCGTCCTCGATGAGTTCACCCGGGGAGCCCGAGTCGACGGCGACCACGGGCACGCCCCTCGCCATCGCCTCCAGCAGCACGATCCCGAAGGACTCCGGCGGATCGGAGGCGTTGACGAGGATGTCCATCTGGTCGATGTAGGGGCCGGCGTCGGGCACCTGTCCCGTCATCGTCACGTCGTCGCGGAGACCGAGACGCTCGACGAGCGGGGTCAGCGAGCTCGCGTACTCCTCGGACAGCCCGTGCGCTTCACCTCCGACGAGAACGGTGTGGATCGTGTGACCGCGCTGGCGCAGCAGAGCCTGTGCGCGAAGCAGGCGATCCTGGCCCTTCAGCGGCTGCATGCGGCCCACCAGCCCGACAGTCGGAACGCCTGGCGGGAGCGCCAGCGGCGACCCGTTGGCGCGCGCCGTGGGAACCCTCGTCCCGGGGTTGACGACGAAGGTCGGCCGCGACGGCCACATCCGCTCCTGCGCTCGCGCGGCCGCGAGCGAGGAGCAGCCGACAGCCCTCGTCGGCAGCAGCGTGACGACGCGGTCGATCCATTCCCCCCGCGCAATCCCGTGTTGCCACCACACCAAGCGATCGGTCATGCCCGCGAGCAGCGCCGCCGGGGCGCCATACAGATGCGTCTTCGGCATCCAGCTGACGATCAGGTCGGGGTCGCGCCGACGCAGGATCCGGGCGAGGCGCACGACGCCGGCGACCGCTCTGTGTGCATGACGCAGACGACCCGCAGCAAGCACCTCGACGTGAAAGCCGGCGCGCTCCAGCTCCTGCGCCCACGGGCCGGCCTGGAGGAACACGAGGTCGACTTCGTGGCCCGCCACAGAGGCTCCCTCGAGCGCCGCCTGCAGCATCTCTTCGGCCCCTCCCAGCCGGCGCCCCCACGGGACCGTTACGAGGATGCGCATCGGTTACGAGGGCTGCTGATCGTCCTCGGCTTGCTGCCGTTGCCCACGCTGCGAGCATAGCCTACGCCCGAGGTTCCAGCGAGCGCCCGACAGCGCTCCGAGTACGCTTGCGCGCTGTGCACGACTCGGCGCATCCGACCCGCGCGCGGGTCCCAATCGCGCTCGCGCATGACTACCTGCTGGTGCTGCGCGGCGCCGAGCGCACGTTCGCGGCGATGGCGGATCTGTATCCGAGCGCGCCGATCTTCACGCTGCTGTATGACGAGGAGGGCACCGGGGGGCGCTTCGCGGGCCACGCCGTGAGGAGCTCGGCGCTGCGCCACCTGCGCGCGCGCCAGGCCAACTTCAGGCGCCTGCTGCCGCTCTATCCGCTTGCGGTGGAAAGGCTCAGGCCGCCGCCGTGCGATGTCGTCCTCAGCAGCAGCAGCGCCTTCGCCCACGGCATTCGCGTCCCGCCCGGAGCGCTTCACATCTGCTATTGCCACGCGCCGTTTCGCTATGCCTGGTACGAGCAGGCGCGCGCTCTGGCCGAGGTGCCCGCTCCGCTGCGAGCGCTCCTGCGCTTGCAGCTGCGCCGCATGCGCAGGTGGGACCTGTCGGCGAGTCGGCGCGTGGACTGTTACATCGCCAACTCTCAGCTCACGCGCGAGCGGATACAGCGTTTCTACGGGCGCGAGTCCGTCGTGATACATCCGCCGGTCGAAACCACTCGCTTCAGACCCGGAACCCCGGGCGACTCACTGCTCGTCGTCACCGAGCTGGTCGCCCACAAGCGCGTCCGGCTGATCCTCGAGGCGGCGCGCCGGGCGGGCGTGCCGATCAGCGTCGTCGGCTCAGGACCCGAGCACGCGGCGCTCAGCGCCGCATACCCCGAGGCACGCTTCCTCGGCCGGGTCGGCGACGCGGAAATCGCCGAGCTGTACGGGAGCGCGCGCGCGGTGGTGGTCGCGAGCGTCGAGGAGTTCGGCATCACCGCCGTCGAGGCACAGGCGTCCGGGCGGCCCGTCATCGCCGCGGCGGCGGGCGGCGCGCTCGAGACCGTGCTGGACGGCGAGACCGGACGCCTGGTGAAGCCCGACGACGTGGTGTCGCTGACCCGTGCGATCGAAGAAATCGACGCACTCGACTTCGACCCGGCTCGCGCCGTGGAGAACGCCGCGCGGTTCTCGGTCGCGGAGTTCCAGCGCAAGCTGTCCGCGCAGGTCGAGCACCTCGATCGGGCCAGAAGTGCAGCGGGCCAGGCTGATCTCGACTGGTAGCCTGTCGCCGGTGCCAACCGCCGAACCGCTGCGAATAGCCTGGCTCGGCGGGGCTCCGCTCGAATCCGGAGGCGCCCCGGGCGTCGTGACCGAGCTGCTCGACGGTCTCGCGCGACGCGGCCATCAGATCGATTGCTTCTTCCCCGGGCAGGGTCGCAACCTGCCCGATCGGCTCTCCCAGCACGCGAACCTGACGTTCGTGTGGGGCACGAGCGACTGGCGCTGGAATCGCTGGTACAGCCGGACCAAGGTCGGAGCGTTCGCCTCGGGACTGCTGTCGCGCGCCTTCGCCTCGCTGAGGCTGCGTCAGGAGATAACGCGCAGGCACGAGCAAAAGCCGTATGACGTGATCTACCAGAACCAGACGATCGAGTCGCTGGGCGTGCCCTCGCGCCTCGTGCGCACCGTGCCGCTCGTCATCCGCCCCGACAGCCATCAGGCGGGCGAGCTGCGCTGGCTGATCGCGGAGCGACGGCTCGCCTTCCGCTGCCAGCCTCGCTACGTCTTCTTCCTCGTGGCCGCGATCATGTCCTTCCGCACGGTCGTGCAGCTCGTCAAGATCCGGCGGGCGAGCCTGCTCATCTGCATCAGCACCGTGTTCCGCAACCACATCGTCCACGACTACCGCTTCCCGGTCGAGAAGACAGTCGTCGTCACCAACCCCGTTCGCCTCAGCCGCTTCGCGAACGACGGTCGCGCCGCGGCCGATCCGCCGATCGTCCTGGTGCCGATCCGGATCTCCATGCGCAAGGGACTGGAGGACGTCATCGCGGTGGCCGAGGTGCTCGCCAAGCGAGGCGTCGACGCACGGATCCGTGTCGTCGGCGGCCCGAGCATCTGGTCTGACTACAGCAAGCTGCTGGCGGACCTGCCCTCCCAAAACGCCGAGTACGGCGGCCGCGTCGCCCCCCAGGACATGCCGGCGGAGCTCGAGCGCAGCGACATGATCCTGCTGGCCAGCAAGTACGACCCGTGTCCGATGTCGGTGCTCGAGGCACTCGCCGCCGGACGCCCGGTGGTGGCGACGAGCGAGGTGGGCTCGATCGAGGACGTCGACCGTGCCGTGGCCGCTGAGCTCGCCCCCGGAGACGTCGAGGGGATGGCGGATGCGATCGTCGAGATGCTCGGGCGGCTGCGCGCGGACGCGGCCTCCACGCGTGCGCTCGCCCGCTCGGAGGCCGAACGGCGCTTCGCACCGGACATCGTCTGCGAGCAGATCTCAGACGCGCTCGAACAGCTCGCTCGCGGCAGCGCGCGACGGGCGCCCGCGCCCGCGCCGGTCGCTTGAGCGCGCCGCAAGCATCGGTCGCGTGAGCGCCCTGCGAGAAGGAGCCGGGCTTACAGCCCGTGGCGCCCGAGCACGTGGGGCACGGTGCGCAGCAGGATCTTGATGTCCGTCCAGAGCGACCAGTTGGCGACGTAGAGATAGTCGATCGCCACCATCTCGCGCAGCGGGACGCGTGAGGGGCCGAGGATCTGCCAGGGACCGGTCATGCCGGGTGTCAGCTCCAGACGGCGGCGGTGCCAGCCCTCGACGCGCCTGTCCTCGTCGACGACGAGCGGTCGCGGGCCCACGAGGCTCATCTCGCCGCGCACGATGTTCAGCAGCTGCGGCAGCTCGTCGAGCGAGCTGCGCCGCAGCATGCGCCCGATGCGCGTGACGCGCGGGTCCTCGGCGATCTTGAACAACCCCTCCTTCGCCTCGTTGCGGTCGCGCAACCCCTCCTTCAGGGCCTCTGCGTCGGGCACCATCGTGCGGAACTTGAGCATGTAGAAGCGCTGCCCGTGACGCCCCACGCGCAGCTGGCGGAAGAACACCGGGCCACGGCTGTCGAGCTTGATCACGATCGCGACCGTGATCAGCACGGGCGCGACGGCGAGCAGGCCGAGCGAGGCGCCGAGCAGGTCGAAGCCGCGTTTGAACAGCGCCGAGGAGCGCGTCAGGTCGAACCGCCTGACGCCCATCACGGTCACGCCGTGCAGGTCGTCGAACTCGACCGAGGAGCCGACCACCTCGAGCAGGCGCGGCAGCACGCTCACCCGCACCCCGACGGCCTTCAGCGTGCGCACCAGGTTGAGCATCTCGCCGGCATCGACGCTGCGCGGCGCGATGATCGCGCGGTGCACGTCGAGCGTTTTCGCGAGATCGCGGATCTCGGCCAGGCGCGCCTCGGAGAAGGTGTCCGTCGACCACGGGGCGACCTTGTCGAGGTCGAGGTGCGCCACGACCTCCGCCTTGACCCCGCCGTGCCCGGTCAGCTTCGAGCGAATCGTCTCGGCGGAGAGCTCGTCGCCGATGAACAGGCAGCGCTCGGCGGGCGCCATCCGCAGAGAGATCGCGCGCGAGGCGGTGCGCGCGAAGATCAGCAGCACAGCGAGCGCCAGCCACAGGAACATCGCCTCGTGCCGATCCAGCTGGCCGCGCACGATCAGACCGCCCGTCAACCACGCTACGAAGGCGGACAGAGTCGCCAGCTGCAGCAGCTTCGGCGCCTCGTCCAGCGTGGTCTTCCGCAGCAATGTCTCGTCGCGGTCGTACAGGCCCGTCAACTTCGCGCACACCAGCAGGATCGGCACACCGGCGATTCCCGCCCACGTCAGCTGCACGGAGCGATGAGAGAGTGCGACGGTCAGCACGAAGGCGCCGACGATCGCGACGACGTCCGCGACCAGCAGCATGCGCCGAAACAGCGCGTCGCGGCGCATGCAGGCGGCCGGCCCGCGCACCTGGACGACCGGCGCCGGTGCCGCCGTGCGCCGCCCCGTACGCCCGAGCAAGCCGCGCGGACGAGCCAGCGGCGGGGCCCACGCAACTGCCTTGTCTGTCCCACTCCCAGTCTCGACACTCACAGCGACTCCCGCCTCCTTGCTCGCGACACGGGTCCCCCATTCTGACCCCAGGAACCCCAACAGTTGTCGAGATTCCGTGACCTCCCCTAACGAACGAACGGCATCATAAACACCAACCACACCCAAAGCAAGCCCGCGTTCGAAGTTGCTGTCAGGCCGCCCCCTGGTTGGCTCGATGACGCGCCTGCCCGAGACGCCCATGCGCGTCAGCGCCCGCGACCGAGCCCGACCCCGCTCGTGAGGATCTGCTCTATGCTCCGGCACCGGCCTCCGGCGGCCGCAGGGGTGAGGAGACCCGCCACCGCCGTGGCCGTATCGGCCATGCACATCGATCCATACATCGTCCTGGGGAGCGCGATCGTCGGACTGCTCGTCGGCATGACCGGCGCCGGTGGCGGGGCCTTGATGACGCCGATGCTGATCCTGCTGTTCGGGGTCAGTCCGTCTGCGGCGATCTCCAGCGACCTCGTCGCGGCGGTGGTGATGCGCCCGGTCGGCGCCGCGGTGCACCTGCGCCGCGGCACGGTCAACCGACGTCTGGTCGGCTGGATGGTGCTCGGCTCCGTGCCGATGGCGTTCCTCGGCGCCTACCTGCTGCATCTGATGGGCCACGCGAAGTCCGCTCAGCACAACATCGAGACGGCGCTCGGCGCCGCCCTGCTCGTGGGCGCTGCGGCGATGAC
>DASZNB010000118.1:0-1906 GCA_035551395.1 Solirubrobacteraceae bacterium | reverse complement strand
GGACGCCCATCACCTGTACGTGAGTCCGGATGCGATCTCGGCGACGCTCGCCGAGCGCACGCGGATCTGGCTGTCGGCGCTGGCGGGCGACCAGGAGATCGAGCTGCGCGCCTCCTCCGCCGACACGGCCGCGCGCTCGCTCGGCGAGGCCGAGCCGCAGCTGGAGAAGCTCGTGCGCTCCGGCTACCGCACCGTCGTGGCCTTTCCCAGGCGCGGCGAGGGGGAGCGCGCCGCGTACAACCTCGGACGTCTGAAAGCCACCTGGCTGGGCGAGGACGTGGACGCCGGACATCAGGTGCTCGAACCCTCGCTGCGCTTCGCCGCGGCCTCGCTGCGCGAGGGCTTCGTGGCGCCGCAGCTGAAGCTCGCGGTCTTCCCCGAGCATCGCCTGCTGCGCCGTCGCCGCGCCGAGCGGCCCGGCCGCGGCGCTCCCGGCGGTCCCGCGCGGCGCGGCGCGCTGCGCTCGTTCACCGAGCTGCGCACCGGCGACATCGTCGTCCACGAGGATCACGGCGTCGCGCGCTTCGCCGGCTTCGACACGCGCACCGTGGCAGGCGTCACGCGCGACTACCTGTACCTCGAATACCAGGGCGATGACCGCGTGTTCGTCCCCACCGACCAGCTCGCGAAGATCTCGCGCTACGTCGGCGCAGGAGCCGAGCGGGCGGGCGGGCCTCCGTTGAGCAAGCTCGGAGGGACCCGCTGGGAGACGATGAAGGCACGCGCCCGGCGCGCCGCGCAGGAGCTCGCGGGCGAGCTCCTCAGCCTGTACGCCGAGCGGCGCCGGCGCAGCGGACACGCCTACGGGCCCGACTCCGACTGGCAGCGCGACTTCGAGGAGCGCTTTCCCTTCACCGAGACACCCGACCAGCGCGAGGCGATCGAGCTGGTCAAGGCCGACATGGAGGCGCCGCGGCCGATGGATCGCCTGATCTGCGGGGATGTCGGCTACGGCAAGACGGAGGTGGCCCTGCGTGCCGCCTTCAAGGCGGCCGCCGAGGGCAAGCAGGTGCTGATGCTGGTGCCCACCACGATCCTCGCCCAGCAGCACTACGGCACGTTCGCCGAGCGCCTCGCCGATTACCCCTTCACGCTCGAGCACGCCTCCCGCTTCCGCACCGCCGCCGAGCAGAAAGTCGCGATCAAGGGCTTCGCGGAAGGCCGCGTGGACATTCTCATCGGCACCCACCGGGTGCTCTCCCGCGACGTCCGCGCGAAGGACCTCGGCCTGCTGATCGTCGACGAGGAGCAGCGCTTCGGCGTCAAGCAGAAGGAGCTCCTGCGCCAGCTCAAGCTGAAGGTGGATGTGATCTCGATGTCCGCCACCCCGATCCCGCGCACGCTGCAGATGTCGCTGGCGGGATTGCGCGACATCTCGGTGATCGAGACTCCGCCCGAGGGCCGCCGGCCGATCAAGACGTATGTCGGCGAGTACGAGGAGGAGCTCGTCAAGCGCGCGATCGAGCGCGAGCACGAGCGCGACGGCCAGGCCTTCTTCCTGCACAACCGGATCGAGTCGATCGAGCAGACGGCAGAGCGGCTGCGCGCGCTCTGCCCGGGCGTGCGGTTCGCCGTCGCCCACGGGCAGATGGGCGAGGGGGAGCTGGAGAGCGTGATGATGGACTATCTGCGCGGCGGCGCGGACGTGCTCGTGTGCACCTCGATCATCGAGTCGGGCATCGACATCCCGCAGGCCAACACGCTGATCGTCGAGCACGCCGACAGCTTCGGGCTGGCCCAGCTCTACCAGATCCGCGGGCGGGTCGGGCGCAGCCGCGAGCGCGCCTACGCCTACCTGCTCTACGACTCCGCCGCGGCCCTCACCCCCGAAGCGGCTCAGCGGCTGTCGGCGCTGTCTGACTACACCGAGCTTGGCGCGGGCTTCAAGGTCGCGATGCGCGACCTG
>DASZNB010000117.1:0-11808 GCA_035551395.1 Solirubrobacteraceae bacterium | reverse complement strand
TGATGCCGGCGTCGATCGTCGGGCCGAAGTCGCGCTCCGGCTCGCTCAGCATCCTCAGCGAGAAGCCGTCGCCGAGCGAGAAGAGGATCTCCGCGACCGCCTCCGGCTCGGCGTGCAGGTGCAGGATGCCCTCGCGCTGGGCGAGCGCGAGCATGCCCGCGACCTGCTCGCGCATACGGCGCATCAGCCCCGCATACTCCGTGGCGATATCCGCATTGCGGCGCGACAGCGTGAAGAGCTCGAACACGAGCGTCACGAAGTCCGGGTCCTCGCGCACCGTGTCCTCGAGGCTCTGGGCCATCAGGCCAATGAAGTCGTCCGCGGTCGTGGCCGTCGAGAGCTGGCGCTCGAGGCGCTCCAGACGCAGCTCGCAGTCGCGCCGCACCGCCTCGACCAGCAGTTGCTCCTTGGTGCCGAAGTAGTAGTGCAGCAGCCCCCGCGAGACGCCCGCCTCGCGCGAGACGTGGTCGAAGGTCGAGCCCGCGGTTCCCCGCTGCGCGACGCTGCTGCGCATCGCGTCCACGATTCGCTTGGCCTTCTCACCCGAAAGCGAGCGCGGGCCCCTCGCCTGCGACTCGCTCTCGGCCTCGACCTCCACGGCCGTGACGTCCACTGCCGCCATCTCCGCCCGCTCCGCTAGCCGCCGGCGACGGGCGCCGGGGCGGGGGTGGGCGGCGCGGTGCTCGAGCTGTAGTCGAACTCCTCCTCCGCGCCGAACAGCAGATCGAGGACCTTCGAGCGCAGACCCTCATTGAGCGCGACGGCGAGGAGGCCGCCGACGCTCAGGAGCAGCAGCGCGCGCCCGATCCCTCCCCTGCGACGGGTGCGTCCGGGGGGCTCGCGCAGCGAGCTCGAAGCATCCTTGAGCGCGTTCGCCGCGCTCTTCAGCTCGCCCCGCAGCTTGCGGTCTTCCAGCAGCGCCTTGTGCGGCGGAGTGCCGTTGCTCATGCGCCCGTAAGCGTTGCGTGCGGCGCCATACGCCGCCAGCAGATTCGCGCGGAGCTTCTCGTCCTCGACCAGACGCTGCAGGTACTGGTTGTTCTGGGCCGCCTTGGCGGCTTGCTCGGCCTTGCTCAACCTGCCCTTCGCTGCCATCGTCGCCACCGCCTCTGCTGAGAGCTTTCAGATCTAGCCCAATATACCCCCCGAGAGCCGAAACAATGCCGATGCGGGCGCCCCGGGCGAGCGCTAAACGTGCAGCGCGGCCTGCTCCTGGGCGGAGGGAAACGCCCATGCCGGGCGCGCGGGGCGCTCCTGGCGGAAGACGAAGCGCAGCTGCGGCGGCGGCTTCAGCCGAGCCTCTGCGGGCCGGAACGTCGTGCACGGCTCCGCCAGCTCCAATGCACACAGCAGGTTGACCCTGAAGAAGCACTGCTCGCAGCTGACCTTCGGCGCCGCCCGCTTGGGCGCGCGCCCGCTCGGCATTCTCTGCACCTGCACCTGCCCCCCAAACGCGAGTTGACTTGAGTTGACCTGGAGCGATCAAAGCACCATTCGCGGGCTCGCTCAAGGCGCCGCGACGGCCCAGGCCGCAAATCGCAGGAAAACAGTTTCGCTACTCGCAAATAGCTCACCGAGCGTCACTTGGATGTGACGATCTCCCTGGATATCCCGCACTTTCCGGATGTTCGCCCGGATCATCGCGCGGCGACGTCATCATCACTGCGATGCGCATCCTCGTCACCGGCGCCAGCGGCTTCGTCGGGTCGCTGCTGACCCCGCGTCTGTGCTCTGAAGGCCACGACGTGCGCGCGCTCGGTCGCGACCCGGCGCGCGTCCGCGCCGCCCTCTCGCCGCCGCCGCGCGCGCTTGCAGCCGCCACGCCGGAGGTGCTGCGCGGCGACCTGCTCACGGGCGCCGGACTCGACGCGGCGCTGGACGGCGTCGAGCTCGCCTACTACCTGGTCCACTCGATGGAGCGCGCGCCGGTCGCGAGCGCCTCCTTCTCGGTTCGCGAGCGCCTCGCGGCGGAGAACTTCGCCGCCAGCGCGCGGCGCGCCGGCGTCGTGAGGATCGTCTACCTCGGCGGTCTCGTGCCGCATTGGAGCTCGGGCATCCCCTCCTCGCGACACTTGGCCAGCCGCGAGGAGGTCGAGCGGATCCTGCTCGGGGCCGTGCCCGACTCGATCGCGCTGCGCGCCTCGATCGTGATCGGCGCGCGCTCGCGCTCCTTTCGCCTGCTCGTCAGGCTGGTCGAGCGCATGCCCGTGCTCGCGTTGCCCGGCTGGCAGCGCTTTCGCACGCAGCCGATCGACGCGCGCGACGTGATCGAGATGCTCGTCGCGTCCGCCGACGCGGCGCTGGGGGGACGCCGCCTGGAGATCGGCGGCCCCGACGTGCTCAGCTACGGGGAAATGCTCACCGGCATCGCGGAGCTGATGCTGCTCGGCAGGCCCCCGCTCCGACTGAGGGTGAATATGAACGCGCTCACCGCCCGCATCGCCGCGGCGATCGCCGGTGAGGACCCGGAGCTCGTGATCGCGTTGATGGAGGGACTGCAGGGCGACCTGCTGCCCGCCGAGGACCGCGCCGCAGAGCAGCTCGGCGTGCGCTTGCACACCTTCGATGCTGCCGTCGAACACGCGCTCGCGGAGTGGGAACTCAGCGAGCGACTCGCGGCGCGGTGATGATCGAGGCCGGTCGGCCGCCCCGCGGCAGCTACGGTTCCAGCGACCGCTCGCGCCGCCGGCACTGACCCAATGAGCCTCGTAACAGCCTCCACCCGCCTCCCGGCGGCCCCCGCAGACGTGTGGAAGGTGATCATGGACCCGGCCTCGCTGGAGAAATGGGTCACGATTCACCGCAAGCTCGTTCACGCCGATGACGGGCCCCCCCGAATCGGGTACAGGATGGATCAGCAGATACAGATGCGCGGCGTCCACCTCGAGGTTCACTGGAAGCTGATCGGTTGCCGGCCGTGCGAGCTGGCGATCTGGGAAGGGCGCGGGCCGGCGCGCTCGCACGCGCTGAGCGAATACGTCCTCACACCAGAGGAGGGCGGCACCCGCTTCGATTACCGCAACGAATTTCGGCCACCGCTCGGACCGGTCGGTGCGATCGTCAGTCGCGCGCTCGTCGGCGGTATGCCCGAGCGCGAGGCCAGGCGAACGCTCGATCGTCTGGCCACCGAGATCGAGCGAGTCACCAAACAGAACTAGTGTAGGGTGACCGACAAACTGATGTGAGACGCGAACGCATCGAAACTAGTGAAGAGGATTCAAACCGTGACCGACTTTCTTGACGAGAAGCGCCGCGAGATCACCGACCGGCTGAAGGAGCTCAAGCCGCTGGTCGACGAGTACAACCGCCTAGAGGCCGCAGCATCGGCGCTCGCCGGTGTCGGCGGATCTTCCACATCCAACGGCGGTGGCGCGACCACGACCCGCCGCCGAGGCCCCGGACGCCCGCGCAGCTCGGCGACGCGCGTGAAAAAAGCCACCACAGCCACCAAAGCCGCGCGCAAACCCGGCAAACGCCGTGCAGGCCGCCGCAAAGGCAGCGGCACGCGAGCGGCCGAGGCGCTCGCCTTCGTGCAGGGTCAGCCCGGCATCACGATTCCCGAGCTCGCCGCCAAGATGGGCATCAAGCAGAACTACCTCTACCGCGTGCTCCCCGGCCTCGAGCAGGAAAAGAAGGTAGAGAAGAAAGCCCGCGGCTGGCACCCCAAGTCCTAGCCTCGTCGCCCCTGGCCGCGTCCTCGGTCGCTCACCGCTCGAAGATCAGTCCGCAAAGCACACACGCGGGCGGGCGGGATTCGATCGTTGCCAGGAACGACGATTCGTCGGACTACCGTGGATTCATTGACGACGCCTCCACGGCGCCAGACCTAGACAAACAGCCGCTCACGGGATTGGGACGAAGGCCTTACAGAAAGAGGGCGCGGTCGATGTTGACCGCGCCCTCTTTCTGCATGTTGAGATTGTGAGTCCGCTGGCTGGAATGCGGCGGGCGTGACTCGCGAGCTCTAGATCAACCCCTGCTCGGTGACGGTGTCGCGCTCGTCGGTCAGCTCGGCCACCGAGGCGTCGACCTTGGCGCGCGAGAAGTCATTGAGCTCGAGGCCCTCGACGATCTCGTACCCGCCCGCTGCGCAGGTGCAGGGGAAGCCGCTGATCAGGCCCTCGGGCACCCCGTAGGAACCGTCCGATGCGACGCCCATCGAGACCCATGCCCCGTCGGTCCCCGAGACCCAGTCACGGACGTGGTCGATCGCCGCGCTCGCCGCCGAGGCAGCCGAGGAGGAGCCCCGCGCCTCGATGATCGCGGCGCCGCGTTTGCCCACGTTGGGGAGGAAGTCGTCTTCGATCCAGGCCTGGTCGTCGACCGCACCGGCGGCCTCGCGCCCGCCGACCTTGGCGTGGAACAGATCCGGGTACATCGTCGGCGAATGGTTCCCCCATACGCCCATTTCCGTGATGTCGGGGACCGGGACGGCGAGCTTGGCGGCGAGCTGGGCGATCGCGCGATTGTGATCGAGGCGCATCATCGAGGTGAATCGCTCGCGCGGGATGTCCGGCGCGTTGTTCATCGCGATCAGGCAGTTCGTGTTGGCGGGGTTGCCGACGACGAGCACCTTCACGTCTGCGGCAGCGACGGCATTCAACGCCTTGCCCTGCACGGTGAATATCTCACCGTTGGCACTGAGCAGCTCGGCGCGCTCCATGCCCTTCGTGCGCGGGCGCGAGCCGACGAGCAGAGCGATGTTCGTGCCGTCGAAGGCGTCCGCCGGGCGGTCGTGGAGGTCGAGGCCCGCCAGTAGCGGGAAGGCGCAGTCGACGATCTCCATGGCGACGCCCTCCAGCGCGCCCATCGCCTGCGGGATCTCCAGCAGGCGCAGGTCGATCGGCTGGTCGGGGCCGAGCAGCTGTCCACTGGCGATCCGAAACACGATGCTGTAGCCGATCTGTCCGGCTGCGCCGGTGACCGTCACTCGTACGGGATTGCTCACGAATTCATCTCCTGATGGGTGCTTTTTCGAGGGTGGAACGTCGTCTCGAGCGCCGTGCCGCTCATCCGGCGGCGCTCCTGAGGTTCTCGTCGATCGCGGCGAGGAACTCCTGCGTGCTCTGCCAGGGCTGCTCGGGGCCGACGAGCAGCGCGAGGTCCTTCGTCATCTGACCGCTCTCGACCGTCTCGATGCAGACACGCTCGAGCGTGTCCGCGAACTCGATCACCGCGGGTGTCCCATCCATGCGCCCGCGCGCCGCCAGCCCGCGCGTCCAAGCGAAGATCGAGGCGATCGGATTCGTCGAGGTCGGCTTGCCCAGCTGGTGGGAGCGGTAGTGGCGGGTCACCGTGCCGTGCGCCGCCTCCGCCTCGACGGTCTTGCCGTCGGCGGTCATCAGCACGCTCGTCATCAGACCGAGCGAGCCGAAGCCCTGGGCGACCGTATCGGACTGGACGTCGCCGTCGTAGTTCTTGCAGGCCCACACATAGCCGCCTTCCCACTTCAGCGCCGCCGCAACCATGTCGTCGATCAGACGGTGTTCGTAGGTTATGCCGGCGGCCTCGAAGTCCGACTTGAACTCCGCCTCGTAGACCTCTTCGAAGATGTCTTTGAAGCGGCCGTCGTAGCGCTTGAGGATCGTGTTCTTGGTGGACAGGTAGACGGGGTAGCCGCGCTCGATCCCGTAGCGCAGCGACGCGCGCGCGAAGTCGCGGATCGAGTCGTCGAGGTTGTACATCGCCAGCGCGATGCCGCTGCCGGGGAAGTCATAGACGTCGAGCTCGATCGGCTCGCCGCCGCCCGTCGGTGTGAAGGTCAGAGTCAGCGTGCCCTCGCCCGGCACGAGCATGTCGCTCGCGCGGTACTGGTCGCCGAATGCGTGGCGGCCGATCACGATCGGCTTCGTCCAGCCGGGAACGAGACGGGGGATGTTGGAGATCACGATCGGCTCGCGGAAGATGACGCCGCCGAGGATGTTGCGCACGGTGCCGTTGGGCGAGCGGTACATCTCCTTCAGGCCGAACTCCTTCACCCGCGCCTCGTCGGGCGTGATCGTCGCGCACTTGACCCCCACGCCATGGCGCTTGATCGCCTCGGCCGCTTCGACGGTGACCCGGTCGGCGGTCTCATCGCGGTGCTCGATCCCGAGGTCGTAGTACTCCAGCTCCACATCGAGGTAGGGGAGGATCAGCTGCTCCTTGATGAACGTCCAGATGATTCTCGTCATCTCGTCGCCGTCGAGCTCGACGACGGGGTTCTTCACCTTGATCTTGGCCATGTGCGGGTCCTTGGTATCGCTGCGTTGGGGGGCGCCGATGCTATCGCCCGCGCGTCGCGGGGCCCGGCATCTGCTTGACTGCTGGCATGGCAACCGTCTCGCCATCGACGCGCGAGGACGCGGCGCCGTGGCAGACGCACACCGTCTTCAACCAGCCGCCGCCGCTCGTGGGCGTCGACGTGTTCGCGAGCAACACGCCGCTCGTCGAGGCGGTGCAACGCGAGGGGGCGGGCTGGGTCAGCGAGCGCGCCTCCGCGCTCGGACGCCTCGTCGGCGGGGCGCCGCAGCAGGAATGGGGTCCGCTTGCGAATGAGAATCGGCCCGTTCTGCGCACGCACGACCGCTACGGGCACCGCATCGACGAGGTCGAGTTCCACCCGGCGTGGCATCAGCTGATGAAGCTGGGCGTCGAGCACGAGCTGCACTCGCTGCCGTGGACGAGCACAGAGCCGTTCGCCCACACCGCGCGCGCGGCCATGTACATGACCGCGATGCAGGCCGAGGCCGGCTTTGCGTGCCCGATCACGATGACGTTCGCGATCGTGCCGGCGCTGCGCGCGCAGCCCGATCTGGCAGCCGAGTGGGAGCCGCTGGTGACGGCGAGGAGCTATGACCCGCGCTCGATCCCCGCGGCCCAGAAGGGCTCGGCGATCGCTGGTATGGCGATGACCGAGAAGCAGGGTGGCTCGGACGTCCGCGCCAACACGACCGTCGCGACCCCGCTCAACGGCGGGGGAGCCGGCGCCGAGTACGAGCTCGTCGGGCACAAGTGGTTCTGCTCGGCGCCGATGTCGGACATCTTCCTCGTGCTCGCCCAGACCGAGGAGGGCCTGTCGTGCTTCCTGCTGCCGCGCATCCTTCCCGACGGCAGCCGCAACGCCTTCCACATCCAGCGACTGAAGGACAAGCTCGGCAACCACTCAAACGCTTCCTCGGAGATCGAGCTGCACGGCGCCTGGGCAAGGATGGTCGGCGAGCCCGGTCGCGGCGTCCCGACGATCATCGAGATGGTCGGCCACACGCGGCTGGACTGCGTGATCGGCAGCGCAGCCGGCATGCGCGTGGGGGTCGTCGGCGCCACCCATCACGCCGCCCACCGCAGCGCCTTCTCCAAGAAGCTGATCGACCAGCCGCTGATGCGCAACGTGCTCGCCGACCTGTGCCTCGAATCGGAGGCCACCACCGCGCTGGCGATGCGTCTCGCGCGCGCGTACGACGAGGCTCATGCCGACGCGGAGAACGGCGAGGACTCGAGCGACGCGCAGCTGTTCAAGCGCCTGGCCACGGCCGTCGGCAAGTACTGGACCTGCAAGCGCGCCCCGAACCACGCCTTCGAGTCGCTGGAGTGCCTCGGCGGCGCCGGCTACGTCGAGGAGTCCGGCATGCCGCGCCTCTACCGCGAGGCGCCGCTGGCCTCGATCTGGGAGGGCTCGGGCAACGTGATGAGCCTCGATGTGCTGCGCGCGCTGACGCGCTCGCCGCGCTCGCTCGAGGTGTTCGTGGCGGAGATCGAGCAGGCCGCCGGCGCCGACCCCCGCCTCGACGAGAGCGTGCGCCGGCTGAAGGACCAGTTCGCCGACCCCGCCACGCTCGAGCAGCGTGCGCGCCGGGTCGTGGAAAGCATGGCTCTCTGCCTGCAGGGCTCGCTGCTCGTGCGCTACGGCCCCGCCCCCGTCGCCGATGCCTTCTGCGCCTCGCGCCTGGACGGCGACGGAGGCCGCGAGTACGGCACGCTGCCAGCCGGCGTGGACTTCGCCGCGATCATCGAGCGCTCGCGCCCGTCCGCGTAGGAGCGCCGGGCGCTCCAGCGCCGGCACCACACGGTCGAGCGGCGCCGGCGCGCGGTCGGCCTACCATGGACTAATGCCGACTCGCACGAATCTCCAGCTCGCTCGTATCTTCGGCATTCGCATCGGGGTCAGCGCGAGCTGGTTCTTCGTGCTGTTCGTGCTCATCTACTGGCTCGCGCACGACTACTTCCACGAACTGATCGGTGGCACGCAGACGACCGACTACCTCGTCGCAGTCGCCGGCGCGCTCGGCTACTTCGCCTCGCTGGTCCTGCACGAGCTCGGCCACGCGCTCGCCGCCCGGCGCGTCGGCATACCGATCGCCGGCATCGATCTATGGTTCTTCGGCGGCCTCTCGCACATGCGCCGTGAGCCGGAGACCGCCGGCGAGGAGTTCAAGGTCGCCGCCGCCGGCCCAGCCGTGACGCTGATCCTGTTCGGGCTCTGCGTCGTTGCCGCCACGCTGCTCAGCAGCACCGGCAGCTTCACCGACGTGGCGCTCCCGCGCGGGGGCTTCACGACGACGCCGGCGCTCGCGCTGGTTGGCTGGCTGGGGTTCATCAACGCGATGCTGTTCGTCTTCAACATCGTTCCCGCCTTCCCCCTCGACGGCGGCCGCATCGCCCGCGCGGTGATCTGGTGGCGGACCGGCGACCGCAACCGCGCGACGCTCGCCACGGGCCGCGCGGGCCAGGCGTTCGGCGGCCTCGTCGGACTCGCCGGGCTGTGGAGCTTCGCTGCCGCCGGCTCGGCGCTCGGCCTGCTGACGATGCTGCTCGGCTTCTTCCTCTACCAAGCTGCCGGCGCCGCCGTCGTGCAGGGCGCGCTCGGCCGCCGCATCAAGGACATCACCGTCGCCGACATCATGGACCGCGAGCCCGTCACGATTCCCGCCGCCGCGACGCTGCTCGACGCCCAGGAGGAGTTCTTCCTGCGCTACCGCTGGCCGTGGTTCGCCGTCGTGGACCCCGCTCGCCACTTCCTCGGCATTGTGCGAGCACAGCGCGTCGAGAGCGAGATCGCCGCCGGACGTCCCGCATTGCCGGTCCTCGACGTCCTCGAGATGGACCTGCCCGTGAAGATCGGCGAAGAGGCCCCGCTGGAAACCCTCCTGGGCTCCGAGGGCATTGGGCGACTCGGCGCGATGGTGGCGGTCGACAGCGACGGCGTCCTGCAGGGCGTCGTCACGCTCGCGCAGGTGCGCCAGGCGCTGCGCCCGGCGCGCCCGGCGACCTGAGCTGAAGGCCGCCTGCACCCGGCGCACCCGGCGAGCTGCGACGCGCGGCGCTCCCGGGCTCCTCGCGCGCGGCGTTATAGAGTCCCCCGCGCAGAACCCGCCCCCCCTTCCCCCACTCGACCCCAGGGAGCCATGCCAGCACACGACGTCTTGATCATCGGCGCCGGTCTCGCGGGCCAGCGAGCAGCGCTGGCCGCCGCCCAGAAGGGCGCGAGCGTCGCGATCATGAGCAAGGTCCACCCTGTCCGCTCGCACTCGGTGGCCGCCGCGGGCGGCATCAACGCGGCGATCAGCGTCGACGACGACTGGCGCTCCCACGCCTATGACACGGTCAAGGGCTCGGACTTCCTCGGCGATCAGGACGCGATCGAGATCATGTGCTCGGAGGCCCCCGCGGAGGTGATGCACCTCGAGCACATGGGCGTGACGTTCCACCGCAACGACCGCGGTGAGATGGACCTGCGCGCCTTCGGCGGCGCCTCGATGAAGCGCACGGCGTATGTCGCCGACATCACCGGGCAGGCCCTCCTGCACGTGCTCTACGAGCAGCTGATGAAGCACCACGAGACGGTCGAGCGCTTCGAGGAGTGGTTCACGACGTCGCTGCTGCTCGACGACGCCGGCGGCTGCGCCGGGGTGATCGCGCGCGACGTGCGCAGCGGCCGCATGGAGGCGTTCACCGCCAAGAACGTGATCCTCGCCTGCGGCGGCGCCGGCCAGGCCTACAAGCCCACCACGAACGGCCTGATCGTCACCGGCGACGGCATCGCGATGGCCTACCGCGCGGGCGCGCCGCTGATGGACATGGAGATGGTGCAGTACCACCCGACCTGCCTCGTCGAGACGGGCATCCTGATCACCGAGGGCGCCCGCGGCGAGGGGGCCCACCTGCTGAACGCCAACGGCGAACGCTTCATGGAGAAAGCGGCGCCGAACAAGATGGAGCTGGCCTCCCGCGATGTCGTCTCGCGCGCAGAGCAGATCGAGATCGACGAGGGGCGTGGCGTCGGCCCAGAGAAGGCGGGCATCTTCCTCGACGTGACCGTCGTGCCGCGCAAGCGCACGCTGGAGGCGCTGCGCGAGATCGTCAACCTGGGGCGCGACTTCGCCGGGGTGGACATCACCCACGAACCGATCATGATCCGCCCCGGCCAGCACTACATCATGGGCGGGGTGAAGACCGACGTCGACGGGCGCACCCCGATCGAGGGCCTGTACGCGGCGGGCGAGGTTGCCTGCGTGTCGGTTCACGGAGGTAACCGGCTCGGCGCCAACTCGCTGCTGGACACGCTGATCTTCGGCCGCCGCGCCGGCGAACACGCGGCCGCGCGCGCCGCCGACATCGCGATGCCGGCGAT
This sequence comes from Solirubrobacteraceae bacterium, assembly GCA_035551395.1. Taxonomy (GTDB): domain Bacteria; phylum Actinomycetota; class Thermoleophilia; order Solirubrobacterales; family Solirubrobacteraceae; genus Palsa-744. The sequence goes on along the minus strand of DASZNB010000117.1, from coordinate 1,199 downwards.
CGAGCCGCGTGAGCAGCTGCGCGAGGACGCCGGCCGGCTCGACGCGATCATCGCGCGCCCGCACGAGGGCCGACGTGTCTCCGAGATCAAGAACGAGCTGGGCGAGCTGATGAACCGTCACGCCGCCGTGTTCCGCGAGGAGGCCGGCTTGACGAGCGCCCTCGAGACGATCGCACGGCTCAAGGAGGAGGCCGGAAAGGCCTGGATCGACGATCGCGGCACGGTCTTCAACCAGGACGTGCTCGGCGCGCTCGAGCTCGGCTACATGGTCGACTGCGCGGAGGCCACAGTGGTCGGCGCGATCGAGCGCAAGGAGTCCCGCGGCGCCCAGTTCCGCACCGACTACCCCGAGCGCAACGACGAGCAGTGGCTCAAGCACATCGACATCACGCTCGTGGATGGGGCGCCGACGGTCAGCTACTCGCCCGTGACGATCACCCAGTGGCAGCCCGAGGAGAGGAAATACTGATGGCCGAAGCACACGACAGGCCAGCCGAGCAGTTCACTCTCAGGCTGCGCCGCTACGACCCCGAGTCCGGCGAGGCTCCCTACTGGGACGAGCACACGATCGAGCTCGAGCCGCACCGCTCGGTGCTCGAGGCCGTCCTGCAGGCGAAAGACCGCCTCGACGGCTCGATCGGCATCCGCTGCTCCTGCCGCCAGGCGATCTGCGGCTCCTGCGGCGTGCGCGTCAACGGGGAGCCGGCACTCGCCTGCCACACCCATCTCGACGCCGCCAAGGCGGGCTCGCGCGACGGCGTGATCGAGATCGAACCGATGGGCAACATGCCCGTGCTGAAGGACCTGATCGTCGACATGGACGCGGTGCACTGGAAGAAGATCCAGCGCGTCACGCCGTGGCTGCTGGCAAAGCAGCCAGTGCCCGAGCGCGAGTACCTCGTCTCGAAAGAGTCGATGGTCGACGTCACGCAGTCGATGGCCTGCATCCAGTGCGGCGCCTGCGTCTCGGACTGCCTGGCGATGGAGGTCGACCCCGGCTTCATCGGGCCGGCCGCGCTGGCGAAGTCCTACCGCTTCGTCGGGGACCCCCGCGACGACGAGCAGTTCGAGCGCCTCAACGACCTCGCCCAGGACCCGCAGGGCATCTTCGACTGCACGCACTGCTTCAAGTGCGTCGACGCTTGCCCGAAGGGCGTCAACCCGATGGGCCAGATCATGCGCCTGCGCCGCATCGCCAC
>DASZNB010000116.1:0-7252 GCA_035551395.1 Solirubrobacteraceae bacterium | reverse complement strand
CGCCCGCGCGCAGGTCGGGCAGGCCGCCGAGGGCGCGGACGCAGACGCTCGCCATCGCCTGCTGTCAGCCGCTGCTGGCGGAGAGGATCTGCGAGCGCTCCCCGCCGAGCACTGCGCGCGTGCGCGCGGCCTCCGCCCGCGGCTCCACGGCGCGCTCGCCATCGAGCCGCTCGCGCAGCGCGGCGAGGTCGGCGCCGGTGTCGATGTCGAGCAGCAGCGACGGCGGGCGCTCCACGCGACAGGCGGCGCCGGCGGCGCGCGCGAGCTGGCGGTGGCGCTCGCAGCTGCCCGGGCCGAAGCTGGGGGAGATCGCGTCGGGCGGCGTCAGCAAGAGCCCGTTGGTCCCGGTGCCGTGGCGATCGGGGACGATCACGACCTCGCGGGCTCCACTCGCGCCTGTGCCGGCTCCGGGCGGGCCGAGCAGGGCGTCGAGCTCGGCGGGCTCCAGCGCGGGGCAGTCGCCGGGAATGCACAGAACGCGCTCGATGCCCCCAGCGAGCGCGTGGCGCACGCCCAGCATCACCGCCTCCGACTGGCCCCGCTCGTCGCTGTCTTCGACGATCACCGCGCCGTGCCCGCGCGCTGCCGCGTGCAGGCTCTGCTCGCGCGTCACCACGATCGTGCACTCGATCGAGCTCGCCCGCGCGAGTGCCAGCAGAACGTCGAGCACCATCGCGCGCGCGAGCTCGCTGCGCAGCTCCTCGGCGACAGTCGCGCCGAGGCGCGACTTGGCTGCGGCGAAGCGCTTGACCGGGAGGATCGCGGCGGTGCGCATGTGCTCCCCCACGATAGTGGCGGGAGCGCGATCGCTCACCAGCCGAGCAGCATCATGCCGACGGTCACGCCGGGTCCGATCGTGACCATCAGGCCGTGCTCGCCGGGTTCCGGCGCGCGGCGCTCGACCGTGTCCTTGAGCACGTAGAAGATCGACGGCGTGCCGATGTTGCCGTGCGCGGCGAGCGCGCCCCAGCTGAGCGCGGCGTCCTCGTCGGACAGCTCGAGCGCGCCCTGCATGTTCTCGATGATCCGCCGCCCGCCCGGATGGAGCATCCAGTGGTCGATCTGCGAGCGGCTGAGGTTGTTGCGGTGCAGGAAGCGATCGACCACCTCCGCCAGGCCCGCGCCGGCGAGGTCCGGCAGCTCGCGCGCGAGGTGCAGGTAGGTGTCCTCGTCGCTGAAGCGCAGGCTGACCGCGTCGAGGGTGCCGCCGATCTGGTGGACCTGCGAGGCGAGGATCGTCGGCCCGTCGGCGCGCGGGTCGGCCGACAGCAGCGCCGCCGCGCAGCCGTCGCCGAAGATCGCCGAGCCGACCGTCTTGGCGCGCGGGTCGGACGCGCCCGCGCGCGTGAGGATGCCGCTCATGCTCTCGGCGGCAACGACCAGCGCAGCGCGCTCGGGGTGGGCGTGCAGCGCCTGCGAGGCGAGTCTCATCAGCGGCACGCCGCTCGCGCAGCCGACGCCGGTGATGTGGTACTTGTCGGTTGCGCCATCCATGCGGAAGTGGTCCACGAGACGGTGCGCCAGCGTCGGGCCGCCGAGCGAGTAGAGGCTCGCTGTGAGCACCGTGCCGATCTGCGTCGGGTCGACCGCGAGCGCATCCACGGCATGAATCGAATCGCGCATCAGATCGTCCTCGATCCGCGCGCTGCGTCCCTGCAGCGAGAGCTCCAGGAACTCGTCGCTCAGTTCGAGGTGCCGGTGCCTGACGCCGCAGCGCGCGAAGATCCCCTCGGCGAACTCGTCGCCGGCGAGCCCCAGCCGATCGAGCACCTGTCGCTGGGAGAGCACGTCGTGGGAGTCCGACACGGCGAGCGCCGCGATCCGCGGACCCGTGCGTCGCGCGGGACGGCGTGCGGCGAGGATCGGACCGGCGAGCGCGGATGGGCCGCCGGTGGTGTTGGGCCCGCTTCGCACGGTCGAGGCTCCTTGATAGGCGGTGGGCGTGGGGGTTACGTCCAGCTGGGATTTCGACGATATGCATTAACAACACCGCGACCGGACACTCGTCAGCCGTTCTTACGCAGTTCTTCGGCGCCGATCCGGCCGATCTGATGCCATGGGGCCGCTGCATCCGATGGCTCGCATGGTCCGACTCAGCAGCGCGGATAGGATCCGTGGCCGACCGACACGACGGAGGGACGCGATGAGGGTGATCGGCGCAGGTCTGCCCCGCACGGGCACACTGACGCAGAAGCTGGCGCTCGAGCAGCTCGGGCTGGGACCCTGTTACCACTGGGTCAACGTGATCGCCGACCTCGACCAGGTCGAGCTGTGGGACCGCGCGATGGACGGACAGGCGCCGTGGGAGCAGCTGTTCGCCGGGCACAACTGCACGGTCGATTGGCCCGGCGGCTACTTCTACGAGGAGCTGATGGACGCGTACCCCGACGCGAAGGTGCTGTTGAGCGTGCGCGACCCCGAGGCCTGGGAGCGCAGCTTCCGCGAAACGATCTGGACGATGAGCCACGGCCGCTCGCTGATGCCGCTGCTGGCGCACGCGCGCGCCGAGGTCGACCCGCGCTTCCGCCGCTACCTCGAGCTCGTCGACCGCATGTTCTGGGGGCCGCAGGGCACCTTCGCGGCCGGTCACGCCGAGCCCGCACGGCTGATCGAGCAGATGCTCGCCCATCACGAGCGCGTCAAGCGCAGCGTCGCGCCCGAGCGGCTGCTGGTGTGGGAGGTCGGCGAAGGCTGGGAGCCGCTGTGCGAGTTTCTCGACGTCCCCGTTCCCGCCGAGCCGCTGCCGCACGCCAACGACCGTGGCGAATTCGTCGAACGCGTGATCGGCGGCGCGCTCGACGCGCTGGCGGCCTGGCGCGAGAGCGCGGCGCCGGCGCCGAGCTAGCGGCTCAGCCCGCGAGCGCCTGCGCGAACGCCAGCGTCTGCTCTGCCAGGCGCGCGCGCTCGGGGGCGTCGTCCATGCGCGTGCCCGTCTGCAGCGTCGCGACGCTCGCGACATTTTCATCGGCGACCACGCCGTCGAGCAGATCGCCATAGAAGTCCGCCACGCCCGCCGCCGTGCATTCGAGCGCGGCGAACGCCATGAAGCTCGCGGTCGGGCCCTTCAGGACCTCCCCGCCCACGATCGGGCTGACAGCGACCACGGGGGCGGCGCTGGCCGCGAGCGCCTCGCGGATGCCGGGCACGGCGAGGATCGGCCCGATCGAGGCGAGCGGGTTGGACGGACCGATCACGATCGCGCCGGCCCGCGCGATCGCGGCCAGCACCTGCGCGCTCGGCGCGGCCTGCTCTGCGCCGCGATACTCGATGCCCTCGATCAGCCCCGCGCCGCGCTCGCGGATCATGAACTCCTGGAAGCTGCACCAGCCGCTCGCGCCCGTGCGAATCCACGTCCGCACCGGGTCATCGCTCATCGGCAGCACCTGTGCGCGAACGCCGAGCGCCGCGTCCAGCCGGGCGAGCGCGGCGGTCGGGGAGAGGCCGTCGGCGAGCAGCCGCGAGCGCTCCATGCACCACGCGAGGTCGCGGTCGCCGAGGTTGAACCACACCTCGCGGCCGAGCTCACGCAGCGCGTCCATGACCGCGAAGGTGTCGCCGCGCAGGCCCCAGCCGCGCTCGTCGATCGCGTCGGCGAGCCAGAACGAGACGAGGTCCGGGTCGGGCGAGACATACGCGCCGTAGATCTCGATGTCATCGCCCGTGTTGACGAGCACCGCGACGCGCTCCGCGCCGCACGCTTCGGCCATCCCACGCGCGAGCTTCGCTCCGCCGCTGCCGCCGGAGAGAACGAGGATGTCCGGCTCGGCTAATCCCACAGCCGCTCGGGCAGGCTCGTCAGGCGCACCCCTGCGTGGACCTTGTAGCGGGAGTTGACGGCGATCAGCAGGGCCGTCAGGGACTCGGTCGTGCGCGCCATCTCCAGCCGTCCGCAGTCGACGCAGCGCAGGCCCGCGATGCGCTCGATCAGCTCGGCGGCCTCGCGCTTGTCCGCCCGTGAGTCGCCGCACACGAGCACGTCCTGGTCGAGCGGCTCGTCGAGCTCGGCGAGGCCAGCGGCGCTCACCGTGTGCAGCGCCGAGACGACGCGTACGCCCTCCGGCGCCATCTCGAGCGCCTGTTGGGCCGCCGATCCCTGCCATACGCCGAGCATCCGCGTCGCCTTGCCGCTGACGGCCGCCGCCAGGGGCACGGTCGCGTCGATCAGCAGCTGCCCCGCCGACAGCGCACCCTTGAGGTTCGCGAGCGTCTCGGACTGGTTGCGGAACGGCACGCTGAGGATCACCGTGCCAGCCGCCTGCGCCGCGCCCGCGTTGTCGTGCGCGCTGAAAGTGCCGCCCGGCACGAGCGCGGCGGCGCGTGCGGCGGTCTCCTGCGCCCGCGCCGCATCGCGCGAGCCGATCGCGATCGGCACCCCGGCGCCGGCCAGACGGATCGCCAGGCCGAAGCCGAGCGCGCCGGAAGCGCCGATGACGGCGACGGGATCGGTCTGCGAGGGCGCCACGGCGGCCGAGTATAGGAGCGCGGGTGCATGCGCCGATCGGTGATAGGGATATGTGTGTGAGCGCGGCGGTGAAGATCAGAGAGGTGGGGCCGCGCGACGGCTTTCAGAACGAGCCGGAGGTGATCCCCACCGAGCTGAAGGTCGAGCTGATCGACGCGCTCGCGCGCACGGGCCTGCGCCGCCTGGAGGTGACGAGCTTCGTGCGCCCCGACGTGATCCCCCAGCTCGCCGACGCCGCGACCGTGCTCGAGCGCATCGCCGTCCCGCCTGAGCTCGCCGTCAGCGTCCTGATCCCAAACGAGCGCGGTCTCGACGCGGCGCTCGAGCTGCGCGAGCGCTTGGCCGGCGCCGGCGCCGGCAGCCCGGCGCGGGCGGCCTTCGACGAGGTCAACGTCTTCATGTCCGCCTCGGAGACCCACAACCGCAAGAACGTCAACCGCTCGATCGCCGAGTCGCTCGCCGGGCTCGAGGCGGTGCTCGCCCGCGCCCGCGCGGCGGGGCTGCGCGGCGAGGCGGTCATCTCGACGTCCTTCGGCTGCCCCTACGAGGGTCATGTGCCGCCCGAGCGCGTGCTCGAGATCGCCGCCGCCCTCGTCCGGGCGGGAGCCCAGGAGGTCGGCTTCGGCGACACCACCGGGATGGCCAACCCGCGCCAGGTGGGCGACTTCTTCACCACGGCGCGCGCCGCCCTCGGGGAGCAGGTCGAGCTGACCGCGCACTTCCACAACACGCGCGGGCAGGGACTCGCCAACGTGCTCGCCGCGCTGGAGGCCGGCGTGAGGAGCTTCGAGTCGAGCTTCGGCGAGCTCGGCGGCTGTCCCGTGCCGGCGGGCGCGACGGGCAACATCGCCAGCGAGGACCTCGTCTCGATGCTCCACGAGATGGGCCTCGAGACGGGCATCGACCTGCCGGCGCTGATCTCCTGCGCGCGGCGAGCGCAGCAGATACTCGGCCGCCCGCTCGGCAGCCACACGCTGATCGCCGGGCCCGTCGAGTGGCACGAGACGGCGGTTTAGGCAGGCTGCTCGGCAGCCTCGCGCGCGGTCTCCCGGGCGGCGGCCACGCAGTACTCCTGCACCGCGATCTCCATCTCCAGCGTCTGTGCGAGCGCGGGGCGGGCGGAGGCGTCGATCACTCGCTTTGCGCGGCCGACGGCGATGTGCGAGTTGGCCAGCAGCTCGTCCACGAGCGCCTCTGTCGCCTCGTCGAGCTGATCCGGTGCGACGACCCGGTTGACGAGGCCGATCCGCTCAGCCTCGACGGCGTCGATCGTGCGCGCGGTCATGATCAGCTCCTTCGCCCGCCCGAGCCCCACCACGGCGGGCAGGCGCGTGGAGCCGCCGACGTCGGGGATGATCCCGAAGCGCACCTCCGGCAGGCCGAGCTGGGCGTCCTCGGAGGCGATCCGCAGGTCGCAGCCGAGCGCGACCTCCAATGCCCCGCCGATGCACGTGCGGTGGATCTGGCAGAGGACCGGCTTGGCCATCTCTTCGCACAGGTTCGCGCAGTCCAGGAAAACCTGGCGGAAGGGGCGCAGCACGTCGGTCCTGCCGGCCGATTCGGCCAGCTCGCCGAGGTCCACGCCGGCCGAGAACACGGGCCCGGCGCCGCGCAGGACGACGCAGTGGACATCCGGGTCGGCGGCGGCCGCGCGCAGCGCCGCGCCCAGCTCGCGCAGGAGCTCCTGGTTCATCGCGTTGCGCTTCTCCGGACGGTTCAGCACGACGTGGCGGGCGCGCCCGCGGTCCTCGGTGACGACGATGCTCATGTGGCCTCCTCCTTTCCCGACGGGCGGTCCGTCCGCAAACTCTCGCTGCGAATCGGCGCCGACGGCCGGCGCGTGGCTTAGCTGAGATCGAGCACGGGCGTGGGCGGCTCGATCGGCTCATCATGACCCTCGCGCGGCACGATCGCCGTGCCGATTGCGAAGAACTCGATCGTGTGGCTGCCCCAGCCGTGGCTCTTCTCCTGCAGCTGGACACCGACGATCCCCTCGGCCTTGATCTCCTCGGCCTCGCTCTGCATCCGCTCCATCGCGAGCTCGCGGGCGTCGTAGAGGGCCTGCGTGAAGTTCGTCAGCTCCACGTTGCGGCCCGTCTGGGCCATCGACTGAAACATCCCGCGGTGGGCCACGTGGTAGACGCAGCTGCCCATCACCATCCCGACCGGCCGATGCCCGGTGCGCAGCAGCGTCCAGAAGTCCTGGCCGGACAGGTCGCTCGTGAAGGGCCTGCCGTTGGGGGCCCGGTGCAGCACCCCGTCGCGATGCTTGACGGCGGTGCCGATGGCGATGAACTCGGCCATGTCCTGTCCCCACTCGTAGCGCCCGATGTCCAGGCGCACGCCGACGATGCCGTCGGCCCCGAGCTGGTCGGCCTCCTCCTCCATGCGCGTCATCGCCAGCTGGCGCGCCCCGTACATCGCCTCCGAGAGGACCGTCATCTCCTGGCTTTTCTTCCAGCCGGCCAGCTGGATGCCGATGTGGTAGATCGAGCTGCCCACAACCAGGCCGAGCGGCTCGAAGCCGGCCTGCTTGACGAGCAGGAACTCGTTGACCGACAGGTCGGAGGTGAACAGACCCTGGCGGTTCTGCTCCAGACGGGCGCGTCCAGCCTCGGGGACGCCCTCCAGAGAGGATGGGTCATACGGGGTCTCGCGCTCCTCGGTCATCTGCCGCTCCTTGTCATGTGAATAAATCAACTACGGGTTCGGGCGCTTGCACGGAGATGTCGCCGTGCTGGTGGATCGCGGTGCCGATCGCCTGGAAGGTCACCATCATCCCCCTCAGCT
>DASZNB010000115.1:0-15431 GCA_035551395.1 Solirubrobacteraceae bacterium | reverse complement strand
CGACGGCCAGAGTGCCTACCTGCCTGGGGCGAACGGCACCTCAGAGCACACACACCGGCTCGTCGACGATGAGGTGCGCCGGGTGGTCGAGGCGGCGCACGATCAGGTCACGAGCCTGCTCGGCGAGCACCGCGAGCAGCTCGAGGCGCTCGCGCAGGCGCTCTTGGCCACGGAGACGCTCGACGCGCCCGAGGCCTACGCTGCCGCCGGCCTCGTCGCCCCGTCGCGGCTCGAGCCCGCCGCCGCGCCCGTCTAGCGCAGCGCGGCTCGGCGGCTGCGTTCAATCCGCAGCCCGCCCCGACCGACCCGGCGAATGAAGCCAGCGACGACGGACCCCGCCAGCAGATACACGAGCAGCGCGATTCCCCAATCGACGGTGATCGCCCGCTTCGCGTGCCCGCCGAAGGTGATCAGGCCGGTGAATGCGCCGGCGAAGAAGTTCGCGCCTTCGTGGATGCCTTTGACGATCGAGTTGGCGGCGTTCGCGTCGACATCGCGCAGCACGATCGCGAGCGCGATCAGAAGCGCGATCAGGCTCGCCGCCGTCATGACGAGCCGGGCCAGCATGATGAAGCCAGAGCCGACGGCGCCGACAGCCGCCGCTCCCGCGTCGCGGGTGCGCCAGCCGATTCCGCGGCGTTCCCGGCGCGGCGCGACGCCGCCTTCGCCCGCCGGACGTTCGCCTGCCCGGCGTTCCGGCGCGGTTGCCACCGGGCCTTGCGATGTCCGGACCGGGCCTTCCGATGTCCGGACCGGGCCTTCCGATGCCCGCGCGGTCGCCCCGGCGGCGCCTTCGCCTTCCTGAGTTCTTGCTCGTGTAAGCCTCATATCCGGGAGTTACCCGTCTTGCCGCGCTACACACACCCGATTGACGGGCATCCGGTGGTTCGCGCGTCGCGACGCGGGTAGCGCGGAGGAGTGAACGCGAACACGACAGATCGAACAGTGCCGGAGTTCCCGCCGGCCCCCGGGCCCTCCGGGCCGCCAGAGCCGGACCCGGTTCCCCCAACGCCCGCCCCCGACCCGCGCCCGCCGCTGCCGGCGCCCGATCCGCTGCCGCCGACGCCCCGTCCGGACCCCGCCCCGCCGGGCCCCGAGCAGCCGGTGATCTAGGCGGCGCGACGCGCGTCGGCGGGCGCTGCGTCGGCGAGCAGCTCGAGCACGGCCCCCTCCACCCGCCGGCGCACGCGCGCGTCGCCGAGATCCGGCCCGGCTTGGGCCACAGCGCCGATCGCGGGAGCGATCGTGACGCCAGCGAGGTAGCGGTCGATGAGCCGCGGATCGATGTAGGACGCACGCGCGACGGCGGGCGTGTTGCCGAGATAGGCAGCGACCGTCTTGACGGCGGCGCTCACGCCACGCTGGCTCGCGGCCGCGCGACCCGGCCGCTGCCCGGCGAGCGCCACGGCGGCGAGGACGGTCGCATTCCAGGTGCGGAAGTCCTTGGCAGTGAACTCGCCGCCGGCATGGTCCTTGATGTAGGCGTTGACGTCGTCGGGGCGGATCTCGACCCAGCCCCGCGCTGCGCGGTAGGCGAGCAGCTGGCTGCCGGCGCGCCGTCGCTTGAGCGTGCCCACGATCGTGAGCGCATCGCGGTCGGCGATCGCCTGAACGCGCCGTTGGCCGGACTTTGCGGGAAAGTCGAAGACCAGCTCGCCTGCCTCGATCGAGACGTGCTCGCGGAGCATCGTGGTCAGCCCGTAGGACTCGTTGCGCTCGGCATAGTCCTCCGAGCCGATGCGGAAGAAGCCGAGATCGAGCAGGCGCACGGCGCAGGCGAGCACGCGGCCCCGGGAGAGCTCGAGCGGCTCCGCCGAGTGCTCAGAGCCCGCTGGCGAAAGCCGCAGATCCCGCGTCACGCGGCGCCGCAGGCGGGGCAGCGCCTCGCCGAAGCCGATCATCGAGTCGAACTTGAGGCGGTCACGGTGTGCGCGCCAGCGCTCGTGGTAGAGGTATTGCTTGCGGCCTGCTTCGTCGCGCCCGGTGGCCTGCAGGTGTCCGAGCGGGTCCACGCAGATCCACACCTCGCGCCAGGCCGGCGGGATCGCGAGGGCGGCGATCCGCTCGAGCGCCTCGGGATCCGCGATCCGCTCGCCGGCGGGATCGCGGTACTCGAAGCCCCGGCCGCGACGCCGGCGCTCGATCCCAGGGGCGGCGCAGCTCGAGCGGCGTAGACGAGGCATGGGGGGAGAGATATACCGCGCGACGGTCCGTTTGCCGGCCACGACCGCGGGGTACCGAAGGGTTGTCAGGGGGCCGGGAGCAGGGCTCGCACGAGCACTCCGGGATACCACAGCCGACCGCCCGAAAGAGCGGAATCCGAGTCCACCTAGCTCGGCATCCGGCAGACAGCTTCCAGCGTTTCCGAACCAGGGGAGACCGTGCGCAGCGGATCCATCAGCATGACCTTCGACGACGGCCCCGACGCGACGTGGACCCGTGAGGTGCTGGCGGAGCTGCGGCGCTGCGCAGCCCGAGCGACGTTCTTCGTGCTGGGCGAGCGCGCGAGCGCGACGCCGGAGCTGCTCGCGCGGACGGTCGCGGACGGGCACGAGGTGGCGCTGCACGGCCACCGTCATGTCCGTCACACCGACCTGAGCGAGCTGGAGATCGACGCGGACACGCGCGCGGCGCTCGCTGTCCTGGCTGAAGCCGGCATCCGCCCGACGCGCTGGCGCACGCCATGGGGGATCTGCACCCCCGCGAGCGTGGGGGTCGCCGAGCGCCACGGGCTCGAGCTCGTCCACTGGACGCTCGACACACACGATTGGCGCGGAGACTCGCCCTGGCAGATGCTGAGCGTCGCCGCGCGCGAGATGCACGATGAGGCCGTCGTGTTGATGCACGATGCGCTCGGGCCGGGTGCCGCGCGCACAGGATGCGCGGGTACCGTCGCGCTGATCTCGCCGCTGTGCGCGCTCGCCCGCGCACGCGGGCTCCAGCCCGGCTCGCTGCGCGAGAACGCCCGCGGCGCCGGCCCGGGCACCCACGCCGGCTCGCTGCGCGAGAACGCCCGCGGCGCCGGCGCGGGCACCCACGGACTGGCGAGACGCCTCGGCGGCGGCGGCGCATGCCCGACCACGAGGGCGGCGGGCTGACATGCACGCGGTCGCGATCCCCGCGGGCCGCACGAGCGGCGTCGCGCTCGAGGTGGCGCTCGAGCAGATCGATGCGTGCGCGGACGCGCTCGATGCTCATCCGCGGTTCCCCGCGGAGAACTTCGCGAGCTTGCGTTCGGCCGATGTTCCGCAGAGCGCAGCCGACCGGGCCGGCGCGAGCCTGCGACGGGAGATCGAGCTGATCAGGGCCGTCGCGGCCGCGGACGGCTCGACGGCCAGGATCCTCGACGGTCACTTCAACGGCGTCGAGCGCCTCGCGCTGTGCGCACCGCCGGGACTGCGCGAACGCGAGCTGCAGGGGATCGCCCGCGGCGCGCTGCTGCTCGGCGTGTGGGGCGCAGACCCGGTCGGCGCTGAGGGCGCACCGGCGCGGATCGAGCGTGCCAAGGACGGTGCGCTGCTGCTCGCAGGGGTCAAGACCTTCTGCTCGGGCGCCGGCGGCGTCCAGCGCGCCCTGGTGGTTGCGAGCGGCCCTGACGACGACGCTCGACGGCTCGCCTACGTCGACACGCGCGTCGGCCTGGAGATCGACCGGGACTGGTACCGCGGATCGGGCCTGCGCTGCTCGGAGAGCCATCTCGTTCGCTTCCACGACACGCCGGTGCTCGCGATCCTCGGAGGGCCGGATGAGCTTCTGCGCGAGCCGTACTTCTCGCGCGATGGCGTACGCACCGCCGCGACGTGGGCGGGCCTCGCCGAGCGCATCCTGCGCGAGGCCGCCTGCGTGCCGGCGGCGGCGGCCGACGCGCTGCGCCTGCACGCGCTCGGCAACATGCGGGTGGCCCGTGGCACGATCGATCGCTGGCTCGAGCACGCGAGCGCGCGCCTGCGACACGGCGCCGAGGCACCGGATGCGCTGGCCGGCGAATGCCGCGTCGCTGTCGCCCAGGCGGCGGGCACGATCTCCGCCGAGGCCGCACGCGTCGGCGGCGCGCGAGCGCTCGCCGCCGGCGGCGCGCTCGACCGCGCGCGGCGCGACCTCGACATCTTCCTGCTCCAACACCGGCTCGAGCCGAGGCTGATCGCGCTCGGCCGCGAGGAGCTCGCCGGGGACCGCGCGTGAGCTCGCCAGCGGGCCCCGGGGGGCGCGTCGGCGCGGAGCGCTTCGAGCGGATGTTCGCGGCGAGCGCGGACCCGTGGGGCTACCGCTCGAGCGAGTACGAGCGCGATAAGTACGCAGCCACGCTGGGCGCCCTCGACGGGCGGCGTTTCGCGCGGGCGCTCGAGGTCGGTCCCGCCAACGGGATCTTCACCGCGCAGCTCGCAGAGCGCTGCGAGGAGCTCGTGGCGATCGACTACTCGCCGCGCGCGCTGGCGCTGGCGGCGAGGCAGCTGCGCGGGCGCGAGCACGTCGAGCTGGTGCGCGCGAGCTTCCCCGAGGAGGTGCCGGACGGCGCCTGGGATCTCGTCGTCTGCTCGGAGATCCTCTACTACCTCGACCGCTACACGTTCGCGCTCGCGCTGAGCTGGCTGCGCGAAGCGCTCGTGGGCGGCGCGAGCGTGCTGGCGGTGAGCTGGCGCGGGCCGGGCACGACCGAGCCCCTGCGCGGGGACTGGGTGCACGACCGTCTCGCGAGCGAGCTCTTCCACTGGCACGTGCTCGACGGCCGCACCGCGGGCTACCGTCTCGACCGTTTCGAGCCCGATGGTCTTTGAGCGCGTCGTGATCGTCGGCGCGGGCCCTGCGGGTCTCGCCACGGCGCGGGCCTATCGCGAGCATGGCGGCAGCGGCGCGGTGACGCTGATCGGCGAGGAGCTGCTGGCGCCCTACCGGCGTCCCCCGCTGACCAAGGAGTTCCTCCGCGGCGAGCTCGACGCGCGAGAGCTGCCGATCGAGCGGCTCGACTGGTTCGACACGCAGGGGATCGCGCTCCGGCTCGGCGCGCGTGTCGAGACGATCGCGCCGCGGCACGACGGCGTCGCGCTCACGGGCGGCGAGGAGCTCCGCGCCGACGCGATCGTGCTCGCCACCGGCTCGGAACCGCTGCGCCCGCCGATCCCCGGCGCCGAGGACGAGCGGGTGCTGACGATCAGACGGCTGCCCGACAGCCGCGCGATCGCCGCCCGCGCCCGCGCCGGGAAACGCGTCGTCGTGATCGGCACGGGCTTCATCGGCTGCGAGTTGAGCGCGTCACTGGCGCTCCGGGGCGCCGGGGTGACGCTGATCGGCCGGGAGCGCCTGCCCCAGCTCGAGCGACTCGGGGCAGACGCCGCGGAGCGCATCGCGGCGTGGCTGGCGGAGCTCGGGGTGGAGCTGAAGATGGCTGCGAGCGTGGCGGCGATCGAGGAGGGCCAGCTCGTCGAGCTGGAGGACGGCTCGCGCTTCGCTGCGTCTCTGGTCGTGCTCGCCGCGGGCGTGCGTGCGCGCGGCGAGCTCGCCGAGTCGGCCGGCCTCGAGACGCACGAGGGCGCCGTCGTCGTCGATGAGGAGATGCGCAGCGCCGCCGCGGGAACCGTGCTGGCGGTCGGCGACCTCGCGTTTGCCCACAACGCGAGCGCCGGGCGACATCTGCGCGTGGAGCACTGGGGAGACGCGCTCGAGCATGGCGCCGTCGCCGGCGGCACGCTCGCCGGCGCCGCGCGCGGCTGGCGGGAGGTGCCCGGTTTCTGGTCCTCGATCGGAGCGCGCACGCTGAAGTACGCGGCCTGGGGCGACGGGCACGAGGAGACGCGCCTGAGCACCACGGGCGACGCCGACGGAAGCTTCGCCGTGCACTACCTGCGCGACGGTGCGACGGTCGGCGTGCTGACCCACGGGCGCGACGACGTCTACGCGCAAGGCCGCGAGCTGATCCTGCAGGGGGAGCCCCCGCGATGAGCGCGTCCGAGCCGATGCCAGCGCTTGCTGCCCCCGACGAGCGCCTGCGCGCGGTGGTCGTGATTCCCGCACGCGACGAGGCGCTGCGCGTCGGCGCGTGCCTGCGCGCCCTCGAGGCCCAGCAGGGGCTCGAGCCCGGCGAGTGGGAGCTGATCGTCGTGCTCGACGACTGCCGCGACGCAACCGCGAGGACCGTGCGGGAGGCGGCACTCGCGTCGGCACGCGCGCCGGTCCACGCCGTCGAGCTCGCACGGGCAGCGGGCGTCGGGCGCGCGCGCCGCCGCGGCATGGACATCGGCCTGCAGCGCCTCACCAGCATCGGTCGCGACGACGGGCTGATCGCGAGCACGGACGCCGACAGCACGGTCGCACCCGACTGGCTCGCCCGCCAGCTCGAGCTGGTTCGTGACGGCGCCCGCGCGATCGGCGGCCACATCGAGCTCGACCCGGGCGAGATCGGGCTGATCAGCGAGGAGGTGCTCGCCCAGCGCGAGCTGCGTCGGCGCGAGCGCATGCGTGCGGTTCTCGCGCAGGGCCCGCGGCACGGGGCGCTCACCGAGCACCATCAGTTCAGCGGCGCCTCGCTCGCATTGACAGCCGAGGCCTACCGCGCCTGCGGGGGCCTGCCCGTGCGCGCGGCGCTCGAGGACGAGGCGCTCGAGCGCGCGCTGGACACGCTCGGCATCCCGATACAGCGCAGCCGCGCCGTCAGCGTTCGCACGTCCGCACGCACCGACGGGCGCGCGCCGCGCGGACTCGCTCGGGATCTCGCGGTCGCCCACTGGCGCGCGCGACGCAGCTACGACGGGGCAGAGTTTCCGCTCGCGCGCCTGCTCGAGGCCAAGCGGACCACCGTCGCGCTCGTGCTGCCCGCGCGCGAGGTCGCGCACACGCTCGCACCGATCGCCGAGCGGGCCGCCGCCCTGCGCGAGGCCGGCCTGCTCGACGAGGTGCTCGTCGTCGACGCCGCCTCCGGCGACGACAGCGCGCGGATCGCTGCCGACGCCGGAGTGAGCGTGCGCCAGCAGGACGAGCTCGCCCCCGAGCTCGGTCCGGCGCAGGGCAAGGGCGATGCGATGTGGCGGGCGCTCGCGGCGGTCGAGAGCGAGATCGTGGCGTTCGCCGATACCGACACCGAGCTGTTCGGCGAGCACTTCGTCACGGGCCTGCTCGGACCTTTGCTCTGCGATCCCGACGTGCGGCTCGTCAAGGGCCACTTCCGCAGGCCGTTCCGGGCCCACGACGGCGTCACGCCCGAGGGCGGGGGGCGCGTGACCGAGCTGCTCGCGCGACCGCTGCTCAACCTGCATGCACCCGAGCTGGCCGTGTTCGACCAACCGCTGGCCGGCGAGATCGCGGCCAGGAGGGAGCTGCTCGAGCAGATCCCCTTCAATGCCGGCTATGGCGTGGAGATCGGCATGCTCATCGACGCCTGGCGCATCGCCGGCCTCGACGCGCTCGCGCAGGTCGATCTCGGCGTGCGCCAGAACCGCCACCAGTCCCTGCGCGAGCTCTCGGCGATGGCCTATGCGGTGCTCGTCGCGGCCTCGACGAGGCTGCTCGGCGAGGAGTTCGCCGACGCGCACGCCTGCGGGTCGCTGTCCCTGCCGCCGCTACCCGGCGAGCGCCAGATGGAGACCCGGCGTGTCCCGATCGAGGAGCGCCCGCCGCTGCGCCGCTACCGGCGCGAGCGCGGTGGGCCTGCGGGCAACGCGCCGATCTGCGCCGTTTGATCGTCCCGGCGCGGCCGTTTGATCGTCCCGGGGCGGGGGTACACGAGATGACATGGAAATCGGAGCATTCTTCATCCTCGTGCTCGTCGTGATCGTCCTGGCGATCGGCGGGGGCGCGGTCTGGGCGATCGCCGGCAAGCTGCGGCGCGGCCAGCTCGATCCGAGCGAAGACAGGACCGAGCCGGCCGACACGGACGAGCCCCGCCCACTCCATCGCCGCGTCGGCAACGAGCAGCGGACCGAGTTCGTCCACCCCCGCTGAGCCGGCGGCGGGGCGATGCCCAGCACGACGCATGCGTACACGCATGTCGAGCACGTCTACTTCCCGATCGCGATCGGAGTGTTCGCCGTCATCGTCGGCGCGCTGTTCGTGCTGCTCGTGCTGGGCGCACGCCGCGCAAGCCCGGGCAAGCGCTCGGAGGCACTGAAGCTCGAGAGCGCCTACGCGATCGCGCTCGCCGGCGTTGGGACGTTCCTGCTGTGGACCACATTTCGCGCCGAGGCGCCGATCGACCGCACTGTCGCGAGTCCCGGGCTGCGCATCCACGTCGTCGCGGCCCAGTGGAGCTGGCGCCTGCAGTACCCCGACGGCGTCACGATCGACGCTGTCTCCTCGTGGCACCCGCCGGCGGCGGCCGTGCCGACCGGGACGGAGGTCGAATTCACCGGCACCTCCGCTGACGTGATCCACGGCTTCTGGGTTCCCCAGCTGCACTTCCAGCGCCAGCTGCTGCCCGGCTACACGACGAGGTTCGACCTGATCTTCGAACACGCCGGCATGTACGGCGGCACGTGCTCGGTCTTCTGCGGTGACCAGCACAGCCAGATGCACTTCCGCCTGCAGGCGCTCGCGCCCGCACGCTTCAGGCAGTGGCTGGCCGCACAGTCCGCGGCCCAGGCCGCGACGGCGCCAGGCTGAGCGCGCGCTCAGTGCGCCCGACCAGGCCCGGCGAGCAGGTCGAGCGCGTGCTCGGTGCGCCCGGACCACGCCCGGCGAGCAGGTCGAGTCTGAGCGCGCTCAGTGCGCGCGCACACGCCCGGCAAGCAGGTCGAGCGCGTGCCCCAGCGCTGCGGCAATGCCCGCGCCGGCCTGATCGATGCTGCGAGGCGAGCCGGGGAAATTGACGATCAGCGTCGTCCCGCGGACCCCCGCGACACCGCGCGAGAGCATCCAGTTCGCTGTGTGCGGGCGCGAAGCCTCGCGCATCGCCTCGGCGATCCCGGGCGCCTCGCGCTCGATCACCGCCCGCGTCGCCTCGGGCGTGAGATCGCTCGGCGCGAGCCCCGTACCACCCGTCGTGAGGATCAGCGCGCAGCCTCCGACGGCCCAATGGCGCAGGCGCTGTTCGATCGTCGCGCGGTCGTCGGGAATCAGCTCGCGTCCGGCGATCTCGGCGCCGATCCCTTCGGCGAGCGCCGCCAGGCGAGCGCCGCTCTCATCCTCTCCCCCGCCGCCCGCGGCCTTGGACGTGCTGATCGTGATGATCGCCGCGCGCGGGGCGCTCATCGACCCGGTTCTTTCTGCACGTCGGCGTCGCCCGGGTCGGGAGTCTCCGTGCGCGTGTAGTCGCTGCGCCCGCCGCGCTTCTCCAGCAGCACCGCCTGCTCGAGCACGATCCCGCGCTCGAGCCCCTTGACCATGTCGTAGACGGTCATCGCAGCGACGACGCACGCCACCATCGCCTCCATCTCCACGCCCGTGCGGGCAACGGTCCGCACCTCGCTGTGGATCTCCACGACCCCCCGCTCGACGTCGACGCTCGCGCTCACGTCGGCGAAGGTGAGGGGCAGGTTGTGCGCGAGCGGGATCAGCTGCGAGGTCTGCTTGGCGGCCTGCACGCCCGCCAGACGGGCGACACCGAGAACCTCGCCCTTGGGACCGTCGCCCTCGCGGACCGCCCGGGCGCTCGCCGGCGACATCCGCACCAGTGCGCGTGCGCGCGCGACGCGCTCGGTGATCGCCTTCGCGCCGACATCCACCATCCGCGCGCGACCGTGCTCGTCGACGTGGGTTAGCCGCTCATCGCTCATCGTGCCGGCTCGCTGCCCGCCAGCGGTGGCCCGGCGCGGGCGATCGGCGGAGCGCTGCCGGGGACCCAGCGCGGCGGCGCGTCGTCGGGATGCTCGCGCTTCCAGATCGGCGCCTCCGCCTTGACCCGGTCGATCGCTTCGCGTGCCCCCGCGAAGGCTTCCGCGCGGTGCGCTGCAGACGCCGCAACGATCACGCTCGGCTCGCCGAGTGCGACCGCACCGGTGCGGTGCTCGATTGCCAGCGCGCGCAGCTCGTGTGCGTCGACGCACTCGCGCGCGATCTGCTCGATCCGCTCCTCGGCCATCTCGCGGTAGGCCTCGTAGTCGAGCCTCGGCACCTCGCGCGTGACTCCCTGGAAGGTCACGATCGCGCCGGCGAGCGGGTCGGCGACCAGTCGAGAGAGCTGCTCCAGCGACAGCGGCTCCGCGGTGACACGCACGTGCGGCGTCGCGCTGGGCGCCGACCTGCCGCTCGCGGCACCCCCGCTGAGCGGTGGAATCAGCGCGAGCTCGTCCGCCGGCTGCAGGACGGTGTCGGCGGCGGCGTAGTCGCGGTTGACCGCCATCGCGATCGACAGCCGAGCCAGCGGCTCGGCCAGCGTGTCGAGCTCCGCGAGTCGCGCGAGCGCGTCGGCGACCGTCGCTCCGGCTGGGAGCGAGAGCTCGATTCGCTCGCACCCGGCGCGCTCGCGCAGGATCGCAAACAGCCGAACCTCGACGACCATCACAGCACCGCCCCGGCGCCGTTTCCCAGCCACTCGATCTCGACGCGCTCGCCTGCGCGAACGCCATCGCATGCGGTTGGAATCATCGCCAGCGCGTCGGCGCCGAGCATCGAGGTGAGGACGTGCGAGCCCTGCGGCCCGCACGCTTCGGCGTGCCAGCCGTCCTCGCGCTCGCTGAGACGGCAGCGCACAGCGTGGGTGCGTCCCGGCGGCTTCGCGTAGTCGTGGTCGAGGACGGCTGTCGCGCGCGCAAGCAGCGGCGCGAGCCCTGCGAGCGCACGCAGTGCCGGGCGGACGAGCAGGACGAAGGTCACCATCGCCGAGACGGGGTTGCCCGGCAGGCCGAACACGAGCGTCTCGCCGATCGTGCCGAACCATGTCGGGCGCCCCGGCTTCAATGCGATGCCCCACAGCTCCTGCTGGGCGCCGAGAGCGCCGAGGGCCGGCCGCACGTGGTCGTGCACGCCGACGGACACGCCGCCGCAGATCACCGCGACGTCCACGTCCTCGACCGCGAGCGCGAGCGCCGCGACGGTCCGCTCGGCGTCGTCTGCGACTGTCGCGCAGCGGCCCAGCTCCGCTCCCGCGCGTCGCGCGAGCGCCGAGATCGTGAACCTGTTCGAGTCGCGCACCGCCCCCGGGCGCGATCCGGCTCCCGGCGCGATCAGCTCGTCGCCGCTCGTCAGCAGCGAAACCCGCGGACGGCGCGAGCAGCGCGCGCTGTCGCGTCCCAGCGAGGCGAGCACGCCGAGCTCGGCGGGCCCGATCTCGACGCCGCGGCGAAGCACCGTGTCGCCGGCGCCGACGTCGTCGCCGGCGCGACGCACGTCGTGTCCCGGCGCGGGCGCGACGAGCACCTCGACGCGGTCCTCGGCCCCCACGGCGTCCTCCAGGCGGACGATCGTGTCGGCACCCGCCGGCAGCATCGCGCCGGTCGAGATCGCGATCGCCTGACCCGCCATGAGGGTGGCGTCGGCCGGTGCGCCCGCGCGCGACTCGTCGACGACGCTGAGCACCACCGGGCTTGTAGCGCTCGCGCCCGCGAGGTCCTCCGCGCGGGCCGCAAAGCCATCCATCGCGGAGCTGTCGAACGCGGGCACGGGCTCGCTTGCGAGCACATCCTCGGCCAGCGCGCGCCCGAGCGCGTGGGTGAGCTCCACGTCTTCGCCGCCGAGCAGCCGGGTCGCGCCGAGGACGAGCCGTCGGGCCTCGTCGAGCTCGAGCAGGGCGCTGACGGGCGCCTGCGGCTGTCCGCTCACCGCCATCGCCTGGGACTGTAGTGCGACACTCGAGCGATGCGGACAGACAGCGCAATCGTCGCGGTCCTGGCGGGCGGGCGCGGCACCCGGATCGGCGGCGCCAAGGCGACCGTCGAGCTGGCCGGCCGGCCGCTGATCTCGCATGCGCTGGCCGCGGCACGCGACTCGGGCCTCGAGACGATCGTCGTGGCGAAGGCGGGCACGCCGCTGCCCGGGCTCGCCGAGCAGATCGTGCTCGAGCCCGGCGAGCCGACCCATCCGCTCTGCGGCGTGCTCGCTGCGCTCGACTTCGCCGCTGAGCGCCACCCTTCCGCCGACGTCGTGCTCAGCGCCTGCGACATGCCGTTCCTGACCGGCGCCCTGCTGCGTTGGATCGGTGGTCTGGAGGGCGCCGCGATGGCGCAGGTCGGCGGTCGTCCCCAGCCGCTGCTCGCCCGCTGCACCTGGGCGGACCGGCCCGCGCTGGCCGACGCGCTCGCGCGCGAGCGCCCATTGAGCGCCGCGCTGGAGGCGCTCGAGCCGCGCATTCTCGACGAGCGCGAGCTGGGGCGCTTCGGCAGCCCCCCGCGCCTCTGCTTCAACGTCAACGACGCTCAGGACGCCGCTCGCGCGGAGGCGTGGCTCTCATGACGGCGCCGCCGCGGGCCCGCGCCTCAGCCGGCGGGCGGGGAGCGGAGCGTCTCTGCGCCCGACGCACCGATCCGCTCCGCCGCCACGCGCAGCTCCTCGAGCGACAGCGAGGAGCGCCCGGCGATCCAGCAGGCGAGCGGCGCGGCGGTGCGTTCGGAGGCGTGCGCGGCGCTGCCGGCGAGGTCGAGCAGCTGGCGGATCTCCTCCGGCGTGGGCTTCGGCACCGCGGCCTCGCGGGCGAACGCGGCGATCCATTCGTCCCTCGTCACGCCCGCCAGCTTAGCCGCACCGCGATCGAGGGTAGAGGTCCTGCGTGATCGTCCTCGACCGGCTCGAACGGCCCGCACGCGACCTGCGCATCTCGGTCACGGACCGCTGCAACATGCGCTGTCGCTACTGCATGCCGCGCGAGGTCTTCGGGCCTGGGCACGCCTTCCTCGAACGCGCGGAGCTGCTCAGCTTCGAGGAGATCGCGCGCCTGACGGCCGTGCTCGCCGGGGAGGGGGTCACGCAGGTCAGGCTCACGGGCGGAGAGCCGCTGCTGCGCCGCGGCCTCGAGCGGCTCGTGGAGATGCTCCGGCGCATCGACGGCATCGAGGAGCTCGCGCTGACGACGAACGGGCTGCTGCTGGCGGCGCGGGCGCAGGCGTTGGCCGATGCGGGCCTCGATCGCGTAACCGTGAGCCTCGACTCGCTCGATCGCGAGGTACTGCGCTCGGTCACCGACACCGCCGTCGCTCCAGCGCGGATCCTCGCGGGAATCGAGGCGGCGAGCGCCGCGGGCCTCGACCCCGTCAAGGTCAACATGGTCGTGCGGCGCGGCTTCAACGACGACAGCGTGCTCGCGATGGCCGAGCACTTCCGCTTCCGCCCGCAGGTGCTGCGCTTCATCGAGTACATGGATGTCGGCTCGACGAACCGCTGGCGGCTCGACGAGGTCGTGCCCGCAGACGAGCTCCTCGCCGCGATCGCTGCTCGCTGGCCGCTGCAGGCGCTTCCCCCGAACCGTCCGGGCGAGGTGGCGACGCGCTACCGCTACGCCGACGGAGGCGGCGAGATCGGCGTGATCCACTCGGTCAGCGCGCCCTTCTGCGGGAGCTGCACACGCGCGCGTCTGTCGGCCGACGGACGCCTCTTCACCTGCCTGTTCGCGCGCACCGGCCACGATCTGCGCGGGCTGCTGCGCGCGGGCGCCTCCGACGCGGAGATCGCGAGCCGGCTACGCACGATCTGGACCGCTCGCGACGATCGCTACTCCGCGCTGCGCGCGGGCAACGGCGCCGGAGCTGCGCCACCGGAGCCCGCGGTGGCCGGGGTGGCCGCGGCGAAGGTCGAGATGTCCTACATCGGCGGCTGACGCGCCGGCGCCTCAGAGCGGCCCATCCCCATCGCGCCCGACGAGCAGCTTGACGGTCAAGAGCAGTGCCGCGGAGACGATCACGAGGAGCGCCGACAGCGCGAGCGCGGCGGGAAAGTCGCTCGAGAACTCGTCATAGATCGCCAGCGGCGCCGTCTGCGTGACACCCTGAAAGGAGCCCGCGAACATCAGCGTCGCGCCGAACTCGCCCAGCGCCCTCCCCCACGCGAGCGCGAGGCCGGCGAGGAGGCCCGGGCGCGCGATCGGCACGGCGACGCGCCGGAACACGCCGGCCTCCCGCGCCCCCAGCGCGAGCGCCGCCTCGAGGTGCTCGCGCTCGACCGCCGCGAAGGCCGCGTACGCTTGGCGCAGGTAGAACGGGGACGCCACGAAGGCGAGCGCGATCACGACGGCGGCGGTGCTGAGACCGACCTGCAGATGCACGTCGGCGAGCGCGCCGCCGAGTATCCCCTGCGGTCCGAGCGTCGCGAGCAGGCCGATCCCGGCGACGGCCGGGGGCAGCACGAGCGGCAGCTCGAGCAGCGTGAGAACCGCCGCGTGGCCGCGGAACGGGCGCCGCGCGAGCAGATAGGCGGCGGGCGTGCCGACGAGCACGATCGCCGCGACAGCGATCGCGCTCGTCTCGAGGCTCAGGCGCAGCGCGTCGAGCGACTGCGCTTCTGCGAGGCTCGATACGAGGCGCGCGGGCGAGGTGTGGACGAAGATCGCCAGCACGGGCAGCACGAGGAACGTGAGCGTGAGGGCGACAGCGAGGAACAGGAACGCCCCGAACCATCGCCGCGGCCGCGACGTGCGGGCGAGCGCCGGAGCGCTCACGGCGGCGGCAGGAAGCCGCCGCGCAGCAGCTCGAGCCTGCCGGCGCCGTGGAGCAGGCCGGCGATGAAGGCACGTGCCTGCGTCACGTGCCGGCTGCCGCGGACGATCGCGACCGCGTAGGCGACCTGCGGCTGGAGCGCGGCCGGAAGCTGGATCGCCCGCAGCCGGGAGCCCGCCGCGGTCACGTCGGTCGCGTACACGAGGCCGGCGTCCACCGCCCCCTCGCTCAACTTGCCGATGATTCCCGTGACGTCCGGCTCGCGATCGACGACGTCGGCGAGCACGACGCGCTGCCGGGCGGCAGGCAGGCGCGCGAGCACCTTTGCCGTGTACGCGCCCACGGGCACGGTCGGCGTGCCGATCGCGAGCGTCACGCCCGGGCGCTCGATGTCCGCGAGGCTGAGGATGCGTGAATGCGCCGGCACCGCGAGCACGAGCCGGTTGGCCGCGAACACCACGGGCGCCAGCACGAGGCGCTTGGCGAACAGTGTCGCGGGCAGCTGCGTGTTCGCCGCGGCGAACACGTCGGGGCGGATTCCCTGCTCGATCTGCGCGGCCAGCGCATCCGAGCCGGCGAACGAGAAGCGGGCCTCGATCGAGGCCAGCTGCTGGCCGTAGCGCGTGAACGCCTGGCGCAGCGAGGCGGCAGCCGAGACGTCGAGCTGGGGGTTGGAGCTCGACCCACAGGCCGCCGGCAGGAGCGCAGCCACAAGCGTGAGCGCCACGGTCCCGTTTCGCCGCGCGTGGCGACCGATCACTCGTCGCGCTCGATCATCACCGATGTTGCCTTCACGAGCGCGCTCGCGCGAACGCCCGGCGCGAGGCCGAGCTCGTGGACGGAGTCGCGCGTGATCGCCGCCGTCAGCCGGAACGGTCCGGCCGCGATCTCGACGAGCGCCATCACGCCGTCGACCTCGACGGA